>JBJTJV010000213.1:0-6440 GCA_046352645.1 Chloroflexota bacterium | reverse complement strand
GCCGCGACGCGGACGGTAAGGGCGGTGGTCAAGACGCGCCCGACCTCGTCGTGCTCGCGGCGGCCTCGCTCCGGGACGTCATCCCCGCGCTCGCGGAGCCATGGGCGGCGCGCCACCCGGGCTCCGCGCTCATCGCCACGTACGACGGATCGGGCGCGCTCCGCGCGCGCATCGAGGCGGGCGCGCCGGCCGACCTCTTCGCGGCGGCGGACCGGGCGGACCCGCAGGTGCTCGCCGACGCGTGCCTGACCCGCGGGGGTCCGCGGGGCTTCGCAGGGAACACTCTCGCGCTGGCCGTGCGCGCGGGCGACCCGGCCGGCATCGCGGAGATCGCCGACCTCGCCCGGCCCGGCCTCCGGATCGTCGGGGCCGCGCCGTCCGTCCCGGTCGCGCGCTACACGGCTCAGCTGCTCGACGCCGTCGCAGCGACGCAGCCGGATCCTGCGGCCTGGTCTGCCGCGGTGGCCGCGAACACCGTCTCCCTGGAGGACAACGTGCGGACGGCGCTGGCCCGGGTCGGGCTGGGCGAGGCCGACGCCGCGATCGTCTACGCCACGGACATCGCCGCCGATCCGGCGCTCGCAGCCGTGCCGATCCCGGATGCGCTGAACGTCGTCACTGAGTACGCGGCGGTCGTGCCCGCAGGCGCCGCCCAGCCCGCGCTCGCGGGCGAGCTCCTCGCGTTCCTCGCCGGACCCGAGGGGCAGGCAGTCCTTGCCGACGCCGGCTTCCTGCCGCCCCCGCGGCCATGAGCCGGGGCACGGCCCGCACCGGGCGCTCCCTCCTCGCGCTGCCCGCCGGGCTCGCAGTCCTCCTCCTCGGCCTGCCCGTCGCGGCCCTCCTCTGGCGCGGGCTCGCGGGCGGCGGGCTCGCGGGCGCGGACGCCGGACCGATCGCGCTCGCCCTGGCGCTCAGCCTCGCGACGACGGCGATCTCGCTCCCCATCGTCCTCGTCCTCGGTGCGCCGCTCGCCTGGATCCTCGCCCGCAGCACCTTCCCGGGCAAGGCGCTCGTGGAGACGCTCGTGGACCTGCCGATCGTCCTGCCGCCATCGGTGGCGGGGCTCGCGCTCCTCCTCGCCTGGGGGCGGAACGGCGTCGCGGGCCCCGTCCTCGAGGTGGCAGGGGTGGCGATCCCGTTCACGACGTTCGCGGTCGTCCTCGCGCAGGTCTTCGTGGCGCTCCCCTTCTTCGTGCGCGCGACGCGGGCGGGGCTCGCGGGCGTCGCCGCGGAGCTCGAGGAGGCGGCCGCGATCGACGGCGCGGGGCCGCTCGCGGTCGCGCGCCACGTCAGCCTGCCGGTCGCCGCGCCGGCGGTCGCGGCCGGGATCCTCCTCGCGTGGGCGCGCGCGCTCGGGGAGTTCGGCGCCACGATGATGTTCGCGGGCAGCCTGCCGGGACGGACGCAGACGCTGCCGCTCCTCGTCTACGTCGAGCTCCAGGGCTCCACCGACGCGGCGATCGCGGCGGCGTGCGTCCTCGTGGTCGCGGCGCTCGTGGTGCTCGTCGCGGTCCGCCGGACCGCGTGGCGGGCGGTCCTCTAGCTGCCGGAGGCGGCGGAGAACGCGGCGAGCGCGCGCGTGCGTGCCTCCGCGAGGTCCACGATCGGCGCGGGGTAGGCGTCCGCCCCGAGCCGGCGGAGCTCGCCCGCGGCGAGCGTCCAGGGCTGGTGGATGGCGCTCGCGGGGACCTGCGCGAGCTCGGGGATCCATGTCCGCACCCACGTCCCGTCGGCGTCGAAGCGCTCGCCCTGGAGGACGGGGTTGAAGATCCGGAACCACGGCTGCGCGTCCGTGCCGACCCCGGCCGTCCACTGCCAGCCGCCCACGTTGTTCGCGAGGTCGCCATCGATGAGCAGGCGCGCGAAGTGCGCCTCGCCGATGCGCCAGTCGAGGAGCAGGTGACGGGTGAGGAAGCTCGCGACGACCATCCGGGCGCGGTTCGGCATCCAGCCGGTGGCGGCGAGCTGGCGCATCCCGGCGTCCACCGCGGGGATCCCCGTCCGGCCCGCCATCCAGGCGGCTGCACCGTCGGGGTCCGCCGCGAGCGGCCGGAAGACGTCCGCGAAACGCGGCTGGAACGGGTCCCAGGCGAGCTCGGGCCGATGCCACAGGAGGTGGTGGTAGAACTCGCGCCAGGCGAGCTGGCGGGTGTACTGCTCGGCGCTGCCCGCGGCATCGCAGGCCGCCTCGATCTCCAGGGGCGAGAGGAGGCCGAGGTGGAGGTCCGCGCCGAGCCGCGAGGTGGACGACCCGGCGAGATCGTTGCGGCGCTCGCCGTAGGCACCGAGCCCGCCCGCGACCCAGCGCGCGAGGCGGCCGCGGGCCGCGGTCTCGCCGGGCTCGGGCAGGTCGGCGGCGGGCGCGGTCCCGGCCGCGGGGAGCGGATCGCTCGCGATGGGCGGGAGGGCCGGCAGGCGCTCCGGGAGGGTGGCGAGCGGCCGTCGCGTGACCTTCTGCGTGGCGCGCCAGAACGGCGTGAAGACGGTGTAGCCCACGCCGGACGTGCCGGGGACGTCCTCGGGCTCCACGAGGAGGAGGCCGCGGCGCAGATGAAGGGAGCGCCCGTCCGCCGCGAGGGCCGCCGCGACCGCCCGGTCACGGCGCCGCGCGAAGGGCGTGACGTCGCGCGTCGCGAGCACGCTCCCGGCGCCCGCCTCCGCGGCGACCGCGGGCACCACGTCCTCCGGTCGGCCCATCCGGACCACGAGGCCGCTGCCGCGCGCGCGGAGGTCCGCGTCGAGCGCGGCGAGCGACCCGAGGAGGAACCAGCGCCGGGACGCCGACGCGCGCGGACCGTCGAGGAAGCGCGGGTCGAGCACGAAGAGGGGCACGACCGCGGTGCCCCGCCGGGCGGCCTCGGCGAGCGCAGGGTGGTCGTGGAGGCGAAGGTCGCGGCGGAACCAGGCGACGACGGGTCCGGCGGGGTCGGGCGTGCTCATGCGCACTCTTCGCACGCGCCCCGCCGCCGGACGGGGGGCCGCGCGGTCAGGCGCCGAGCGCGCCGAGGCCGATGCAGGCGGCGGCCACGAGCGCGAGCACGACGCCGACGATGCGTGCCGCCGTCAGCCGCTCGCGGAGCACGATCGCGGCGAGGATCGCCGTGCTCGCGGGGTAGAGCGAGCCGAGCACGACGGTCGTGGAGAGCGTGCCCACGGCGTTCGCGAGCACGTAGACCAGGTTCCCGCCCGTGTCCGCGAGCCCGCCAAGCAGGACGATCGGGAGGACGGCGCGCGGGACCCCGCGGAAGGGCGCCGTGCGCCGGACGCCGCGCAGGACGACGATCGCGCCGAGGACGAGCGCCGCCGACGCGCAGCGGAGGGCGACGAGCGTGGAGACGGCGCCGAGGCCCTCGGCGTGCGCCCGGTCGATGCCGAGATAGAAGCCCGAGAAGCCGAGGCCGGAGACGACGACGAGCGCGAGGTCCGCGCGTCGGAGCGGCGGGGCGGTGCGTCCGGCCGGCACCCGGTCGGGGAGGGAGATCGCCACGATCGCCGCGAGCGCGGCCACGATCCCCGCGCCGAGCAGGGGCGTGAGCGGGTCCCCCCAGGCAAGGCCCAGGAGGGCCGGGAGGGCCGCGGCGACGAGCCCGGTGAGCGGCGCCACGAGCCCCATCGTGCCGCGGGCGAGCGCCCGGTAGAGCGTGGCCACGCCCACGAGACCGCTCGCGCCGGCGGCGAGCCCCCACGCGATCCCCGCCGGACCGGGCACCGGCTCCACGACGAGGAGCCGGCAGAGCAGGGCGAGGGTGAGCCCGGTCAGCTGCGTCGCGACGCGCCGCGCACAGCTGCTCGCGGTCCTCGTCGCGAGCCCGCCGAGGAAGTCGCCGGCACCCCAGATGAGCGCGGAGAGGAGCGCGAGCACGGGCCCCGCGAGGGTCACGGACGCGGCCGCCGGAGGGTGCGGGCGGGTCTGCCGCTCATCGCATGGAAGGGGTGGGCATCGTCGGGCCTATCGTGCCACGGGCGTGGCGCGGGCCGTGCGGAAGGAGGGGCCGGGGACGTCGTCGTCGGAACGTCGGTGGTACCCTTTGGGTACGTTCCGGCGCACGTTCCGATCGGGGTCCCACCCGGCAGGCCGGGAGATCCGAGTGCGGACCGTGGCCCCGCATCCCGGTCCCCGGCCTCCTCCCCGGACGCGCGGCGCCTGCCCGGTCCCGGCTGCTCATCGGAGGTCCACCGCGATGTCCTACGTCGATCGAACCCTCACCTGCGTCGACTGCGGCGTCTCCTTCATGCATTCCGCTGCCGACCAGCAGTTCTACGCGGAGAAGGGGTTCTCGTCCGATCCCAAGCGCTGCACCACCTGCCGCGCGTCGCGCCGGACGCAGCGCGAGGGCTCGGCCCCGTACGAGATGCGCGAGATCGGCGGACCCCGCGGGTACGAGCGCGGCGACTACCGCCAGACGCGCGAGTACTTCGCGGTGATCTGCTCCGGCTGCGGCAACGCCGCCCAGGTCCCCTTCAAGCCGCGGATGGACAAGCCGGTCTACTGCTCCGACTGCTTCCGCGGCCAGCAGGGCGGCTGACGCGACGGGGTAGACTCGGGCGCATCGGCGGCGGCCGCACGGCCGCGCACATCCGACGCAGCCAAAGGGGACGCCGCATGTCCGGCCCGTCCGGCGCACCGCGCCCGAAGATCACCTACGCGACGCTCCGCGCGGACAACGAGGACCTCCACGCAGGCTTCGAGGCGGCGCTCGCCGAGGTGCGTGCGGACCTCGGTGCCACGCACCTCCAGTGGGTCGCGGGGTCGGAGCGCGCGGGCGCGGGCTGGGACGAGATGCGGGCACCCGCGGACGACCGGATCGTGCTCGGCCGCTTCGCGCGCGGCACGCCGGATGACGTCGCGGACGCGGTCGCGGCAGCGCGCGCGGCGCAGCCCGCATGGGCCGCGCTGGGCTGGCCGGAGCGGGTGGCGATCCTGCGGCGCGCGGCGGAGGCGATCTCCGAGCGGCTCATGCCCATCTCCGCCGCGATGTCGCTCGAGGTGGGCAAGAACCGCATCGAGGCGCTCGGCGAGACCGAGGAGGCGGCGGACCTCATCCGGTACTACGCGGCGATCGCCGAGGAGAACCGCTGGTACGTGCGCCCGATGGGGAACCTCGGCGACGCGGCGACGCGCACGCGCTCGGTCCTCCGCCCGCACGGCGTCTTCGCCGTCATCAGCCCCTTCAACGTCCCGCTGGCGCTCTCCGCGGGCCCCGTCGCGGCGGCGCTCATGGCCGGGAACACCGTGGTCCTCAAGCCCTCCCGCCAGGGCACCTGGAGCGCCGTCCTGCTCGCGCGCGTCCTGCGCGACGCCGGGCTGCCGCACGGGGTCTTCCACCTCGTGCTCGGTCCCGGCGAGACGGTCGGGGCGGCGCTCACCGCGCATCCGGGGATCGACGGCGTCGTCTTCACCGGGTCCTACGCCGTGGGGATGGACCTCTTCCGGGGCTTCGCGCGGCGCTGGCCGCGTCCGTGCATCGTGGAGATGGGCGGCAAGAACCCCGCGATCGTCATGGGCAGCGCGGACCTCGACATGGCCGCGGAGGGGATCGTGCGCTCGGCTTTCGGCTTCGGCGGCCAGAAGTGCTCGGCGAACAGCCGCGTCTACGTGGAGCGACGCGTCCACGACGCGCTCGTCGCGCGGATCGCCGAGCGGGCCGCGGCGCTGACGATCGGCGATCCCGCCGAACGGGCCACGTTCCTCGGGCCGGTGATCGACGGGCGGGCCGCGGAGCGCTTCACGGCCGCCGTCGCGGACGCGCGGCGCGACGGGCGCGTCGTGACGGGGGGCGAGCGCTGGACGGACGGCATCGGCGCGCACGGCGCGTACGTGCGGCCGACCGTCGTCGCCGGCCTGCCCCCGGAGCATCGCCTCTTCGCGGAGGAGCTCTTCCTCCCCTTCCTCGCGGTCGCCCCCGTCGATTCCCTCGCGGAGGCGCTCGCCCGCGCGAACGCGAGCGAGCTCGGTCTGACCGCGGGCATCTACACGGGCGACGCGGCGGAGGTGGAGACCTTCCTCGACGGCGTCGAGGCGGGCGTCCTCTACGTGAACCGGCGCGCCGGCGCGACGACCGGCGCCTGGCCCGGCATCCAGCCGTTCGGCGGCTGGAAGGGCTCCGGCTCCACGGGCAAGTCCGCGCTCGGGCCGCACTACGTGGCGCAGTTCCTCCGGGAGCAGAGCCACACGATCGTCGGCTGAACGGGGCGACGCGGATGCGCCGCGGGCCGATCCGGCAGGTCGTGGCGGCCGGCCTCCTCGCGACCCTCGTCGCGGTCCCCGCGGTGCCCCCGGTCGGCGCGGCGGCAGCGTCGGACGCCGAGCCGGTCGTGCCGCGCTTCGCCGAGGTGACGCGGAGCGCGGGCGTCCGCCACGTCTACGACGGGGAATGGGAGTACTTCGTCGGCGGCGGCGTGGCCGCCTTCGACTGCTCCGGCGACGGGCTGCCCGAGCT
>JBJTJV010000212.1:0-7681 GCA_046352645.1 Chloroflexota bacterium | reverse complement strand
GGATGCTTCCGGGGGGCGGCGGTGGACGCGGGGGCGGGGGTCTTCGTCGGCATGCGCGGGAGTATAGCCCGCGCATGCGCCCGCGCGACAGGACGATGGCGCCTCGCCCGTCACCGGGGAGGCGCCATCCGGGCGGCCGGGCCGCGGCGGTCCCTCAGGGGCGGAGGTGCTGCGGCGCGTACGGCAGGAGCGCGACGATCCGGGCGCGCTTCAGCGCGATGGAGAGCTCGCGCTGGTGCTGGGCGCACGTCCCGGTCTTCCGGCGCGGCTCGATCTTCGCGCGCTCGGAGAGGTAGCGACGGAGGCGGTTGACCTCCTTGTAGTCGATCTGCGGCGACTTGTCCGCGCAGAAGGCACAGACCTTCCGGCGGCGGCGGTCGCGGTACATGTCGTCGCGCTTGCGCGAGCGGGAGGGAGCGGGCATCGGTCGGTTCCCTTCGTCAGTCGGTGGTGGTCGGGGGGATCAGAACGGGAGGTCGTCGAAGTCGTCGCCGGCCGGCGGGGGCGCCGGGCGGTCCGTTCGCGGGGCGCCCGCGGCGGGACGTGCGGCCGGGTAGCCGCCGCCCTCCTCGTCGCGCACGCGCGGGTCGAGGTTCACGACGCTGTCGGCGGAGATCTCCAGGGAGATCCGCTTGCCGCCCTCGCGTGCCTCGTACTCGCGGGTCCGGAAGCGGCCCTCGACGAAGACGCTGCTGCCCTTGCGCAGCTGCTCGGCGACACGCTCGGCGCGGTCGCCCCAGACGCTCACCCGGAACCAGTCGGTCGCCTCGGTCCATTCCCCGGACGCGCTGCGCGTGCTCTGGTTCACCGCCACGCGCAGCTCGGTCACCGGCCGCCCGTTCGGGGTGTATCGCATCTCCGGGTCGGCTCCGAGCCGACCGATGATGCTGATCTTGCACAAGGACGCCATCGCCGGACCTCCCTGTCAGTCGATCGCGGCGGGTGCCGCTTCGCTCTCGGATTCGTCGATGAACTCGCCATCGGGCGCCGGCTCATCGTCCGGCGGCGGCGGGGCGATCGTGTCCTCCGCGGCCTCGGCGCGGCGGGCCGTGGCGGGACGCTCCACGTGCGTCACGAGCTGGCGCATCACTTCCTCGGTGATGCCGAGGCTGCGCTCGAGCTCCACGATCGCCGCCGGGGGCGCATCGAAGAGGCCGATGTGGTAGCTGCCCTCGCGGTACTGCCCGATCGGGTAGGCGAGGCGGCGGCGGCCCCAGGGGCTCACCTTCACGACCTGGCCGTCCGAGGCGGCGATGCTGCGGGTGGTGCGATCGAGGATCGCCTGGACGCGGTCGTCCGGGACGTCCGGACGGATCACGAGCATGAGCTCGTATCGGCGCATACGCGCATCTCTCCTTCCACTGGGATCCGCCCCGCTCGCCGCGGTCGGGAGACCGGCCTGTCCGTGCGTCGGAGCCGAAAGGGATTGCGGAGCATACCAGCGCCCGTCGCGCTCCGCCTGCACGCGCGTCGTGCGCATCGCGCGAGGACGGCCCGCGGGCGCGGCATACTGGAGGGAAGGCGCATCGCAGGTGCGATACGCGTCCATCGCAGCGGAGGTCCCCCAGGATGTCGTCCCCCATCACCCCGCGCCCCGGGCTCAGCCGGCGCTCTCTCCTCCAGGCGGGCGGTGCGGCGGGTGCCGCGGCCGTCCTCGCCGCGGCGCTCCCCGGCACCGTCCTCGCCGCGGCCCGCTCGGGCGCCGCGGGAGCCGCGACCGGACGGAACGCGGAGACCACGCCCGATCCGGTCGGCATCAGCCGGGCGGCCTTCGGCAGCGCTCTGCCGGACACGGCGCCGGGCCTGCGCCTCGGCCTCTGGGAGGTCGTGCTGCCGGCCGACACCGCGGCTGCGCCCCACACGCACGCGGGCACGCAGATCGTCTACGTGGTCTCGGGTACGCAGGGCTATCACGTGCACACCGGGTCCGTGGAGCTCACGCGGAAGGACGGGACGACACAGACGTTCGGCGACGGGGAGACGTTCGAGTTGTCCGGCGGCGACTGGATCGTGGAGACGCCCGGCATGGAGCACGAGGCGTGGAACGCCGGTCCCGATCCGGTCATCAGCATGGCCGCCACGCTCTACCCGGACGGCGTGCCGGTCTCGATCTCCGTCCCGGTCGAGGCGGTCGCACCCGTCGGCTGATGGGGTGGCCCCCCGGGGCGGCGGATGGTGCCGGAGCAGGGATTCGAACCCTGACGCCCTTGCGGGCCGCGGTGTTTAAGACCGCTGCGTCTGCCGTTCCGCCACTCCGGCCGGGCGTGGCCCGGCCACGAGTCTAGCCCCGCTCCGCACGCGACCTTCGTCCCGGACGCGCCAGGCTCAGCCCCGCGCGCCCGGGACGCCATGCTCCGCCGCGCGGATGCGCGCGGCGGCGTCCGGGGCAAGGGCGCGAAGCGCGGGGTCCACGCCGGGCGGGAGCTCGACGTGGACCGTATCCACCCGGTCGTACGCGACGGTCGCGGACCGCAGGGCGAGCGCGAGGACGTGGCCACCCATCGCGCGCGCCGCATCGGCGCCGTGCAGGTGGTACCCCGCGACACCGACACCGCCGAAGGCATCGGGAGCGCGGAACCCGACGAGGGTCGCGCGACCTGCCGGGAGCTCGGTGACGCGCTCGTCCGCGGCCACCTCCGCGAGCGAGCGGTACGGCGGCGACTGCTTCGCGATGCTCCGGACCGTCCAGCAGGCCACCTCCGCCTCGATGCGCAGCGCCCACAGCCCGGCGGGATCCGGCAGGCGCGCGTCGATCGCGTCCTGCAGTGCGTCGAGGTCGAGGGTGCCGTCGGCCGGGGCCGCGACCGCGAACGCGCCGTCCGCCGCGAACGGGACGACGCAGGCGAACGGCGTGCGCTCGTCCGGCGTGATGCGCCGGAGCGACCCGTCCACCCGCCCCTGCCAGGCGACCCCGTCGAGCACGAGCATCTCCCCGTCCAGGCCGTTGAGCGTGCCGACCCCGAGATCCCCGTGCGTGAGCAGCTCACCCATGGTCAGGTCCCCGTCGAAGCGCCCCTCGAGCAGCGCGGCGATCGTCGCCACCGTGAAGAGATCGTGCGGGCCGGCGCTCGGCTCGACATCGGCGCGCCGTGCCCGCTCCACGCGGACCGCGGCGATGAGGACCGGATCGAACGGCATCGGAACGCTCCCCCGTACGACGAAAGCCGGCCTTCCGGCCGGCCTTCGTTCCTGTTCCCATGGAGGCGACGAGCGGATTCGAACCGCTGAATAGAGGTTTTGCAGACCTCCCCCTTAACCACTTGGGTACGTCGCCGGAGGTCCCCCGGCCGGTCTGCCGGTGGTGGAATGGCTGGCCCTCGAGGATTCGAACCTCGGCTCACGGATCCAAAGTCCGCTGTCCTACCACTAGACGAAGGGCCAGCGGCAGCGCGGTCCGGGGTTCCGTGTACGGGATCCGGATCCCGGTGTCCCGCCCCCGCGTTCGGGGGAGAGTGGAGCGGAAGACGGGATTCGAACCCGCGACCCTCACCTTGGCAAGGTGATGCTCTACCAACTGAGCCACTTCCGCCCGGTACACCTACCGCTCCGTGCCCCGACCTGGGGTGGTGCCGAGAGCCAGATTCGAACTGGCGACACCGCGATTTTCAGTCGCGTGCTCTACCAACTGAGCTACCTCGGCCCGCCATCGCGGTGACCGCTAGTAAACCACAGGTCCGCGCGCGCAGCAACCGCGGCAACCGCGGCACGGCGCAGCACTCAGGCGAGCGGGCCGAGCCGCCCGACGGCATCCGGCGGGAGCGGGGGTCGCCCGGTGAGCCGCCGGAGCCGGTCGATCCGCTCCGCGATCGGCGGGTGCGTGCTGAAGAGCCCGCGCGTCGAGAGGTCGACCTTCTTGATCGGGTTCACGATGAACAGGTGCTGCGTCGCCCGGTTCGCGACCTCGAGCGGCTCCTGGTCGGCGGCGATCGTGGCGAGGGCGCGCTCCAGCCCGTCGGGGTTCCGGGTGAGCTCGACGCTCGTCGCATCGGCGAGGTACTCACGCTGGCGGCTGATCGCCAGCTGCACGAGCCGGGCGAAGAGCGGCGCCACGATCGCGAGGACGATCGCGACGAGCAGGACGATCGCGGCGAGGCCTCCCGCGGACGACGAGGACGAGGAGCGCGAGCGCCGGCCGCCGCCGAGGGCGCCGTAGCGGGCCGCGCGGAGGAGGATGTCGCACAGGAGCGCGATGCTGCCCACGAGCACCCCGACGAGCAGCGCGAAGCGGATATCGAAGTTGCGCACGTGCGCCAGCTCGTGCCCGATGACGCCCTGGAGGGCTTCGCGGTCGAGCTTGTCGAGGAGGCCCGTCGTCACCGCGATGCTCGCGTGCTCGGGGTCGCGGCCCGTCGCGAACGCGTTGGGTGCGGAATCGTCGATGAGCCAGACACGCGGCATCGGGATGCTCGCGGCGAGCGAGAGCTCGCGGACGACGTTCAGGAGCTGTGGAGCCTCGTCGCCGCCGACGTGGCGCGCGCCGGACGCGCCGAGGACGAGCGCATCACCGGCATACCAGGCGCCGGCCGAGAGCAGGAACGCGACCCCGATGGAGATCGGGACCGCGAGGATCGCGCCCTCGGGGCTGCCGGTCAGGGAGAAGCCGACCACGACGCCGAGGAGGACGAGGACGAGCGAGAGGAGGACGAGCAGGAGCACCGAGCGCCGCGTGTTCGCGGCGATCTGGCCGTGGAAGGTCTCCCGCGCGACCATGCGCGCCCCGCCGTGCCAGGCCGGGCCCGTCTCAGGCCGAGGCCGCGCCGCCCGTGCCGCCGGCCGCGCCGCCCGCGGGCGGGTAGCCGAGGTTCACCGTCGGGACCTGCTCCGCGCCGGGCTCGGCATCGAAGAACTCGCGCTTCGTGAAGCCGAGCAGACCCGCGATGACGACCGCCGGGAAGGTGGCGATCCGCGTGTTGTAGTCGAGCACCGTCGCGTTGTAATGCTGGCGCGCGAAGCTGATCTGGTTCTCCGTCGTGGTCAGCTGCTCCTGGAGTCCGAGGACGTTCTGGTTCGCCTTGAGGTCGGGGTAGCTCTCCACGACCGCGAAGAGCGAGCGCAGCGTGGAGGAGAGGGCGTTCTCCGCCATCGCGACCTCGTGCGGCCCCTTCGCGCCCGCGGTGACCGCGGAAGCGCGTGCCTCCGTGACCGCCGTGAGGACCTTCTCCTCGAAGCCCATGTAGCCCTGGACCGCGGCCACGAGGTTGGGGATCAGCTCCCAGCGGCGCTTCAGCTGCACCTCGATCTGCGACCACGCCTCGTCGACACGCCGGCGTGCGCGGACGAGCCCGTTGTAGAGCAGGATGAGGAAGCCGACGATGACGACCGCGACGATGGCGATGACGAGCGTCGTGTCCACCGGACCCTCCCACGTCCCCGGGGTCCGCACCTCGATGGCCCCGTCTGCGCGCGAGTCTAGCAGGGCGGGAGACGGGCACCGGCCGGTCCGCGATGCGGGCGTGGTGGGCGGTGAGGGATTCGAACCCCCGGCATCCTCGGTGTAAGCGAGGCGCTCTGACCAGGCTGAGCTAACCGCCCCGGCGCCGATGGTACCCGCCCGCGACCGGGGACGGCCGGCGGGGGAAAGAGGAACGGCGGCCATCGCGGCCGCCGTCTCCGTCAGCGAGTTGGTGCCCAGGCCGGGACTTGAACCCGGATGAGTTGCCTCATACGCCCCTCAAACGTACGCGTATACCAATTCCGCCACCTGGGCGCGGATCCTGTTCGAGCCGACCGACCACTCGCGAGGGTTGGTACCGAGGGAGGGACTTGAACCCACACGACCTTGCGGCCACCAGCTCCTGAAGCTGGCGCGTCTGCCTATTCCGCCACCTCGGCGTGGGCGGTGCCCGGGCCGTCCCCGGGCCTGCGCGAACAGAGCGGGAAATCTACCACGTTCCGCCGCGCCCGTCGTGGCCGGGCGGCAGGACGGTCTAGAGGTTGTTGCCCGACGCGATGAAGGAGATCAGCGAGACGCCCACGAAGAGGAGCGCCAGGACGATCGTGAACTGGTAGAGCTTCTTCTCGACGCCGCGTCGGCTGCGGTAGACGGAGGATTCGCCGCCGAACGTGGAGCCGAGCCCCGCACCGCGGGACTGAAGGAGCACGGCTGCGATGAGCCCGATGCAGCTGAGCAGGAGCGCGAGGGCGAGGATGAGGTTCACGTGCGCGACGAGGCCTCCGGCGGTCGGTCGGGTAAGGGTCGGAAGGATAGCACGGCCGTCAGGCGCCCCCGCCGGGAACCGGCGCGAGGAGCGACCGGCCGGTCATCCCGTCCGCGGGCGGCAGGCCCAGGAGCGCGAGGAGCGTCGGCGCCACGTCCGCGAGGACGCCCGAATGGAGCGTCCGCCCGGCCACGGCGCTCCCCGCGAGGAGGAACGGGACCGGGCTGAGCGAGTGGGCGGTCACCGCGCCGCCGGCCGCATCGCGCATGACGTCCGCGTTCCCGTGGTCGGCAGTGACGGCGAGGAGGCCCCCCTCCCCCGCTCCGTCCGGCCCGAGCACGGCCGCGGCGATCCGTCCGATGCACCGGTCCACGGTCTCGCAGGCACGGACCGCGGCATCCCAGTCGCCGGTGTGGCCCACCATGTCCGGGTTCGCGAGGTTCGCGATGAGCACGTCGTGGCGCCCGGCCGCGATCGCGGCGACGAGCGCATCCGTGACGCCCTCCGCGCTCATCGCGGGCGCGAGATCGTAGGTCGCGACCTTCGGGCTCGGCACGAGCACCCGGTCCTCGCCCGGCCAGGGCTCCTCCACGCCACCGTTGAAGAAGTACGTCACGTGGGCGTACTTCTCCGTCTCCGCGACGTGCAGCTGGGTCCACCCCTCGCGCGACACGAGCTCCGCGAGGCTCGTCACGATCAGCGGCGGGAATGCGACGGAGACGGGCAGGCCGGCCTCGTACTCGGTGAGCGTCACGAGGTGGAGCCCGGTGGGCACCCGCGTGCGCGCGAACCCGGCGAAGGCCGGATCGGCGAAGGCCCGCATGAGCTGGCGCGCCCGGTCGGCCCGGAAGTTCAGGTGGACGACGACATCCCCGTCGCGGACGCGCGCCTCGGGGCCGACGACGCTCGGCGTGACGAACTCGTCGCTCTCGTCGCGGGAGCGCGCATCAGCGAGCGCGGCCGCTGCGTCCGGCGCGGCCGGGCCCTCGCCGTCCACGATCGCCGCCCAGTGGCGCGCCACGCGATCCCAGCGCTGGTCCCGGTCCATCCCGAAGTACCGCCCGCCGATCGTGCCGATCCGCGCGCCGGGATGCGCCTGCGCCAGCCGCGCGGAGAAGTCCGCGAGGAACCCCTCGGCCGACCGCGGGGGCGTGTCCCGCCCGTCGAGCAGCAGGTGCACGACGAGGTCCTGCACGCCGGCCTCCCGGGCGAGCGCGGCGAACGCGACCGCGTGCCGGTCGTGCGCGTGGACGCCGCCGGGGCCGAGCAGGGTGAGGACGTGGAGGCGGGCACCCGGGGCGGCGCCCGCTGCGACGGCGGCACGCAGGACGGGGTTCGCGGCGAACCCGCCGTCCGCGATCGCCGCGTCGATGCGCGGGAAGTCCTGGAGGACCGGGCGCCCCGCGCCGATGTTCAGGTGGCCGACCTCGGAGTTGCCCATCTGGCCGTCGGGGAGGCCGACGGCGGGGCCGGACGCGCCGAGCTCGGTATGGGGCCAGCGGGCGAGGAGCGCCCGCCAGGCA
>JBJTJV010000211.1:0-2686 GCA_046352645.1 Chloroflexota bacterium | reverse complement strand
CCCTCGCACCGATCGACCGGACCGAGCCGAGCCCGACGCCCGGGCGGTCGAGCGCGGTCCCGAGCGCACCGCCGTCCCCGAGCCCCGCACCGGCGGCGAGCGCGACGCCCGCGCCGCTGACGCGCGCGGAGATGGAGCGCGTCCTCGCCGAGCTCGGTCCCGTGCCGCAGGGCATCGACTGGAAGGCGGCCCGCGAGTACGACAGCACGGTCTGGACGTGCCCGCCCGGGAAGGTGCGCGAGTGTCTCGTGGTGGACGGCACGGGACCGACCGTCCTGTTCGTCGGCGACAGCTCGGCGCGGACGCTCATGCCCGTGCTCACGAAGCTCGCGAAGGAACGCGGCTTCCGGCTCTACGCGAGCATCCTGCCCGCCTGCTCGTGGATGGCGGGCGTGCGCCGACCGGACGTGAGCGTCGATGCGGCCTGCGTCGCCCAGCGGGAGAGCTGGTATGCGCGCGCCGTGCCGGCGATCGCGCCCGATGTGCTGCTCCTGCACGAGCGCGGCTACCGCGAGACGGTGGACGAATCGACCGCCCGTGCGGCGGACCCGGCGGTCGACGCCTTGCCCATCGACGCGCGCGAGCGCACCCTCGCGACCCGGACCCTCGACCTGCTCGCGCCGCTCGTCCCCGCGATCGTCATCCTCGAGCCGTTCCCCACGGACTACGGCGCGGACCCCACGGAGTGCCTCGCGAGCTCCCGGCGGATCGCGACCTGTGCCTTCCTCGACCGGCCCGTCCGGATCGAGGGAACGCTCCGGGAGCTGGCGACCGGCTACCCGGACGTGCGCCTCGTGGACCTCGACCGGGTGGTCTGCCCGACCTACCCGCTCTGCGTGCCGTACCAGGACGGGCGCGTCATCTGGCGCGACGGTACCCACGTCGCCACGGGGACCTGGGAGACGCGGCGCCGGGAGGTCTGGCAGGCGCTGCGCTCGACCGGGGCGTTCGCGGGCGCCGACGGCTGACGTCCGCAGCGGACGCCCGCTACCCTCTCGCGGAGGCCGCGGCAGGTGTCCGGCTCACGAGGAGGCCCACCACGATGCTCTCCGTCTTCTGCTCGCCCGCCCGGTACGTCCAGGGCCGCGACGCGACCGCCGCGCTCGCGACGGAGATGGCGTCGCTCGGCCTCGGGGGCCCCGTCCTCGTGGTCGCCGGGGGCCACGCCCAGCGAACGCTCGCGGAGACGTGGGCGACCGCCTTCGCCGCTGCCGGGATGACGCACGCGGTCCACGCGTTCGGCGGCGAGTGCACGGTCGAGGAGATCGACCGGATCGTGGCGGCCGGGTCCGCGCAGGGCGCCCGGACGATCGTGGGCGCGGGCGGCGGCAAGACGCTCGCCGCGGCGCGCGGCGCGGCGGACGCCCTCGGGCTGCCGGTCGTGAACTGCCCCACGATCGCCTCCTCGGACGCGCCGTGCAGCGCGCTCTCGGTCATCTACGACGCGCACGGCGTCGCGCAGGGCTCGCGCTTCTACCGGCGCAACCCGGACCTCGTCCTCGTGGACACGGCGGTCATCGCGCGCGCTCCCGTGCGCCAGATCGTGGCGGGCATGGGCGACGCGCTCGCGACCTGGTTCGAGGCGCGGACGTGCGCCGCGGGGCACGTGCGGAACCTGCGCGGCGGCTCGTCCACGCGGACGGCGCTGGCGCTCGCGGAGCTCTGCTACCGGACCCTGCTGGACGACGGGCTCGCCGCCCGCCGCGCGGTGGAGGCGAAGGTAGTGACGCCGGCCCTGGAGCGGCTGGTGGAGGCGAACGTGCTCCTCTCCGGGCTGGGCTTCGAATCGTCCGGCCTCGCGGCTGCGCACGCGATCCACAACGGCCTGACGACCGCGCCGCAGACGCACCGGTACACGCACGGGGAGAAGGTCGCCTTCGGGACGCTCGTCCAGCTCGTCCTCGAAGGGGTCGCGGAGGTCGAGGTGGAGGAGGTGCTCGCCTTCTCCGTCGCGGTCGGGCTGCCGGTGACGCTCGCCGAGATCGGCTGCGCGAAGATCACGGAGGCGCAGCTCCGCACGGTCGCAGAGCGCGCGACGCGGCAGGACGACACGATGCGCAACGAGCCGTTCCCGGTGACGCCGGGGATGCTCATGGACGCGATCCGCGCCGCGGACGCGATCGGCCGCGGCTTCCTGGCGGAGGCGTAGACGGATGGCGGCAGGCGGCACGGGCAGGAAGCCCGCGACACCCCGGCGGATCGGCGGTCGGATCGCCCCCGCGATCGGCCGGAGCGGCAGCAGGCGCCCCGCGCCGCAGCCGACGGAGGCTGCGGGGGCGGACGCGGACGGCGGCGGCAACGCCCTCGACGATGCGGCCAGGCTCCGCGACGAGAAGAGCTGGTACGCGCTCCTCCTGCTCTCCGCGGTCTTCGCGATCCCCGCGGCGCTCGCGACGATCGCCTTCGTCCTCGTCGTGAACGAGGGGACGAAGCTCGCCTGGGAGACGCTCCCTGCGAGCCTCGGCATCCCGCGGGCGGTGCTCGTCGTCGGGCTGCCGACGCTCGGCGGCCTCCTCGTCGGCCTCATCGTGCGCTACATGCCGGGCGGCGCCGGGCCCGCACCGGCCGCCGGCCACGGCATCGGCGGTGTCGAGCGTCGTCTCGCTCGTGGCGGGCGCGAGCCGCGGCCCCGAGGGGCCGCGAGTCAAGATCATCTCCGCGCTCGCGAACGGCCTCACCGCGCGGC
>JBJTJV010000019.1:0-10670 GCA_046352645.1 Chloroflexota bacterium | reverse complement strand
CGGCCCTCGCCGTCGCGGTCCGGCAGGGCCGATCGTTCCGTGAGGTGCTCGTCGGCGACCTGCGTGCGTACGGGCTCTCGCTGCTCGGCCTCGTGCCGCTCGCATGGCTGATGGCGCTCGCCTTCGAGAACGTCGGCTATGTCGTCGCGCTGCTCTTCGCGCTCCCGCTCTACACCACGCGCGCGGCCTACGCGTCCGTCGTGGAGATCCGGCGGATGTTCGTGCAGACGATCAAGGCGCTGGCCTCCGCCATCGACGCCCGCGACCCATCGACGAAGAAGCACTCCGAGCACGTCTCGACGATCGCGGTCGAGATCGGGGAGGAGCTGGCCCTCGGCGAGGCGGACCTCGAGAAGCTCCACTGGGGCGGCCTCCTCCATGACGTCGGGAAGATCGGCATCCCCGACGCGGTCCTCCTCAAGCCCTCCCGGCTCGACCGCGCCGAACGTGTCCAGATGAACGCGCATCCCGAGAAGGGCCGCGACATCCTCCGCGACGTCGACGCTCTCCAGCCCATCCTGCCCGTGATCCTGCACCACCACCAGTGGTTCAACGGGTCGGGCTATCCGAAGATCGCCGTCGATGGGGTCGAGCGTGCCCTGCTCGGCGAGGAGATCCCGCTCCTGGCGCGGATCCTCCACGTCGCGGACGCCTTCGAGGCGATGACCGCCGTCCGCCCCTACCGCCTGAACCCGCTCACGCCCGCCCAGGCGATGGCCGAGCTGCGCAAGTACAGCGGCATCCAGTTCGACCCGGCCATCGTCGACGCGTTCGCGCGCACCGAGACAGGTCGCGGGCTCTGGCCGCGGCCCGAACCCGTCGCCGCGGAGCCCACCGCCGGGATCCCGCTCATCGGTGAGGTCGCCCGTGACCGCGCTGCCATCGCACGCTCGACGACCGCGGACGCCGCCACCGCACCCGCGACGACCACCCCCGGCGGTGACGTCCCCGCCGCAGCCCCCGAGCCGGGCGGACCGCCGCGCTCCGACGCCACGGCCGGCGCCCCGGACGGAGGCACGCCCGGGTGATCCTCGCCGGCGTCGTCGGCGGGCTTCTGCTCGGCCTGCTCGTCGGTGGCCGGGTCAGCCGCCTCCTCGAGGCACGCTTCCGCTTCGTCCTGCTCGTGCTCGTCGCGCTCGCCGTCCGCGTCGGCACGCAGACCCTCCTCGCGGCGGGCGTGGAGCCGGTCGAGGCACTCCGCCTGCCGCTCCTCGGTGGCGCGTTCACCGTCCTCGCGGCGGCGCTCTGGGCGAATCGGGGCCTGCCCGGGATGCTGCTCGTCCTCGCGGGCGTCCTCGGCAACCTCGTCGCCATCGCGGCGAACGGCGGCTGGATGCCGGTATGGCTGCCGGCTCTCGCCGCCTCCGGCCTCCCGTCGGACGCGCTCTCGCCCTCATGGCACGTCCTGCTTCCGGACA
Source organism: Chloroflexota bacterium (assembly GCA_046352645.1). Taxonomy (GTDB): domain Bacteria; phylum Chloroflexota; class Limnocylindria; order Limnocylindrales; family CSP1-4; genus JAFMJV01. The sequence goes on along the minus strand of JBJTJV010000019.1, from coordinate 9,252 downwards.
CGATCGGCGCCGAGTTCCTCCTGCGCGCCGGGCCGCTCGGCGACATCCTCCCCATCCCCGCCGGCCCGCTCGCCAACGTCGTCAGCCCGGGTGACATGGCGATCGCGCTGGGGATCGGGTGGTTCCTCGTCGCCACGATGCGCTGGGGCTCCGCTTCCGACCTGCCGGGCGGGATCGACCTGTGGCGTGGTCCGCGGGCCGCGTCGTTCCCATCGCGGCCGGTCGTGCGCGGCGGCGGTACGGGTGCCGGCAGCCTGGGCCCGGCAGCGGCGGCCGGGGCGGCCGGGGCGGCCGGGGCGGCTACGGCGGCCGGGGCGGCCACGGCGGCCGGGGCTGCGACCGCCGCCGACGTCGTGGTCTCGACCGGAGCCGCCCGCCCCGCGACCGCCTCCGGACGCGCGGGCAGGATCGCGCGCCTCCGCGCCCACCCCTACCTCCGGCTCGCGGGCGACGGCCGCTTCAGCGCCTTCTGGCTCGCGCAGACGGTCAGCGTCTTCGGCGATCGCCTCAACCCGGTCGCGCTCGGCGTCCTCGTCATCGGGCTCAGCGGCTCGCTCGTTCTCTCCGCGCTCGTCTTCGTGTGCGCGATGCTGCCGAACCTCCTGCTCGGCCCGATCGCCGGGACCTTCGTCGACCGGTGGGACCACAAGCGCGTCCTCATCGCGTCCGACCTCCTCCGGGCCGGGCTCGTCCTGCTCCTGCCGGTGGCCGCGGACGTCGCGCTCTGGCTCGTCTACCCGATCGTCTTCCTCATCACCACGGTCAGCCTCTTCTTCCGGCCGGCGCGCGCCGCGGTCGTGCCGCGGATCGTCCGGGCGGACGACCTGCTCCCCGCGAACGGGGCCCTCTGGACCGGCGAGACCGTCGCGGAGATCGCGGGCTATCCCATCGCCGGTGCGCTCGTCGCCTTCCTGGGCGTGAACATCGCCCTCGCCTTCTGGCTCGATGCGGTCACCTACCTCGTCAGCGCCCTCCTGCTCGCGGCGATCGTCATCCCGCCGGTCGCGCGGACCGCCCAACCACGCGTCGCCGGGGCGCTGCGGACCCTTGCCGCCGAGCTCGCGGAGGGGTGGCGCGTCCTGCGCGGCAGCCCGCCCCTCTTCCAGAACACGCTCGTGAGCACGCTCGGACAGCTCTCCGTGGGTGCCACGCTCGCGCTCACCCCGGCATACGTGTTCCTCCTCATCGGCAGCCCCGCACCGGTCGGCGGGGCCGTGCCCGGCCTCGCGGACACGCTCGGCATCCTCGAGGCAGCCCTGGGTATCGGCAACCTCGTCGGCGGGTTCGCCATCGGCGCGGTCGGCGGCCGGACGGGGCGCGGCCGGCTCGTCGTCGCGGGCTTCCTGCTCATGGGGATGGCGACCGTGATCCTGGGTCTCGCGGGAAGCGTGCAGCTCGCGCTCCTGGCGGCCTTCGCGGTCGGCGTCTTCAACCTCGTCTGGCTCGTGCCATCGCAGACGCTCTTCGGTGAGCTCGTCCCCGCCGGGCTGATGGGTCGCGTGATCGCCATCCGCTCGAGCATCGTCTTCGGCGCGATGACCGGCGCGGCGGCCGTGTGCACGCTGCTCGCGGACGTCGTCCCCGTGGGGACGATCTTCGCGGTGCTGGGCGGCGTGACGGTGCTCGCCGGGCTCGCCGGGGCGCTTCTCCCCGCGGTACGTGACGTCCCCGGGCCCGGGACCGCATAATCCGCGCTGCACGCAGAGCAGGAGCGCGAGGCGATGACGAGCGACAACGAGGAGAAGGTGCCGGCCGAGCCCGCGCCGGAGACGCAGCCGGCAGCGGAGGAGCCCGCCGGCGCGGACGCCGCCGAAGCCGCGGACCCCCCTCCCGACGAGGGGGCGGACGCAGCGGCCCAGCCAACGGCCCCGCCTGCCGACGAGGGGGCGCCGCGCGAGGCCCCCCCCGAGGCGCCGCCGAGCGACGAGCCCGCCGATCGGAGCCCTGCGACAGCGGCGGCCGCCGCCGCCGCGGCACCGCGTGCCGCCGGCCGCCGCAAGGGCGAGAAGTCCGCGACCAGCTCGATCCGGTCGCCGCTCCCGAGCAGCGCCGGCCACGACGAGCATCCCTACGTGGACGACCCCGCATCGCGCTGGTGGGTCGGGATCATCATCGTCCTCTTCGCGGGCGCCTTCCTCTTCGGTGTCTTCTTCGGCAAGGGTGGCCTGCTCACCCCGGAGCGGACGCCCCGGCCGGAGCCGAGCCTGCCGGTCGTCGCGAGCAGCGTGCCGTCGGTGGTGCCGTCCGCCTCGGCGGTGGCGAGCATCGCCCCGACCGCGGAGCCGACGCCCGAGCCGACGCCGGTCCCGACGCCCGACCCCACGCCCGAGCCGACGCCGAAGCCCACGCCGGTCCCCCCGCCCGTGCCGACGCCGGCGCCCGGCGCGACGACCGGGCCGGTCGTGCCGCTGCCGAGCCCGGCGGCCTGACCCGGCACGCCGACCCGTCCGCCCGCAGTCGGCGGGACGCTCGATGTGCGCCGCCGGCGACCATCGGCAGAGGCTCCGTCCGGGCCTGACCCGGCGGAGGTGACGCGCGTGGACCGCGGCGACCCGGACGACGGAGCCCAGGACACAGGGGCGCTCACGCACGCCCGCGCCGCGATGGTCCGCGACCAGCTCATCGCGCGCGGCATCGCCGACCTTGCCGTCCTCCGCGCGATGGGCAGCATCCCCCGCGAGCGGTTCGTGCCCGAGGCGGAAGCGGCGCAGGCCTACCTCGACGGGGCGCAGGCGATCGGGCACGGCCAGACGATCTCGCAGCCGTGGATCGTGGCGCGGATGACGGAGGTCCTGGACCTCCCCGGCTGGCGCGCCCGGCATCCGGGACCCGCGCCCGCGGTCCTCGATGTCGGCACGGGCTCCGGCTACCAGGCGGCGGTCCTCGCGGCCATCGGCGCCCGTGTGACGACGATCGAACGCGATCCGGCGCTCTCGGCGCGCGCCGCGGGCGTGCTGTCCGGGCTGGGCTACCACGTCCACGCGGTGGTGGGCGACGGTAGCGACGGCTACGCGCCGGACGCGCCCTACGCCGGGATCATCGTGGGCGCGGCCGCGCCGGCGATCCCGCTGCCCCTCCTCGCACAGCTCGCGCCGGGCGGTCGGCTCGTGCTGCCGGTCGGGCCGCGCGGGCTCCAGGAGCTCGTCGTCGCGTGGATGGAGGACGGAGAGGTCCGGACGGCCGCCCTCGGGGGCTGCGTCTTCGTCCCGCTCATCGGGCGGCACGGCCAGCCGGGCATGTCCGACGACTGAGGCCCCCGGGCCGCGGGCACCGGTGCTATCCTCGCCCGCGATGTCCCACGTCTTCATCTCCCCGCACCCCGACGACGCCGCGCTCTCGTGCGGCGGCCTCATCGCCAGCCTCCGTGAGCTCGGCCAGAACGTCACGATCATCACCGTCTTCTCCGGCGGCCCCGGTGCGGACACCGAGATGACGGAGTACCAGCGGGCCGCGCTCGGCTTCGGCTCCAAGGCGATCGCGCCGGCCACGGAATCGTTCGACCGGAGCGCGATCGCGTCCGAGTACCCGGTCGTGCGCACGCCCGGCCCGGATGCGCCGTGGCTCGCGGACGCGGACCGGATCGCTGCCACGCAGGAGCGCGCGAACACCCAGGCCCGCCAGTTCTGGCAGCGTGCCGCGTGGACGCGGAGCGCGAACGTCACGAACGTCGCGACGCCGGACCGGCCGCTCGCGGACGACCGCGGTGGCCAGGGCACGCTCGCCGTCACGGACTTCTCCGCGGCGGACGCCACCACCCTCCGCAAGACGGAGGACGAGCGCTACGCCTGGTTCATGGAGTGCAGCGTCATCGACCTGGACCTGCCGGACGCGGTCTACCGCGGCTACGCGGGGGATGACCAGCTCCTCGGCGGCGCACGCGACGACGACCACGCCCCCCTGGGGATCCTGCGGCGCGAGATCCTCCGCCTGGAGCCGCAGCAGATCTACTTCCCGCTCGGTGTCGGCGGCCACGTGGACCACCAGCTCTGCCGCGAGGTCGGCGTGGCGATGCTCGGTGAAGGGCGTCGCTGGGTGATGCCCGGACCGGAGCTCGCGGGGCGGATCAGCTTCTACGAGGACTTCCCCTACGCCTGGTGGAACGACTTCACGGGCCTTGCGGACCTCGGGCCGGACGCCCTCGGGTTGCCGGACGGCTTCGCGCTCGAGGCGCGCTACGCGGAGATCGGCGAGCAGCTGGAGCGCAAGGCCGCGGGCATCCGCGTCTACGGCAGCCAGATCGTCCGCCTCTTCGACGGCGATCAGGGCATGCTCGACGACCTCGCGGGCTACGCCGCCAGGGTCGCGGCCGCCGGCCGCGTGGGGACCGGTGCCGCGGAGCGCTACTGGAGCGTCGTCGGCGCCTAGATCGGCCGGGCGGGGCGGCCTGCCCGGAGCGCGGCCGCGACCGCGCCCTCATCGTAGAGGTCCATGATCTCCGCGGCCATCTTCTGCACGCAGAACCTCTCGTGGGCCACGTCGCGTGCTGCGCGCGCCATGGTGTCCGCGAGCGGGTGGTCCGTGAGCAACCGGACGATCGCCGCCGCGAGCGCGGGCGCGTCCCCGGGCGGCACGAGCAGGCCGGTGACACCGTCCTCGAGCATCTCCGGGATCCCGCCGACGCGGCTGGCGACCACGGGCCGCGCGAGGGCCATCGCCTCGAGGATCGCGAGGCCCTGCGCCTCGCGATAGGAGGGCAGGACCGCCACGTCGAGCGCGGCGGTGACCGCGGGCACGTCCTCGCGCCGGCCGGTGAAGACGACGGAGGCGCCGGGCGGTGCAACGTCCCGCGACGCGGCACCGGATCCGCCACCCGGGCCGAGGAGCCCGAGCGCCGCTGCCTGCTCCTCGAGCGCGGCACGGCGCGCGCCTTCGCCCACGACAAGCAGGCGGGCGTCCGGGACCGCGGCGAGGACCTGCGGCCACGCCTCGATGAGGGTCGGGTGGCCCTTCTCCGCCTCCAGGCGACCGACGACGCCGACCATGGGCGACCCGGCCGGGAAGCCGTACTCCTCCGGCAGCGTGCAGCAGGCCTCCTGGTGGTCGTAGCGGGTGAGGTCCACGCCGTTGTAGATGAGCACGACGCGGCTGCCTTCGCGGCCCTCGTCGCGGATCTTCTCCTCGATGCTCCGGCTGACCGCGATGAGCCGGTCGATCCGCCGCGTCATCCCCGCGATGAGCTCGCGGTCCTCGCGGCTGCGGACGCGCGAGGAGTGGACGGTGTTCACCGTCCAGGGCCGGCCGCCCCCGCGCTCCGCGAGCAGGTCGCAGGCGAGCGTGCCCACGACCTCCGCGCGGTACATGTGCCCGTGGACGATCTCGGCGCGCAGGTCCGCCAGCCGGTCCGCGACGCGCAGCGCGGCGATCTCGTCGTCCGGCTCGGCGATCACCTCCACCGGGACATCGAGCCCACGCCACCGGCGCACCGCGCTGCCGTCCGTGAGCGTGATGACCGTGACGTCGTAGCGCGCCCGGTCGAGGTGCGCAAGGAGCGAGTCGACGTGCTCCTGCGCCCCACCGTTCGTCCCCGACGCCACGAGCTGGACGACGCGGATGCGCTCCGCCTCCGGCAGCGGCGGCCGGGGCGGGATCTGGCCGCAGCGGAGCGTCGCGAGCCCGCTCATCCGGCCGCCCGCAGGACGATGATCCGGTCCACGGGCTCGTCCACCGCGCCCCACTGGTACTTGTACGGCTCGTCGCCACGGAGGAAGTCGAAGCGCCGCCGGCCCGCGGCCATCCGGTCGCGCAGGTAGGCCGCGGCGCCGGTGACCCCCGGCGAGAGCTCCCGCGCTTCCGGGTCCATGCCCGCGTTGTAGAAGTAGCAGGTCGTCCCGTCGTCGAAGCCCGCGCTCGCGAAGATCAGCCGCTCGCCTGCGTGGACGAGCCCGAGCTGCAGGCACGCGGCGGCGCCCTCCGCCGCTTCCAGCTCGGCGAGGCGATGGAGGAAGCGCCGGCTGCGCTCGCCGCCGTCCGTCTCCGGGAAGAGCCCGTCCGCGCCCCAGCGCGCCTGGTGGAGCGTGATGAACCGCTCCACGCTCGCGGCATCGAGGGGCGCACGCGTGAAGGTGACGGCGCCCGCCGCCTCGGCCCGCCGGATCTTCCGCCGGATCTCGTGGCGATCGTGCTTGCCGAGCGTCGCGAGGTAGGCGTCCCAGTCACCGCCCTCCGGGAGCGTCACGACCGGGCAGACGTCCTCGTGCTCGCGCACGACCTCCCAGCCGTGGGTGGGGGCGGCGGCACGGAAGGCAGCCTCGACCGCATCCGCGGCGGGGTCGCCCGCACGCCAGCGGCGCAGGTCCACGACGTCCCAGCCGGCCTCGCCGTGCGCCGGGTCCGGCGGTCCGGCGAGCGCGGCGACGAGCGCCCGCGCGACGGCCGGCAGGTCCGCCGGGGCCGCGAGGAAGGTCGCGTAGTCCGCGTGGTAGCTCGCGCCCATGAAGACGGCCTTCGCCGCCGGCCGCAGGTCCGTGCCGGCTGCGTGCCGCCGGCGGAGCGCCGTGGCGGTCGTCGCATCCTCCGGCTCGAGGACGTGGCGGTGCATGAGCGGCAGGATCGCGACGATCGCGCCGGGGTCGCCGAGCGGGTCGGCTGCCCGTGCGGCGGGGACGCAGACGAGCGTCTGCTCGTGCGCGGTGGTGCCGTACGCGTCCCACCACGCGCGCTGGAACGTCCACGCGGAGAAGGGCGTCGCGGCTTCGGCGGCAGCGTGGACCCGGTCCCATGCGGCCCGCGGGACGGACGCGAAGGGGACCGGGACGGCGACGAGCGCCACGGAGCCGGGGTCGGCAGGGTTCACGGCGAGGGTGGGCATGCGGTGGGCGGAGTGTCCGCCCCGGCGCGGCGCAGGCAGCGCGCAGGTGGCCGCATCGTCAGTCCGGGGACGGGCCGACCGGATCGCGTCCGGGCGCGTCCGCGTCCGCGCCCGGCTCCGCACGCCCCACGCCCCGGTGAAGGAGCGGGATGCGCACGAGGTCCGCGAGGACGCGGAGCGCGAGCCCGGGCCGGACGTGCATCCGGGAGCCCCGCTTGTCCGCCCACTCCACGGGCACGATCGCGACCCGGTAGCCGCGGCGGCGGGCGAGATGGATCACCTCGGCGTCGAAGACGATGCTGCCGATGCGCTGCCGCGCGAACAGGTCCCCGCCGGCGGCACGGCGGAAGCCCTTGAAGCCGCACTGGGTATCCGGCACGGCACCGGTGACCCAGGCCCCGGCGAGCGCGCGGTAGACCTTGCCGAGGAGGCGGCGGTAGACGGGCTGGCTCTTCCGGCGGTCGGTGCCATCCGGCTGGACGCGGCTGCCGAGCGCGACCTCGTGGTCCGCGAGCGCCTCCGTGAGGAGCGGGATCTGGTCCGGCGGCGTCGCCATGTCCGCGTCCATGAAGACGACGAGATCGCCCGTGGCCGCAAGGATCCCCGCGGCGACGGCGGCGCCCTTGCCCGCGTGCGGGCGGCGCAGGACGCGCAGGCGCGGCGCTCCACCGTCCGGCCCGGGATGGGCCTCCGGACGCGCCTCCACGAGGGCCACCGTCGCGTCCGTGCTGCCGTCGTCCACGACGAGCACGTCCCATACCCCGAGCTCGGCGGCCGATCGTCCCCCGGCGCGCGGCGGACCGACCCGTTCGAGCCAGCCGAACAGCTCCGCGAGGGACGGCCCGATCCTGTCGGCCTCGTTCCAGGCCGGCAGGACGATCGTGACGCTGGCGCGCTCGGACATCACGCGCATCCTAGGGGGGCGGGCGGGCGGCTGCCGTGCGGGGGCACGGCGCTATGCTCCCGACGCGATGGCGCCCCTCGTCCTCTTCCTCGTGGCGCTCGGGATCCGGCTGGCGACCTTCCTCGCCTTCCCCGAGCCCGCGTATCCGGACGCCCTCTACTACGCGAACGTCGCCCGGAACGTCGCGGCCGGGTCCGGGCTCTCCGTCGACTACATCTGGAGCTTCGTCGAGGTCGGCGGCGTCCTGCCGGCGACGGGCACGCTGCCCATCCCGGCGAACGCGCACTGGATGCCGCTCGCGGTGCTCATCCAGGTCCCCTTCCTCGTCCTGCTCGGACCCGGCCCGCTCGCGTCCGGGCTGCCGTTCTGGCTCCTCGCGGCGGCCGCCGCCCCGCTCACCTGGGCGATCGCGCGGGACGCGGGGCTGGGCCGGCTGCAGGCGGCCTGCGCGGGGCTGCTCGCAGCCGCCCCGGGGCTCGTCCTCCCCTACCTCGCGCAGCCGGACAACTTCGCGCCCTACATGCTCCTCGGCGCCCTCGCGCTCTGGCTGTGCGGGCGGGCGCTGCGCGGTGACCGACGGGCATTCCTCGCGGGGAGCGCGGTCGTGGGCCTCGCGTTCCTGTCCCGGAACGACGGGGTGCTCCTCGCGGTCCCCTTCCTCGTCGTCTTCCTCGCGGGCCGCCGCGGGCACGCGGGTGCACGCCGGATCGGCTGGGGGACGGCGATCGCGGGCGGTGCGCTCTGCCTCGCGATCGTCGCGCCGTGGCTCGCGCGCCAGCTCCTCGTCTTCGGGTCGCTCTCGCCGTCGGCCGCGAACGGGCGGATCCTCTGGATCGCGGACTACGCGGAGCTCTTCTCCATCGCGACCCCGGCGTCGCTGTCGACCTTCCTCGCACAGGGGATCGGGCCGATCCTCGCGAGCCGCGTCGGCGGCCTCGTGGCGGCGGTCGGCATCCTCGTCGCGGGCCCGCTGCTCGTCGTGCTGGCGCCGTGCACCGCGGCCGGTGCCTGGGCACGGCGGCGCGACCCACGCTTCCTCCCGTGGGCGGTCTACACCCTGACGCTCCTCGCCTTCTCCGGCCTCCTCTTCGCGGTCCACGTGCCGTACGGGACGTTCCTCCACTCGGTCGTGGCGGGCCTGCCCCACGCGTTCGTCCTTGCGATCGCGGGGATCGGCGTCCTCGTCGGCGCGGTGGCGCGGCGGCGCAGGCGCTGGGACGCCGCGGACGCGACCCGCGTCTTCACGGTCGCGCTGACCGGGCTGGCGCTCCTGCTCGCCGGCGCGGGCACGCTCCGGACGCTCGATGCGTGGCGGGCCGAGCAGGCGGGCCGGGCGGCGATCATCGCCACGCTCCGCGCGGACCCCGACCCGGGGCGCGTCATGTCGCCCGACCCCGGCGCCTACCGCTACCACGCCGCGCGCACCGGCATCGTCACGCCGGACGACCCGCTGCCGGTCATCGCCGACGCCCTGGAGCGCTACGGCGTGCGCCATCTCGTGATCGAGCGCGCCCACCCCGTCCCCGCGCTCGCCCCGATC
>JBJTJV010000210.1:0-28991 GCA_046352645.1 Chloroflexota bacterium | reverse complement strand
GACGCGGCCGTCCCGCCGGGCGGGGAGGGGGGCGGCCATGACCACGTCCTCGAGTGCATCGGGAGCGCGCCGGCGGTCGCGGCCGCGCTCGCCGCGGTCCGCCCGGGCGGCACGGTGACCGTCGTCGGGATGCCGCCGCAGGGGGTGACCGCGGCCGTCGAGCTGTACACGCTCGTCGTCTCCGGCACGCGCATCGTCGGCTGCAACTACGGCTCGGTCGTGCCCGCGCGCGACTTCCCCGCGATCGCGGCGGACGTCGTCTCCGGTCGCCTGCCGCTCGCGCGGCTCGTCACGGGCACGGTCGGCCTCGCGGACCTCGGCGACGCGCTCGACGCGCTCCGCCGCGGGGACGGGGCGCGCCGCGTGATCCTGCCGGAGGCCTGAGCGCGTGCGGGCGCACGCCGCCGGACCGAACATCCGTTCACCCCGCGCGCGAGTCGCCCGCCCTGTCCCGTGGTAGCCTTCGCCCGCGGATGAGCATCGCCCCGAACGACTTCACGCACCTCCACGTCCACACGGAGTTCAGCCTCCTCGACGGCCTCGGCCGGATCGACGACCTCGTCGGGCAGGCCTCCGCGCAGGGCTTCGATTCGCTCGCCATCACGGACCACGGCGCGCTCTACGGCGCGGTCGCCTTCTACCAGGCGTGCACGGCGCGGGAGATCAAGCCGATCATCGGCGTGGAGACGTACGTCGCCCGCCGGACGATGCGCGACCGCGACCCGAAGGCCGACGCGCAGCCCTTCCACCTCGTCCTCCTCGCCCAGGACTGGACCGGCTACCGGAACCTCTGCCGGCTCGTGACGGAGGCGCACGTCGAGGGGTACTACTACAAGCCGCGCGTGGACAAGGAGCTGCTCGCCCGGCACAGCGAGGGGCTCATCGGCCTCTCCGCCTGCCTCGGCGGCGAGATCCCGCGGGCGCTCGAGACGGACGACGTGGATGCCGCGCGGCGCATCGCGGGCGAATACGCGGACATCTTCGGCAAGGACCGCTTCTTCCTCGAGGTCCAGGACCACGGCATCCCCGAGCAGGCCGCGCTCACGCCCAAGCTCCTCCGTCTCGCGCCCCAGGTCGGCCTGCCGCTCGTCGCCACGAACGACCTCCACTACGTCCGGCGGGACCAGCACGAGGCGCACGACGTCCTCCTCTGCGTCGGCACCGCGTCCAACCTCAGCGACCCGAACCGCTTCCGCATCGAGGGCGAGGAGCACTACCTCAAGAGCGCAGCGGAGATGGCCGCGCTCTTCGGCGAGATCCCGGGCGCGATCGCGAACACGCGCCGGATCGCCGAGATGACGAACCTCGTCCTGCCCTTCGGCAAGCACCGCCTGCCCCGGTTCCCGGTGCCCGACGGCCACACGGTGGAGACGTGGCTGCGCGCGGAGTGCGAGCGGGGGCTGATCGCCCGCTTCGGGTCGATCACGGACACGGTGCGCGCGCGGCTCGACTACGAGCTCGGCGTGATCATCACCATGGGCTACGCGGCGTACTTCCTCATCGTCGCGGACTTCGTCCGCTTCGCCCGCGAGCAGCGCATCGCGACGACCTGCCGAGGCTCTGCGCCCGGTTCCATCGTGACGTACAGCCTCGGCATCACGCCGGTGGACCCGATCGCCTACCAGCTCCCGTTCGAGCGCTTCCTCAACCCCGACCGCGTGACGATGCCGGACATCGACGTGGACTTCGAGGATGCGCGGCGTGACGAGGTGATTCACTACGTCACCCGCAAGTACGGGCAGGACCACGTCGCGCAGATCATCACCTTCGGCACCATGCTCGCCCGGGCCGCGATCCGCGACGTGGGGCGCGTCCTCGGGCTCGGCTACAGCGAGGTGGACCGCATCGCGAAGGCCGTCCCCGAGCAGCTCGGCATCACCCTCGACGAGGCGCTCGCCACCTCGTCCGCGCTGCGCGAGATGACGGAGACGGATCCGCAGATCGACCGCCTGATCGGGATCGCGAAGCAGCTCGAGGGGGTCGCCCGGAACGCGTCCACGCATGCCGCCGGCGTGGTCATCTCCGACGAGCCGCTCACCGAGCTGATGCCGCTCCAGAAGGCGACGAACTCGGACGCGCTGATGACGCAGTACGAGATGCACGGGGTGGAGGCGCTGGGCCTCCTGAAGTTCGACTTCCTCGGGCTCTCCAACCTCACGATCCTGCGCCAGGCCGTGGACCTGATCGCGGAGATCCGGGGCACGGAGCGGATCGACCTGGACCGCATCCCGCTCGACGATGCGAAGACCTTCGAGCTGCTCGGATCGGGGGAGACGACCGGCGTCTTCCAGCTCGAGTCCGCGGGGATGCGCCGCTACATCAAGGAGCTCCGGCCGAGCTCGGTCTACGACCTCGCGGCGATGGTCGCGCTCTTCCGCCCCGGCCCCATGGACAACATCCCCGCGTACATCCGGCGCAAGCACGGACAGGAGGCGGTGACCTACCTCCATCCGCTGCTCAAGCCGTACCTCGAGAAGACGTACGGGATCTTCGTCTACCAGGAGGACATCATGGCCGCCGCCGTGGCGCTCGGCGGCTTCACCGGCCCGGAGGCGGACACTCTCGGCTACGCGATCCGGAAGAAGAAGGCGGCGGTCCTGCGCGCCCAGAAGGAGAAGTTCATCACCCAGGCCGCGGAGCGCGGCGTCCCCGCGGAGACGATCGACGCGGTCTTCAAGGCCTTCGAGCCGTTCGAGCGCTACGGGTTCAACAAGGCGCACGCGACCTGCTACGGGATGATCGCGTACCAGACCGCGTACCTCAAGGCGAACTACACGGTCGAGTACATGTGCTCGGTCCTCACCGCCTTCCGCGACAACACCGCCAAGGTCGCCGCCGCCGTCGCGGAGTGCCGGCGCCTCGGCATCACCGTGGAGCCGCCGGACATCCACCAGTCGGGCCTGCATTTCACCGTGGAGGGCCGCGCGATCCGCTTCGGCCTCCTCGCCATCAAGAACGTCGGCGAGAGCGCGATCGAATCGATCGTCGCCGCGCGCGCGGACGGCGGGCCTTTCCGCTCGCTTGCGGACCTGTGCGCGCGGGTGGACCTGCGGCTGGTGAACAAGCGGGTCCTCGAATCGCTCATCAAGGTCGGTGCCCTCGCCGCGCTCGGGCACCCCGCGCAGCTCCTCCTCGCGCTGGACGACGCGATCGGCTTCGGCCAGGCCCAGCAGCGCGATCGCGTCTCGGGCCAGGTCTCGCTCTTCGACAGCCTCGGGACGGACGACACGGCCGCGCTCGCCCGGCCGCTGCCGTCCGCGACGCCGGTCACCTCGCGGGAGCGCCTCCGCTGGGAGAAGGAGCTCCTCGGCCTCTACCTGTCCGACCACCCGCTCGGCGAGCTCGCGGGAGAGATCGGCCGCTACGTCAACGCCTACTCCGGTGAGCTCGGCGCGGACCTGGACACGCAGCGCGTCGCGATCGGCGGCGTCGTCACCGCGCTGCGGCGCGTCGTCACGAAGTCGCGCGCCGAGATGGGGGTCGCCACGCTCGAGGACCTCCAGGGCCCGCTCGAGGTCGTCGTCTTCCCCAGGACCTGGGAGGAGACCGGGCCGACGTGGGCCGAGGACGCCGTCCTCCTTGTCGCGGGCCGCGTCGATCACAAGGGCGACGAGACGGTCGTGCTCGCCGACGCGGTCTGGACCTGGGACGACGCGGTGGCGCTGGGGCCGGAGGGCTTCGCGCGCGCGGTGGCGGCCGGCGACCGGCCGCGCCGCGGGGGCGGCCGCGACCGGGGCGCCTTGGGTGGCGACCGCGGCGGCGGCTGGGGCGGCGACCGGGCGACCGGCAATGGCAATGGCCATGGCAATGGCAATGGCAATGGCAACGGCACCGGCAACGGCGGCGCGCGCCCGGCCGTGCCCGCGGCCGTCGCGGAGGCGCCGCGCCCCGCACCCGCGCCGCCGGCCGCTCCGACCCCCGGGCCTGTGCCCGCGGCGCCCGCGCCGTTCGTCCGCACCATCCCGCGCGTCTCCCCGCTCCGGGGCAGTGCCGTCACCGGCTCGCTCGAGGTGACGATCACCGGGACGCGCCACGTCACGCGCCCGCTCGGCGCCGTCGACGCGCCCCCGATCGCGCCACCACCTGCGCCCCCTGCCGACGGCGCGGCATCGGCAGCCCCGCCGCCCGCGACCGCCACCGATGCCACGCCCCTCGTCCACGCGCCCGCGGCGGCGCTGCCGCCCGCACCGGGCACGACCGGCCCGGAGCCCGGCTCGCTCGCGCCGATCGCGGATGGCCCCTCGGCGGACGAGCCCCCCTGGCCGGAGGAGGAGCGCGTGGACATCGCCCGCGCCGCCGGCGCGCCCACCGATCCGCTCGAGGCCGCGGAGGGTCGGACCGTGCACGTCCGCTTCGCCGAGGCCGGCCCGGATGCGGTGATCGCCGCGTTCGGTGCGCTCCGGGACCTCTTCGCCGCGCGCCCGGGCGCGACCCCGGTCGTGCTCCATGTCCCTGCACCCGGCGGCCCCCGGCCGATGGCGCTCCGCCATGGCGTCGCGTGGGATGCCGAGCTGCTCGCGGAGGCGCACCGCCGGCTCGGCGCGCTCGTCGCGCTCGACCTCGCCTGATCGCGACCCCCCGCGCCGGCAGCCCGCGCGTGTCTGCGCCCGTAGCCGACCTCCGTCGTCGGTCGGCGCCTGTCAGCCGGTGGTCGCCTCCCGGCCGCTGATGCTGCCGTCCGCGCCGACGCGCATCCGCGTCAGCCCGGGACGGACGACGACTGCCGCGATCCCCGCGATGCCCACGGAGAGGCCCATGACGATGAGCGTCCCGCGGGCCCCGATGGTGCTCGCGACCACCCCGCCGATCACCGCGCCGACGGGCATCAACCCCCAGTAGAGCAGCGAGAAGAGCGCGGTCGTGCGTCCGCGCAGGTCCGGCGGCGTGAGCGCCTGGAGGAGCGCGAGGGTCGTCGCGCCGTAGATCGCGAAGCCGCCGCCCGCGAGGCCGATGCCCAGGGTCGCCGGGAGGAGCGCCGGGCTGAGCCCGCAGGCGACGAGGCCGGCGGCCACGGCCGCGACACCGACGAGGATCACCCGTCCCTGGCCGAGCCGCCGCATGAGCCGCTCGGCGAGGAGCCCTGCCACAAGCCCGCCGAGGCCTACGGCGGCGACGAGCGTCCCGTAGCCGTTCGCGCCGGCGCCGAGCTCGGTCGCGGCGAGCGGCAGCTGGTAGTTGAAGCCGAGCCCGAGGCTGCCCGCCACGACCGCGATCGCGAGGAGCGTGCGCATCGTCGGCTCGCGGAACGCGTGGCCGGTCGCCTCGCGGAGCGGCGCGAGGAGCGCCACGCTGACATGCGCCGCCCGGACCGGCCGGGGCACGGGGAGGCGCCGGATCACGAGCGCGACGGCGATCGTCAGCGCGCCCGCGACCGCCAGCGTCCAGCCGCCCGCGAGATGCGCGAGCAGCGCACCCGCGATGAGCCCGCCCGCGACGCGCCCGAAGTTCACCGTGATCCAGATGAGCGTCATCGCGCTCGGCACGAGGCCCGGCGTGACGATCTCGTTCGCGATCGTCATGCCCGCGGGCGACCCGAGGACGGAGAGCGTCCCGATGAGCACGGCCGCACCGGCGATCGCGGCGTAGGGCAGGCCCCAGCCGAGGGCGATGCAGCCGAGCAGCAGGGTCGCGCCCCCGCTCAGGGCGAGCGAGAGCGCCAGCACCGGTCGGGCGCCGAACCAGTCCGCGACGAGGCCCGCGTGGAGCGTGAGGAGCGTGAACGGGAGCGCGAAGAGGAACCCGACGAGCGCCACGCCCCCCGGGCTGCCCGAGGTCTCGAGGGCCGCCCAGCTGATCCCTGCGCTGAGCATGAAGGTCGCGGTGTTCGAGACGAGCGTGGCGAGGAAGAAGGTGCGGAACGCGGGCACGCCGAGCGCGGCGCCGCCGATCCGGGCGGCCCTGCTGTCACGCTGCACGGTCACGCTCACCTGCCAAGGATGGCAGAGGCGCCGGTGGGCGATGCGGTCGCCCGGCGGCGGCCGTCGCCTACGCAGCCTCGGCCGGGCGCGCCGCCGTCGCGGAGATGGGGTGGCCGTCCGGGCCGAGGCGCAGGCGCCGGACCCCGGGACGACCGACCATCGTCACGGCCGACGTGGCGAGGATCCCGATGCCGAAGAGCAGGAGCGTCGTGCGGGCGCCCACCGCCTCGGCGACGATCCCGCCGATGAGCGCGCCCGCAGGCATGAGGCCCCAGTAGAGGAGGGAGAAGAGCGCCGTGAGCCGCCCCCGGAGCGCGGCCGGTGCGAGCGCCTGGATGAGCGCGAGCGTGCACGCCGCGTAGATGGCGAAGCCCGCCCCCGCGATGCCCATCCCGAGCGCGGCGACCGGGAGCGAGCCCGCGGTCCCGGCGAGCATCATCCCGCCGGCCGCGAGCCACGTGCCGAGCCAGACGGTGCGCCCGTGCCCCAGGCTGCGCATCAGCCGCTCGAGGATGAGCCCGACGACCAGGCCGCCCACGCCCACGACCGCTGTGAGCAGGCCGAGGCCGTCCGCGCCCGCGCCGAGCTCGACCGCGGTGACGGGGAGCTGGTAGTTGTAGCCCTGGCCGAGCGACCCCATCACGCTCGTCATCACGTAGAGCAGCGCGAGCGGCGTGCTCCGCCGTGCGACGCCCGCCGCCTCCACGATCGGTGCGACGAGCGCGCCCGTGGCCCGTGTCGCGACCTCGGCGGGCGGGGTCGCGCGCGTCGGCAGGCGCCGGATGGCGAGAGCCGGCGGGAGCATCAGGACGCCCGCCAGAACGAGCGTCCAGCCGCCCGGCAGGAGCGCGAGCGCGATCCCGCCGACGATCCCTCCGAGGATCCGCCCAAGGTTCACGTCGAGGAAGATGAGGGCGAGCGCGCTCGGGATCGCGTGCCGCGGGAGGATGTCGTTCACGATCGTGAAGCCACCGGGCCCGCCGATCACCCCGAGCACCCCGAGGATGAAGGCGGCGAGCCCGAGCGCGGCCGCGGGGATCCCCCACGCGACCCCCGCGATGCCCAGGAGCGTGAGCGCGATCCCGCTCGTGACGAGCGAGAGCACGACCATCCGCCGGCCGCCGAACCGGTCCGTGAGGAGGCCGGAGTGCAGCGTCAGGAGGGTGTACGGCAGGACGTTGAGGAACCCGATCGCCGCGACGCCCGCGGCGGAGCCGGTCACCTCCCAGGAGATCCAGCCGATCCCCGCGCTCTGCACGAACTGGGCGCTGTTCGTCACGAGCGTCGCGCCGAAGTAGGCGCGGAAGGCAGGGAAGCCGAGGGCCGTGAAGCCGAGCCGCTCCGCGCGTCCTGCCGCTGCCCCGTCGTCCACGGACCGGAGGATGGCAGACGCCACGGCCGTGCGCGGGCCGCGCCCGCAGCGCAGCGGGGCTGGTGCCGGAGGAGGGGATCGAACCCTCACGACCTTGCGGCCAACGGTGTTTGAGACCGTCGCGTCTGCCTGTTCCGCCACTCCGGCGCGGATGCCGCGTCGGCGTGCGACACGGCGGCGGGGGTGAGCATACCCGCCGACCGTCGCGCGGCAAGGGACCGTCGATGTGCCGATGCTAGACTCGGGCCGACCCCGCAGGACCAGCCGCACGGAGGACGCGCGACCCGTGGACGCAGCGCGCGACACCAGCCGCGATGCCGAGCGTGCCCGCGCGGACGCCCGCGACCGGGACCTCGTGGCGCGGGCGATCGCGGGCGAGGTCGGTGCGTTCGACCAGCTCGTGGAGATCCACCAGGACTACCTCTACGGCGTGGCGTGGCGGATCCTCGGCGATCGCGACGCGGCCGCCGACGCCGTCCAGGAGGCCGTCCTCTCCGCGTGGCGGAACCTGCACCGACTCCGCGGCGACGTCTTCCGTGGCTGGCTCACCCGGATCACGGTGAACGCCGCGACGGACATCCTGCGTGTCCGCAAGCGCCGTCCAGCGGATCCCTACCCCGACTGGGAGGACGATTCCTGGCAGCCACCCACCGGGCCGGACGCGAGCCCGGAGCGCCAGGCGATCGCACGCGACCAGGCGCGGCTCGTGGCGGATGCGCTCGCGCGGATCGGGGACGACCAGCGCATCGCCATCGTCCTCTACGACGTCGAGGGCTACGACTACGGCGAGATCGCGGCCCGCACGGGCGTCTCGCTGGGCACCGTGAAATCGCGCATCCACCGCGGCCGGCTCGCGCTCCGCGACCTGCTCGCCGGCCGCACGGACCTGATCGAGCGATGACCAGGGAACCGGAAGCGTCCCCGGTGCGTCAGGCGCCCGTGACCACCCACCCGCCCGCCGACCACGCCGGGCACGACCGCCTCCTCGTCCTGCGCCACGCGGCCGGCGATCCCCTCGACGCCGCCGAGACGCGGGCGGTGGCGGACCTCCTCGCCACCTGCGGCACCTGTGCCGCCCTCCCGGCCGAGACGGCTGCGATCGCCCGGAGCGTCGCCACGCTGCCCGTCCCGCCGCGGCCGCGCGACTTCCGGATCGGCGGCACGCCTGCTGCCCACGCCCGTCGCGGTCGCCTCGCGCGGCTGCTCGACGGCCTCCCCGTCCTGCGGCTGCCCGCCCTCCAGCCGGTCGCGGGCGCCGCGCTCGCGATCGGCCTCCTCGTCGCGGGCGTCGGCGCGCTCCCGCCGGGCGTGCTGCCGGGCGAGGAGGGCGTGCCCGTCGCCGACGCGCCGAAGGTCGGCGCGGACGCCTCGCCGCTCGCCTTCGCCATGAACGCCGCCGAGGCGTCGCCGCAGGCGGAGGGCGGTGCTGCACGGTTCGCGGCGTCGGCGGCATCGCCGGACCCTGCGGTCGCCGCGCCCGCCGACGCCACCGCGGACACGATGATGGTCACGGCCGCAGCGGCCGCGGCTCCCGCGGCGAGCGCGACCGAGCGTCTCGTGATCGCGGGGCTCCTTGTCGCAGCGGCCGGCGGCGGAACGCTCGTGCTCGTCCGGGTCGTGCGCCGGAGGGAGGATCCGCTCCTCCGCTGACCGCGCCGGGGACCGGTGGTAGGCTCGCCCCGTGCCCCGCCTGATGCTCCTCGACGCGCACAGCCTCATCTACCGCGCGTACTTCGCCCTCCTCGAGACGCCGCTCGCGACGAGCGACGGCCGCCTCGTGAACGCGGCCTTCGGCTTCTGGACGATCGTCCTGCGCGGCGTGGCCGACGTGCAGCCGGACTACGTGGTCGCCTGCTTCGATGTGGGGCGCTCCTTCCGGAAGGACCGCTACGCGGGCTACAAGGCGACCCGCCGCCCCACGCCGGACGACCTCCGGGCGCAGATCCCGATCGTCCGCGAGACGCTCGCGGCGCTCGGCATCCCCGTGCGCGAGCTCGACGGGTTCGAGGGGGACGACGTCATCGGCACGCTCAGCCGCGCAGCGGAGGCGGAAGGCTTCGACGTCACGATCGTCTCCGGCGACCTCGACATGCTCCAGCTCGTCACCGAGCACGTCTCGCTCCTGACCACCCGCCAGGGCGTCGGTGCGACGGTGATCTACGACCCGGCGAAGGTCGCCGAGCGCTACGGCCTGCGCCCGGACCAGATGATCGACTTCAAGGCACTCAAGGGCGATGCGACGGACAACATCCCGGGCCTGTCCGGGGTCGGGGACAAGACGGCCGCGAAGCTCCTCACCGACTTCGGCAGCCTCGACGCGGCCCTCGCCCGGGTCGACGAGGTCACCCCGCCGAAGCTCCGGGAGCAGCTGCGCGAGCACGCCGACGAGCTGCGTCTCTGGCGCGAGCTCGTGACGATCGAGCGGGACCTGCCGGTGGCGCTCGACCTCGACGGTGCGCGGCTCGGCGAGTACGACCGGGACGCGGTCGTGCGGCTCTTCCGCGCGCTCGAGTTCCGGACGCTCATCGACCGTCTGCCGCGCTCGCTCCGTGGCCCCGGCACGGTGGATGACGGCGACGCCACGGCGCCCGGCGCGGCGCCGGCCGGACGGGCTGCCGCGCCACGCAGGGACGCGCCCGGCGCCGGGGAGCGCCGGACCGTGCGCCGTCCTGCGGCCAAGGTGGACGGCCTTCAGCTCTCCCTCGACCTCGGTGCGCCGGACGCGGCGACGGCGGTCCGTGTCGCGGCCGCGGGCCCCGCGCAGGCGGACGGCGAGGATGCGCGGGCGCGGCTCGCGCGATGGCTCGCGGCCCCGTTCGCGGGCGAGCCGCCGCCGGAGGCCGACGCGTTCGCCGCGTGGCTCGCCGCACAGCCCGAGGTGACGGTCGCGGCCCGCTTCGACGACCCGCACCCGCGCCGCGCGACGCTCGCGGCGTTCGCCGTCGTGGGCCGCGACGGGCGGACGTTCGCGGCGGAAGGGGCCGCCGCGGAAGCCCTTGCCGGGGCCGTGCTCGGTGCGGATCGGCCGCTCGTCGGGCACGACCTCAAGCCGCTCCTCGCCTGGGAGCTCGCGCGGCGGGACCCGGCGGGCCGGACGAGCCTCACCGCGTCCGGTGGGCACCTGCCGTCGATCGCGGTGGATACGCAGATCGCGGCCTACCTCCTGAACGCGGCGCTGCGCAGCCAGTCGCTCGCGGACATCTGCGCGGAGCGGCTCGGCGTCACGCTGCCGGACGACGATCCGGGGCCGGCCACGAGCGTCGTGCGCGGCGCGATCGCCGCGGCCGCGGTGCGGGACGCGCTCGGCGAGGCGCTCGCGGGCGAGCCGGCCCTGACGCGGCTGCTCGCGGAGCTCGAGCTGCCGCTCATCCCCGTCCTCGCGGACCTCGAGGCGACCGGCGTCGCGATCGACCGCGCGCGGCTCGCGGCGCTCTCGACCGACTTCGCCACGGAGATCGCGCGCCTCGAGGAGGAGATCCACGCGTCGGTCGGGCACGCCTTCAACCTCGGCAGCCCGAAGCAGCTCGAGCACGTCCTCTTCACCGAGCTCGGGCTGCCGCCCGGGAAGCGCACGAAGACGGGGTACTCCACGGACGCATCGGTCCTCGAGGACCTCCGGCCCGCCCACCCGATGGTCGGGATGCTCCTCGACTGGCGTCTGTACACGAAGCTGCGGAGCACGTACGTGGAGGCGCTCCCCGCGCTCATCGCGCCCGCCACGGGGCGGCTCCACACCACCTTCCAGCAGACGGTCGCGGCCACCGGGCGGCTCTCCTCGACCGACCCGAACCTCCAGAACATCCCGATCCGGACGGACCTCGGCCGGCGGATCCGACGGGCGTTCGTCGCGGGGGACCCCGAGCGCGTCCTCCTCGCGGCGGACTACTCCCAGATCGAGCTGCGCGTCCTCGCGCACGTGAGCGGCGACGCACACCTCCGCCAGGCGTTCGCGGACCGGACGGACATCCACCGCGAGACCGCGGCGCGCGTCCTCCACAAGGACCCCGCCGACGTCACCCCGGACGAGCGCTCGATGGCGAAGATGGTGAACTTCGGGCTCGCCTACGGGATGAGCGACTTCGGGCTCTCCTCGCGGGCGGGGATCAGCCGCGCCGAGGCGCAGGCGTTCATCGCGGGCTACTTCGGTGCGTACGCGGGGATCGCCACGTACATGGTCCACGTGCGCGAGCTCGCCCGGAGCCAGGGCTACGTGGAGACGCTCCTCGGGCGGCGCCGCGCGATCCCCGAGCTCGCGGCGGCGAACGCCGCGCGGCGCGCGGCGGGCGAGCGGATGGCCATCAACATGCCCATCCAGGGGACGGCCGCGGACATCATGAAGATCGCCATGGTCCGGCTCCACGCCCGGCTCGCCGCGGACCGCTCGCCCGCCCGGATGCTCCTCTCCGTCCACGACGAGGTCGTCCTCGAGGTGCCCCGCGCCGCGGTCGCGGAGACCGCGGCGGTCGTCCGCTCGGTGATGGAGTCGGCGCTCCCGCTCGACGTGCCCCTCGATGTCGAGGTGAAGGCCGGCGACGACTGGGAGTCGATGACGCCGATCCCCCGGAGCTGATCCCGTGCCGGAGCTGCCCGAGGTCGAGACGATCGCGCGTGAGCTGGATCCGCTCGTGCGCGGCGCCCGTGTCGTCGGCTTCCGCACGGACTGGCCGCGTGCCGTCCGCCACCCCGACCCGGCCACGCTCGGCGCGCGGATCGCGGGCCGGACGATCGACGATGTCAGCCGGCGCGCGAAGTGGATCCTCCTCGCGCTCTCCGGCGACGCGGTCCTCGCGATCCAGGTGAAGATGACGGGCCAGCTCTTCGTCCTCCCTGCCGACGCCCCGGCGGACGTCCACGTCCACCACGTCCTGCCGCTCGCCGACGGGCGTGAGCTGCGCATCCGCGACGTCCGCAAGTTCGCGCGGCTCGCCCTCTACGACCGCGACGCAGCCGGTGTGGTCCGGGGCCCGGACGGCACGGACCCGCTCGATGCCTTCGGGCCGGAGCCGCTCGCGGACGAGTTCACGCTCGCGCGCTTCCGCGCCCTGGTCCGCGCCCGTCGGTCGCGCCTGAAGCCGCTCCTCCTCGACCAGGGCTTCCTCGCGGGCGTCGGCAACATCTACGCGGACGAGGCGCTCTGGCGCGCGCGGCTCCACCCGCTCCGGCGCGCGGACGCGATCGGACCCGCGGCCGAGCGCGCGCTCCACCGCGAGATCCGGGCCGTCCTCGCGGAGGGGATCGAGCGCCGGGGCAGCTCGATCGACGACTACACCGCCCCCGGGGGCGACGGCGAGATGCAGGAGCACCTCGCGGTCTACCAGCGGACCGGGCAGCCCTGCGGACGCTGCGGGCGACCGATCCGCCGGAGCGTCCTGGGCATCCGCTCGACGCACTTCTGCTCCTGGTGCCAGCGCCTCCCCGCGACGGAGCGGTCGTCCGCGACGACCGCGATCCTCCGGGCGGGGCGTGCGCACGTGGCCCGCCGCGGGCCGCGCTGGAGCGAGCTGCCGGTCGGCGACGGCGCGGTCGGGGCGCGGCCGGCACGTCGGACGCGCGGCGCCGGGCCGGCCGCAGGGGAGGGGACGCGGTGAGCGTGCTCACCTTCTCCGGCGTGCGCCGGGAGATCGGCGACTTCGTGATCCTCGATTCGGTCACCGGTGCGATCGCGCATGGCGAGCGGGTCGGGCTCGTCGGCCCGAACGGTGCGGGCAAGTCCACCCTCCTCGGCCTCATCGCCGGGCACGAGGTGCCGGACGCGGGCGAGATCCGGCTCGCCGCGGGGATGCGCCTCGGCCTGCTCTCCCAGGAGGCGAACCGCGACCCTGCGATCGTCGGCGCCCCGAGCGCCCGCTTCGCGGTCCGGAGCGGGGCCGCGGAGGCGGAGCGGATCGAGCGGCGGCTCGCGGAGCTCGAGGCGGCCGGCGCCGCCGCGGTCGAGGGCGCGGAGTACGCGTCCCTGCGCGACCGCTTCGAGATCCTCGGGGGCTACCACCTCGACCAGCGCGTGGAGGAGACGCTCGCCGGTCTCGGCGTCCCCCGCGAGGACCGCGACCGGCCGCCCGCCCAGCTCTCCGGTGGCGAGCAGACGCGCGTCGCGCTCGCCCGGCTCGTCGTCTCGGACCCGGACCTGCTCCTTCTCGACGAGCCCACGAACCACCTCGACCTCGGCGCCCTCGAGTGGCTCGAGGCCGCGCTCGTCCGGCGCGGCGGCGCGCTCCTCGTCGCCTCGCACGACCGGGCCTTCCTCGACGCGGTCGTGACGCGGACGTGGGAGCTGCGCGACCGGCGTCTCACGAGCTTCCGGGGCGCCTACTCCGCGTGGCTCGTCCAGCGCGAAGCGGCGGATGCCCGGCAGCGCAAGGAGGCCGAGCGGCACGCGGACCGGATCGCCCACGAGGAGGAGCTCGTCGGGAAGTACCGGAGCCAGCGCAAGCACGTGAAGATGCACGAGCACGAGCGCCGTCTCGCCGCGCTCCGGGACGCCCAGCCGGACACCCCGCGACGGCAGGCCCGGCTGGCGCTGCCCCCGGCGCCGGGGGCCCCCGCCGGTCGGCCCGTCCGGTCCGGCGAGCCGGTCGTCACCGTCGAGGATCTCGTGGCGGGCTTCCCGCGGACGCCCGAGCGCCCCGATGGCATCCCGATCCTCCACGTCGTCCGGCTCGACGCGGCTCGCGGCGACCGGATCGGCGTGGTCGGGCCGAACGGTGCGGGCAAGTCGACGCTCCTGCGCACGATCGCGGGGGCGCTCCCGGCGCTGTCGGGGTTCGTCCGGCTCGGCCGGGACGCCTCGCCCGGCTACCTCGCGCAGCTCCGCGACGCGACCCTGCCCGGCACGACCGTGCTCGAGGCGCTCGTCGCCGCGGCGCACATCGAGAGCGGCGCCGCGCGCGCCTGGCTCGCCCGCTTCCTCTTCCGCGGCGACGACGTCTTCACCCCGGTGAACGAGCTCTCCGGTGGCGAGCGCTCGCGCCTGGAGCTCGCGATCCTCGGCGTCGGGCAGCACGACCTGCTCCTCCTCGACGAGCCCACGAACCACCTCGACCTGCCGGCCCGGGAGGCGCTCGAGTCGTTCCTCCGCGAGACGCCCGCCACCGTCATCGTCGTCAGCCACGACCGGCGCCTCCTCGAGGTCGTCTGCGACCGGCTCTGGGTCGTCGCGCCGGGCGAGGGCGCGGCGCCCGGCCGGGCCGCGCCGTTCGAGGGCGGCTACCGCGCCTGGCGGACGGCCGTCACGGACGGCTGGACCGTGGACGCGGAGATCGCCCGGCGGCAGCCGCGCCCGCCCGCCGGGCAGGGCAGGGGTGCGGCTGCGGGGGGCGCGGCCCGGAGCAGCCCGGTCGCCGCCGTCCCGGTGGCTGCCGCCCCGGCGCCCGTCGGTCGCCCTGCCGCGGCGCGTCCGGCGGGGCCGGCGCTCTCCAAGGACGCCTGGCGGCGCCAGATGGCGCGCGTCGAGGAGGACCTCACGCGCCTCGGGGTCCGCCGCTCCCAGCTGGAGCTCACGCTCGGCGATCCCGCGATCCAGTCGAGCTTCCTCGAGCTCCGGCGCCTCACGAGCGAGCTCGCCGACGTCGACCGGGCGCTCGCCCAGGCCGAGGATGCGTGGCTGACGCTCTCGGAGCGACCGCCGCGGTGAGCGCCGCCGGCCGCGATCCCGCCCGCCCCTTCACGATCGGCCTCACCGGGCCGATCGGCTGCGGCAAGTCCACCGTCGCGCGCATGCTCGCCCGGCTCGGCGGCCTCGCGATCGACGCAGACGCGGAGGCACGTGCCGCCACGGCCCCGGGCGCGCCGGCGCTCGCGCCGATCGCGGCGCGCTTCGGCCCCGGTATCGTGCGCGACGGCGTCCTCGACCGGGCCGCCCTCGCGCGCATCGTCTTCGCGGACCCGGCCGCGCTCGCGGACCTGGAGGCGCTCGTCCACCCGGCCGTGCGGGCGCGCATCCTCGCGGCGCTCGCGGGGCCCGACGCGGAGGCCGCGCCGTTCGTCGTCGTCGAGGCGATCAAGCTCGTGGAGGGCGGGCTCGCCGCGCTGTGCGACGAGGTCTGGCTCATCGCGTGCGCGCCCGGGACGCAGCGCGCCCGTCTCACGGCGCGCGGGATGGAGGCCGCGGACGCGGAGCGCCGCATCGCCGCCCAGGGCGATCTCGCGGAGCGGCTCGCCGCCCGCGCGGACCGGGTGGTGCGCACGGACGGGAGCGAGGCAGAGACGGAGGCGCGCGTGGAGGCGGCGCTCGCCGAGGCGCTCGTCGCGGTGATGACGCCCTTCCCGATCCGTCCCGACGGCGCCCGGGGCGGCCCCGGCCGCTGAGGCGTCGCGGTCGGCCGGGCCGCCGACGCGCTACGTGGCGGGGACGGGGGTCGGCGGCGGGATGGGCGCGTCCGTGGGCGTCGGGGTCGGTGACGGCGCGCCGGGCGGCTGATCGCCGAGCTCGCGCGGCCCGGGCTGCGGGTAGCGGTCCATCTCGATGACCTCGGGGAGCGGGTAGCCGTAGCGCTCGAGGACGCGGTTGAGCGTCTCGCCGTAGAAGGTGCGGTCGAGCAGGCGGTTGTCGCCGTCCGGGCGGAGCACGATCGCGAACTGCGCCTCCGGGACGCTGAGCATCGTGGCGATCTCCTCGGCCTGGTTGAGGTCCGCCTTGAAGACGTAGATGCCCGAGTCCGGCTCCGCCGAGAGGATCTCGAGGTCCGTGAGCGTCACCTTCGTCGTCGTGTCCGAGTAATAGCCGTCCTCGGTCGTGCCGTCCACGAGCTGCCCGGTCGCATCCTCGATGAGGATCTTCACCGGCAGGCTCACGAGGAGGTCCACGCGCTGGCCGGCCGTGACGAGCCCGCCGACCGCGCGCTCGCGCGGGATGCTCAGCGAGACGGCGCGCCAGACGGGAGAGAACGGGGAGATCGTCTCCGACGGGCTGAGGATGCTGAAGGCTGCGCTCGCGTCGCCGGTGGCGATCATGTTCAGCGCGATCGGCTGGCCCTGGAGGATCGTGATCGCGGTGACCCGGCCGGTGATGAGCGCGGGGTCGTCGATCGCGGTGATGAAGGACGGGTCGTCGGGGACCTCGCGCGCGGCGAGCATCGAGGGGTCGATGACGGAGCGCTCGGGGATGTCCACCGCGGCGACGAGGATCCGGCGTGTCTGGACGGGCTCGGGCTTCGCGGTGTCGGTCGGCGCCCGGTTCCCGGAGGAGAGCACGAGGATCCCCGCGACGACACCGAGCAGGATGCCCACGATGAGGACGAGGCGCCGACGCCGCCTGCCGCCGTCCGAGAACTCCATCTCCATCCGCTTCACGCTCCTGTCGTCCGCATCGTGCCGCGCCTGCGCCGGCGCACCCGTGGAGCATCCCCGCCCGGCCGTCCGGGCGCCATGGGCCGACTGGGTGACGCCACCCCGGACCCTTCTCCCGGCGGGACCCTACCACAGGGCCGCGACGCAACGGCGCACAGGGTGCAGGACCGAACGTCCATTCGGTCGTCCCTCCGTCCCGTGCTACCCTTCCGCCCATGCCCGCCTTCCAGCTCGTCGCCCCTTACGCGCCGACCGGCGACCAGCCGCAGGCGATCGGCAAGCTCACCGCCGGGCTCGCCGCGGGCATGCGCCACCAGGTGCTCCTCGGCGCCACGGGCACCGGCAAGACGTTCACCGTCGCGAACGTCATCGCGCAGGCGCAGATGCCCACCCTCGTCCTCGCGCACAACAAGACGCTCGCCGCGCAGCTCTACCAGGAGCTCCGCGACTTCTTCCCGGAGAACGCGGTCGAGTACTTCGTGAGCTACTTCGACTACTACCAGCCCGAGGCGTACCTGCCGCGCAGCGACACGTACATCGAGAAGGATTCCTCGCGCAACGACGAGATCGACAAGCTCCGCCACGCGGCGACCCGGGCGCTCTTCGAGCGGCGCGACGTGATCATCGTCGCCTCGGTGAGCTGCATCTATGGCCTCGGCGCGCCCGTCGACTACGGGGCGACGGTCGTGCGGCTGCGCAAGGGCGGGCGCTACCGGCGCGACGGGATCGTCCGCCAGCTCGTGGACCTCCAGTACCAGCGGAACGACCAGGCGCTCAGCCGTGCCCGCTTCCGCGTCCGCGGGGACACGATCGAGCTGCAGCCGGCGTCGGCGGACGTGCTCGTCCGGATCGAGCTCTTCGGTGACGAGGTGGAGCGGATCACGGAGGCGGACCCGCTCACCGGCGAGCTCCTCGCGGAGCGCGACGAGGTGAGCATCTACCCGGCCTCGCACTACGTCACGCCGGCGGACAAGCTCGCGGCGGCCGTGACGGGGATCGAGGCGGAGCTCGAGACGCGCCTCGCGGAGCTCGAGGCGGCCGGGCGGCCGCTGGAGGCCGAGCGCCTCCGCCAGCGGACGCTCTTCGACCTCGAGCTGATGCGCGAGCTCGGCTTCTGCTCGGGCATCGAGAACTACTCCCGCCACCTCTCCGGCCGGGAGCCCGGCTCGCGCCCGTGGACGCTCCTCGACTACTTCCCGCCGGACTGGCTGCTCGTGGTCGACGAGAGCCACATGACGATCCCCCAGGTGGTCGGCATGTACAAGAACGACCGGACGCGCAAGGAGATCCTCGTCGACTTCGGCTTCCGGCTGCCGTCCGCCCTGGACAACCGGCCGCTCACGTTCGCGGAGTTCGACGAGCATCTCCACCAGGTGATCCATCTCTCCGCGACGCCCGCCGCATGGGAGCTCGGGCAGGCGAGCCAGGTCGTGGAGCAGCTCATCCGCCCCACCGGCATCGTGGACCCCGCGATCGAGATCCGGCCGACGGAGGGCCAGATCGACGACCTCCTCGCGCGCGTCCGGGAGCGCGTGGCGCGCGGCGAGCGCGTCCTCGTCACGACGCTCACGAAGCGGATGGCGGAGCAGCTCGCGGACTACCTCCACGAGATGGGGGTCCGCGTCGCATACCTGCACAGCGAGGTGGACACGCTCGAACGCGTCCAGATCCTCCGCGACCTCCGGCTTGGGGTCCACGACGTCCTCGTCGGCATCAACCTGCTGCGCGAGGGGATCGACCTGCCCGAGGTCACCCTCGTGGCGATCCTCGACGCGGACAAGGAGGGCTTCCTCCGGAGCGCGTGGTCGCTCATCCAGGTGATCGGACGGGCGGCCCGGAACACGCTCGGCGAGGTGGTCATGTACGCGGACCGGGTCACCGACTCGATGCGCCTTGCGATCGACGAGACGGACCGTCGGCGCGCCATCCAGACGGCCTGGAACACCGAGCACGGCGTCGTCCCCGCGACGATCGTCAAGGAGATCCGCGACCTCAACGATCGGCTCCGCGCGGTCGGCGAGGCGACGCCGCGCTACGGCGCGGAGGCCGGCGGCCTCGAGGGGAAGACGCGCGCGGAGGTCGAGGCGATCGTCGCGCGCCTCGAATCGGAGATGCGCGCCGCGGCGAAGGAGCTCGAGTTCGAGCGCGCCGCGGCCCAGCGCGACGAGATCCAGTCGGTCCGGCGCCTGGTGCTCGATGACGATGCGGCCACCCAGGTCCTGCGCGACGTCGAGGCCGCCGTCGGGCGGAGCCCCGCCCGGATCGCACGCGGGGCACCGGACGCGGCGCTCCCCCCGTCGCGTCGGCAGGCGGCGCGGGCGCCGGGCGATCGCGCGGCACGGCGCGGGGCGGACGACGCGGGCTCGCTCCTCACCGTCACGGAGGTGACCGTCCTGCCCGCGGACGCGGAGCCGCTCGACCTGCCGCCCGACCTCGGCACGGCGGCCGACCTCTTCCCCGGCCTGCGCGACGCCCACGACGACGAGGCGCACGACCCGGACTCGGCAGCCCGGCGGCGCGCCCTCCTCGAGCGCCCCGCGTGGGACGTGCGCGTCACGCCGAACGTCCGCAAGCGGACCGGCGGACGGCCGCCCCGTCGCGGCCGATGAGCGTGCCGCCCCGGCGCGGGGGGACCGGCCGCAGGTCCGCGCCCGCCCCGCACGGCCGCGCCGCGGCCAGCCGGTAGACTCTCGCCCGTGCCCCAGGACCGACTCATCGTGCGCGGCGCGCGCGAGCACAACCTGAAGAACATCACCGTCGACCTGCCGCGCGACCGGCTGGTCGTCATCACCGGCCTCTCGGGGAGCGGGAAGTCGAGCCTGGCCTTCGACACGATCTATGCGGAGGGCCAGCGTCGCTACGTGGAGAGCCTCTCCGCCTACGCCCGCCAGTTCCTCGGCCAGATGGAGAAGCCGGACGTGGACGGGATCGACGGGCTCTCCCCGGCGATCTCCATCGACCAGAAGGGGGCCGGCCGGAACCCACGCTCCACGGTGGGCACCGTGACCGAGGTGTACGACCACCTGCGCCTCCTCTTCGCGCGGGCCGGACGGCCGCATTGCCCCGAGTGCGGCCGGGAGATCGCGCGGATGACCGTGCAGCAGATCGTGGACCGCATCCTCGCTCTGCCGGACGGGACGCGCCTCCTCATCCTCGCGCCGCTCGTGCGCGACCGGAAGACGGAGGGCGACCGGGTCTTCGCCACGGCGCGCAAGGCAGGCTGGCAGCGCGTCCGCGTGGACGGGGAGATCCACGATCTCGACAGCGCGCCGTCGCTCGACCGCTACCGCCGCCACTCGATCGAGGTCGTCGTGGCCCGCGAGGTGATCCGGGCGACGGACGAGGAGGGGCGCCCGTACGGCCCGGGGAACCCATACCCGAACGCGGGCAGCCTCGCGGGGTCCGTCGAGCAGGCGCTCAAGCTCGGCGAGGGCGTCCTGCTCATCGCGCCCATGGAGGCGGGCGCCTTCCCCGAGCAGCGCTTCAGCGAGCGCTACGCCTGCCCGGAAGACGGCACGACGATCGAGGAGCTCGAGCCGCGGAGCTTCTCCTTCAACTCCCCCCACGGCGCCTGTCCCGCCTGCACCGGCCTCGGGATGCGCCGGGAGATCGACCCGGCGCGGGTGATCCCGGACCCGTCCCTGAGCATCGCCGATGGTGCGGTCGCCGCGTGGCGCTCCTTCCCGGGCGAGGATTCCTGGCGCCTGAAGATCGCCGAGGCGGTCTTCCGCAGCCACGGCTGGGACATCTCTGTGCCCGTCCGCGACCTGCCGCCCGCGGCGCTCGAGTACTTCTACTTCGCGCCCAAGGACGAGAAGGTGATCGTCCGCTACCGGACGCCGCGGGGCGAGAACACGTACATGGGTACGTTCGAGGGGCTCGTCACGAACCTCGAGCGACGCTACCGCGAGACGGAATCGGAATGGGTCAAGGGCGAGCTCGAGAAGATGATGGTCGAGCGGCCCTGTCCGGACTGCCATGGACGGCGGCTGAAGCCCGAGGTGCTCGCGGTCACGGTGGACGACCGCTCGATCGCCGAGGTGACGCACCTCTCCGTCATCGATGCGCTCGCCTGGGCGCGGACGCTGCCGGAGCGGCTCTCCGAGCGGGAGCGGACGATCGCGCGACTGGTGCTGCGGGAGATCGAGTCGCGGCTCGGCTTCCTCGTCGACGTCGGGCTGGACTACCTGACGCTCGACCGCACGAGCTCGACGCTCTCCGGTGGGGAGGCGCAGCGGATCCGGCTCGCGACGCAGATCGGCTCGAGCCTCGTCGGCGTGCTCTACATCCTCGACGAGCCGTCGATCGGGTTGCACCAGCGCGACAACGCGAAGCTCATCGCCACGCTCATCCGCCTGCGCGACCTCGGCAACACGCTCCTCGTCGTCGAGCACGACGAGGAGACGATCCGGACGGCGGACTGGGTGGTGGACATCGGCCCCGCGGCCGGCGAGCACGGCGGCGAGGTGGTGGCGAGCGGGCCGCTGCCGGTCATCCTCGGGGAGCCGCGCTCGGTGACGGGCGCCTTCCTGCGGGGCGAGCGCGCCGTCCCCGTACCGACAGGGCGGCGCGCCGGGAACGGCAAGGCGCTCCTGGTGCGGAACGCGCGCGAGCACAACCTGCGCGGGATCGACGTGCGCTTCCCGCTGGGCACCTTCACGGCGGTCACGGGGGTGTCCGGCTCGGGCAAGAGCACGCTCGTGACGGAGATCCTCTTCCGGGCGCTCGCCCGGGCGCTGAACGGGGCGCGCGAGGAGCCCGGCGCGCACGACGGCGTGGATGGCCTCGACGCGATCGACAAGATCATCGAGATCGACCAGAGCCCGATCGGCCGGACGCCGCGCTCGAACCCGGCGACGTACACGGGCCTCTTCGGGCCGATCCGGGAGCTCTTCGCCGGCGTGCCGGAGGCGCGGGCCCGCGGCTACGGTCCCGGCCGCTTCAGCTTCAACGTGAAGGGCGGCCGCTGCGAGAGCTGCTCGGGCGACGGGATCCTGAAGATCGAGATGCAGTTCCTGCCGGACGTCTACGTGCCGTGCGAGGTCTGCGGCGGCAAGCGCTACAACCGCGAGGCGCTCGAGGTGCTCTTCAAGGGCCACTCGATCGCGGACGTCCTGGGCATGACGGCGGAGGAGGCGCTCGCGGTCTTCTCGGCGGTCCCGGCGGTCCGGAACAAGCTGCGCACGCTCGTGGACGTGGGGCTCGGGTACGTCCGTCTCGGCCAGCCCGCGACCACCCTCTCGGGCGGCGAGGCGCAGCGGGTGAAGCTCGCGACCGAGCTCTCCCGGCGGTCCACGGGGCGGACCGTCTACCTCCTCGACGAGCCGACGACCGGCCTCCACTTCGCCGACGTGGAGAAGCTCCTCCAGGTCCTCCACCGCCTCGTGGATGCCGGGAACACGGTGATCGTGATCGAGCACAACCTCGACGTGATCAAGACCGCGGACCACGTGATCGACCTCGGGCCGGAGGGGGGCACCCGTGGCGGCCGGGTCGTGGCGACCGGAACGCCGGAGGACATCGCGCGGGTCGCGGCCTCCGCCACGGGCGAGTACCTCGCCCGGGTGCTCCGCGGCGAGCCGCTCCTGCCGCTCGACCGGCGGACGTTCGCCGAGGCCGCTCTGACCGCCGAGGCGGCCGGGGCCGCCGTGTCCGCCGCGGCCGCCGCGTCCGCGGGCGCCGCAGCCGACGGTGACGCGCCCCCGGCCGCCGCCCGCCGCCGGAAGGCTGCACCCGCCGCGCGGGGCCCCGGCGCGACGCGCCGCTAGACTGACGGGGCCCCAGCAGCAACCGGCCCGCGCGCCACGGAGGTCCCGCCCCGATGCTTCCCGGCGTCGACATCGAGCAGCTCATCCTCACGGTCGGCCTCGTCGGCCTCACAGCGATCATCTTCGCCGAGTCCGGCCTCTTCTTCGGCTTCTTCCTGCCCGGGGATTCGCTCCTCCTCACGGCGGGCGTCCTCTCCGTCCGCTACCCGGAGGCGCTGCCGATCGGCCTCGTCTGCACCCTCTGCTTCCTCGCCGCGGTGAGCGGCGACGCTGTCGGCTACTGGACCGGGGCCCGCTTCGGCCGGCGGCTCTACGAGCGGCCGGATTCACGCCTCTTCAAGCGCAGCCACCTGCTCGCCGCGCAGGCGTTCTACGAGAAGCACGGCGGCAAGACGATCGTCATCGCGCGCTTCTTCCCGTTCATCCGGACCTTCGCGCCGATCGTGGCGGGGACGGCCGGCATGCGCTACCGCCGCTTCGCGCTCTTCAACTTCACCGGGGCGCTCATCTGGGCGGTCGGCCTGCCGCTCGCCGGCTGGGCCCTCGGCAGCATCATCCCGCCGGAGACGCTCGACAAGTACCTGCTCGCGATCATCACGGGCGTGGTCGCCCTCTCCATCCTTCCCTCCGCGATCCACGTCCTCCGGGCGAACCGCGCCGAGATCTCCGCGCGCATCCGGAGCCGCGGCCGGTCCGGGGCCGTCCGGCCGGACCCGGGGGAGACGCCGGACCACTGACACGGGGGCGCTGCCTCGGCCGGCGGGTCCGTCGGCCGGACGCGCCGTGCGCAGGTGCTCCGCCCGGCCGCGCGCGGCATCCGCTCATCCCGCGGCCCGCCATGCGCGCGCCAGCTCGTCCGCGTCGAACGCCTCGCGGAGGAACGCGGACGGTGCGGCCGGGTCGTGGACGAGGAGGAGCGACCGGCGCGCCCGCGTCCACGCGACGTAGGCAAGGCGCCGCTCCTCCTCCCGCGCCCGAGCGGGCTCCGGCGCGTCCGTGATCGATCGGCCGCTCGGGAACGTGCCGGCGTCCATGCCGAGCACCGCCACGTGGTCGAACTCGAGGCCCTTCGTGCCGTGGACCGTCGCCAGCACGAGGTCCGCGTCCGGCCGGCAGAGGAGCGCGGCGCGGGCGCGCGCATCCTCCACGCGCCCTTCGAGCTCCCGTGGGCCGACTCCGCCCGCGCTCCACGCTGCGAGCGTCCGTGCCGCGGAGGCCGCGGGCTCCGGCCCGCGACCGGCGGCGACGAGCGCCTCCGGGTCCGGGGCCGTCGTCCCCGCGAGCACGTCCGCCCGGGCGGGGTCCGTGAGCGCGAGAAGGCCGTCCGGGCCTGCCCAGGGGATGCCCCGCTCGAGCGCGGCTGCCGCGACGGGTGCGAGCTCCGCGTTCGTCCGCGCGAGGACGGCATGGCGGCCCTCCGCCGCGGGGAGCCAGCGCTCGAGGAGTCGGTAGGCGCGGTCGTGCGGGTCGCCCGGGTCCGGCGCGAGGAGGAGCGTCCCGGCGGTCCGCTCGGAGGGGAGGATGCGCTTGGCGAACCGTTCCCGGCCGTGCGCGATGAGCCGGGCCGCCCGCCGGACGACCTCCGGCGGACAGCGGTGGTTCGTGACCAGGTCCACGCGCAGCAGGCCCGGGAGCGCGCCCGCGAGTCCGAGGATCCGCCGGACGTCCGCGAGCCGCCAGGCGTAGATGGTCTGGTCGTCGTCACCGACGAGGAAGATGTCGCGCGCCTCCCCGGCGAGCAGGAGCGCGAGCTCGAGCTGGGCATGGTCGAGGTCCTGTGCCTCGTCCACGAAGAGGACCGCGGTCCGGGCGCGCCAGCGGGCGAGGAGCGCAGGGTGCGCGCGCAGCGTCGGCACGGCACGGGCGACGAGGTCATCGAGGTCCAGGGCGCCGCGCCGGTCGATCTCCGCGCGATACGCGGCCCAGGCGGCGCACGTCGGCGGGTCCGTCGGCGCACGCGCCGGGTCCAGCCCGAAGCGGCTGAACGCGTCCTCGAGGCGCCGCAGCGCGGCCGGTGCGAGGGGTCCGCCCGCGAGCTCCCCGAGGACCGTGGCACGGTCCACGAGCCGGTCCACCGCGACGCCCGCATCCGCGAGGATCTCCCGGCCGAGCGCGTGGAACGTGCGCACGCGGACGGCATCCGGCGCCACGCCCAGCGGGCCGAGCGCGCGCCCGAGCCGCTCGCGGAGCTCGTCCGCGGCCATCCGGTTGAAGGTGAGCGCGCAGATCGTCGCCGGGTCGGCCCCGCGCGCGATCCGCCACGCGATCCGTGCCACCACGGTGGTCGTCTTGCCCGAGCCCGCGGGCGCGATGCACAGGACCGGCCCCGCGGGCGCCGTGGCGGCCATCCGCTGGTCCTCCGCGAGCGCGGCAAGCCGTTCGGCGACCGGGGCGGGCAGGTCGGCGTCGGGCATGCGCCAAGGTTCGTGGGCAGCGCTCACCGGTGGCTTGCCGCGCCGGGGCGGGGTGTGGACGGCGGCGGACCCGGATGCCTCAGCGGGTCTCGACGATCGCCGCCTCCCCGAGCGCGATCCGCTCGGGCGCCTCGATCGCCCACGCCGTCACCGGCTCCCACGTGTACGTCCCCGGCGCCACCACGCGCGCGGTGTAGACGAGCTCGCTCGTCGGGCGGGTCCGGTCGGGCCAGACGCACCAGGTGACGGTGGTCCCGCGGACCTCCATCGGGAGCTCCCCGTTACGTACCTGCTCGCCCCGCTCCTCGCGGACCGGCGCGAGGCCGGCGGGCGCGTGGTCCGTGACGAGGTGGCAGCCGGGGATCGCCGCGGCACCGAAGGCGACCCGGACGCGTACCGTGACGAGCGCATCGGCCGGGATCGGCCCGGTCGGGGAGATCGTCCGCTCGAGGACGATCGCGGGATCGCGCACGACCGTCGCCGGGTCGAGCGGCGTCCGCCAGGTCGCCACGAGGACCGGGTCGCCGGCGCGCCGGACGAGCGTGACACCGACCCGCTGGGCAGGCGTCCGGACCGTGGTCCACGGGACGCCGGGGGCGAGCGCCACCTCCTCCACGGTGCCGTCCGTGACCAGGGCGAACCGGGCGGGCTCCGCGCTCGCCCGCGCGAGCCGCAGGGCCGCCGCGCCGAGCCGATGGAGCGTCACGAGCGTGCGCTCCGGCGGCGCGGTCGCCAGCCATGCGTCCGCCGCGTCGGCGGTCGCACGATCGCCGACCCACGCGGCGAGGAGGGCGAGGAGGGCGGTCGCATCCGGGTCGGGCAGGCCGCCCGGGTCCGTCAGCCGGAGCCCCGGACCGCGGACCTCCGCCGCGGCGACGAGCTCGCGCTCGACGGCCTCCGCGGTCGCGCCGTCGCCGGACGCGGCAGCGGCGAGCCCGAGGAAGAGCCGCGCCTCGCGCGGGCGTCCGGACGGCGCGAGGGCGGCCCGGACCTCCCGGGCGACCGGCTCGCCGAGCCCGGCGAGGCCCGCGAGCACCGCGGGGAGCTCGCGGGGGTGCTCGTCCGCCTGCGCACGCAGCCAGCCGGCGAGGGCGCCCGGGTCGATGCCCGCCGGGGCGAGAAGGCCGACGAGGGCGGAGGTGCGCAGGTCCGCGGACGCGTACGGCAGCAGGCGGATGCCGCCCGGGCCGCCCTGGAGCCGGTCGGGGTCGACCGGCAGGCGGTCGAACGTCTCGGCCGGGATCGCGCACGTCTCCGCGAGGATCCGCCGTGCTTCCGAGGCCGCGAGGATCTGCTCGGCGCGGACCCCGTCCGGCTGGGCGAGCGCGAGAAGGATCGGGAGGGATGCCGCCCGACCGGCATCGGTCACGACCCAGGTCGTCATGCCCGTGCCGCCCGGCGGGTCGATCGCGCCGGCGATCGGGATCGCCTCGGTCACGACGCGCGACAGATGGCTGGGCACGACCGAGACGGTCCGCCGGAGCGCGTCCGTCCGGGGCGGGCCGTCGCCGACGACCGTCCCGCGGACCTCGATCGCGTGCGTCCCGGGGACGAGCGCGGGGAGCGCCACGGTCGCCTCGGCGAACGCTGCTGCCTCCACCGTCACGGGCGCGAGGCCGAGCGTCGGCGCGGCGACGCTGAAGACGACGCGCTCGCCGACCGCGAGCCCGCTGCCGTAGGCGCGAACGCGGATCGCGGCCCGGTCGCTCGCGAGGAGCAGCGGCGGGGCGACGAGCTCGACGAGGAAGGGCAGGCCGGCCCGGACGAGGGCCGATCCCTCGCCCGCCTGCAGCCGCGCGGTGAGCGCGGTCCCGCTCACATGCCACGCAGTGATGTCGTCGGGGAGGGGGAAGGTCACCACCGCGCGGCCGTCCTCGCCCGTCGCGATGAGGCGGAAGAGCACCTGGTCGCGGAAGTCGCTCCGCACCGCGCCTCCGCCGCCCCCCGTGTCGCCCCCCTCGCCGCGCGTGCCGCGGCGCGGCAGCTGGTGCGACGCATACGTCCGCGACGTACCGCTGCTCACCGCCCGGTAGAGGTCCGCGAGCGGGTCGGGCGTCGTCGCGGCGCCGATCGCCAAGAGCTTCTCGTCCACGCCGCGCAGGACGACCTGGGCGTCGACCGGCCGTCCGGCCGGGTCGCGCACGTCGACCGTGACGGTCGCCGTGTCGCCGGGCGCGTAGCGTTCGGCACCCGGGGTGATCGTCACGGTGAGCGCCCGCGCCGCCGGCGCGAAGTCGGCCGCGAACCCGTCGGGGACGGCGATGTACGTCCGGCCGGTGAACCGGATGCCGCTCACCTCGATGAGCGGGGCGTCGGCGGCCCGGAAGACGAAGCGGAAGACCGGCCCATCCTGGATGGTCGCGCTCCGGATGCCCCGCTGGGCGGTGAGGAAGAGGTAGCGGTTCGTGCCGCCGGACGGCGGCGTCCGGCCGCCTTCCCGGAGGACGACCGCGACGGCCTCGCCCGCCGCGTAGCGCCCGTGCGGCCGGAAGATGTCCGGCGTCGAGCCCGCGGCGGTGAGGTAGGCGCCCCAGCCCGCGAGCCATGCACCCGGCTGCTGCGCCCAGACCTGGAGGAGCGTGGTGCGCCCGGATGCATCCGTGGCCCGGACCTGCAGCTCGTAGCCCCGCCCGCGGATCGCGGGCAGGTCGAGAGCGAAGCGACCCTCGGCGTCCGTCACGAGGGCACGCTCGAGGATCGTCGCACGGCGCTCCCCGTAGTCCCAGACGGGCACGACGCGCCGGGCGATGAAGGCGTACGTGGTCCCGGTCTGGCGCCGGGTCGGCGTCGTCTCGACGACGCGGACCCGGACCGTCGACCCTGCGACCCGGGTGCCGCGAGGGTCGTCCACGGCATACGCACCCCGGGCGAGCTCGCGCTCGAGGCGCGGCCGGTCGACCGTCGAGAGGTCGCCGCGGAGGCGGACGGTGCCGTCCTCGACCGTCGCCCGTCCGTCGAGGACGACGGCGCTCGGGAAGAGCAGGATCGTGGCGTGCGCGTCGGCCTCGCCGCTCTCGCCGCGGGCGATCCGCGCATCGAGGTCGGCGTAGCGCCAGCTCCCGCTCTCCTCCGCGGGCGCGAGGAGCCGGATCGCGCCCGCGCCGCGCGCATCCGTGGTGGTCCGGTCGGTGATCGAGTCATCCGACCAGAGCTCGACCGCGACCGGGACGGCGGGCGCCGCGGTCCCGTCGAAGAGCCGGGTCGTGACGTCCGCCAGCACCGTCTCGCCGGCGATGTAGACGTGCCTGCGGGTCGTGAGCGTGA
Source organism: Chloroflexota bacterium (assembly GCA_046352645.1). Classification (GTDB taxonomy): domain Bacteria; phylum Chloroflexota; class Limnocylindria; order Limnocylindrales; family CSP1-4; genus JAFMJV01. The sequence continues at coordinate 970 of JBJTJV010000210.1, read as the reverse complement.
GCGCCAGCTCGGGCTTGACGATCGGGGCGACCTCCACGTCGACCGCCGCGATCGCGACGTCGCCACGTCGCAGGAGGAGCTGGTACCAGCCCTCCGGCACATCGGCGAGCGGGAGCGCCACGGTGTAGGCGCCGATGCCCGACGGCCGGATCGGCGCGTGGACGATCGCGGGGTCGTCCGTCCACGGCCAGTCACCCTCCGTCGAGACGAGGTCGAGGGCGAGGCCGTCCGGCACGACGCCGTCGTCGCGGCCGCGTACGAGCCCCCAGGCATTCACGGTGTCCGTGGTCCGATAGACGGTCCGGTCGGTGTACAGGAGCGTCCAGGCGGCATCGACCTCCGGGCCGCTGTCCCACGAGCGGTCGAGGTCACCGGACGACCAGCCGCCCGTCCCGAAGGGCACGAGCGTCGCCCCGTCCGCCGTGCGCACGACGAGGGTCGACGGCCCCGCGTCCCCGCGGACGAGGAGCGCAGGCGTCGGCGCGTCGAGGAGCCCGTCCGGACCGGTCGTGCCGAGCGACGGCCCGTCCGCAACCGTCACGGTCGCCCCGGCGACGGGTGTGCCGCGGGCGATGTCGTTCACCCACACCACGGTGCGGGTCCAGCTCACCTGCGCGTATGCCGCGAGGTCGGTCACCTGGAGGAGCGTCTGGAGGTCACCCGCCGGGTCGCGGAGGATCACGAGGTACCAGCCCGCGGCGAGCGGCGCGGGCAGCTCCAGCCAGCGGTCCCAGGCGTCGCGTGGGTCCCGTCGGCGCAGCTCGGCCGTGAACGAGACGACGCGGGTCGATCCGTCCGTCTCGAGCGCGAGCGCGTCGGTGGCACGGACGATCTCCGTGCCGCCGTCGTCGTCGCGCGCGGCGACCTGGGCCGCGCGGATCGCCGCGATCGCCGCCGTGATGTCCGGGAAGCGCCAGACCTCCGCCGGGACCTCGGTCACCGCGGTCCGGTGGATGGCGACCTCCAGGAC
>JBJTJV010000209.1:0-7726 GCA_046352645.1 Chloroflexota bacterium | reverse complement strand
CGCTTCGCGTTCATCGTCGACAAGAGCGGTTCGATGGGCGGCCGGATGCAGGAGGCCAAGGACGAGCTCTACCGCGCGATCTCGGAGCTCCCTGACTTCGCGTCGGTGTTCGTGGTGTTCTACGACAGTGGCGACCCGCAGCCCTTCTCCGAGCGCTGGGAGCGCGTGCGATCCGGAACGATGCAGCGGCTGCGACGGTGGCTGCGGGACGTCGGCCCGGGCGGCGGGACCCAGCCGATGGGCGCCTACCTGCTGGTCTATTCGCTCGACCTCCGGCCCGACGTGATCTTCTTCCTCTCCGACGGCGAGATCCCCGAGGACTCGATCGAGGCGGTGCGCCAGCTGAACTCGCGCGGCAAGCGCGTGGTCATCAACACGGTCTCGTTCGGCGACGAGCGCGGGCGCGTGCAGCTGCGCCAGATCGCGCAGCAGTCCGACGGGCAGTTCCGCGAGGTGCTTCCCGCGAACGGCAACGGCGACCGTGGGCGAGGTCGCCCGTGACGCGCGCGGTGCGTCGCTCCCTCCGATCCGGCCGGCGTCCGTCCGTGCCGGCGTCCGTCGCGGCGCTCGTGCTCGCATGGTCGGGGCCCGGGGCGTCTGCCGCCGATCGCGTGGAGCTGCGCGGCGGCGCGCCCCCGTGCGAGGGAACGGTCGTGGGTGCGGGTCCCGGCGGCGTGACCGTGCGCGTCGAGCCCGGCAGCGCCCAGCGCGTGATCCCATGGAGCGCCGTGCGGGCGATCGACTGCGCGGCGCGGCCGCCGGGCATCGCGGCCTGGCTCGAGGGCGGGGCAGACCTGTGGCGCGGTCGCCTGCGCGCCGAGCGGAACGACTGGCCGCTCGCGCTCGAGCCGCTCGTGCGCGCGGCCCGTCAGTGGGAAGGGATGCCGCCGCCCCCCGACGGTCTTGCCGCCGCTGCGGCCGCGGCCGAGGCGCTCCAGCGGGCCGGCCGTGCCGCGGAGGCAGTGCGGCCGGCGTTCGAGGCCATCCGACTCGCCCGTGCGGCGCCGAACCTCGCCGAGTCGATCGACGGACCGGCGCGGGAGGCCGCCGGGCGGCTGGTCGACGCCGAGCTTCCGATCCCGGTCCCGCTGCCGCCGGTCGCGTTCGACGAGGCGGCCGGTGCCGGCGTCCGGGCGTCGATGGCGGGAATGGAGGCGCCCGTCGATCCCGCGCTGGCGGCGATCGTCGCGGGTTACCTGGCCGCGATCGAGCCCGGCGCCAGCGCGGTGGACCCGAAGCTCCCCGGCAAGCCCGCGCCCGCCGACCGCATGGCCCTCGATGCGCTGCGCGCCATCCGCGACGCGCGCGCCGCCGACGCGCGGGTCCGAGCGAGCGCAGTCGCGTCCTTGCTCGCGCCCGGTGACGGGCTCCCGGGATGGTTCGGCCCGGCAGCGGCGTTCGCCGCGGGCCGTGCCCTCGCGTCGGACGGCGACGCCGGCCTCCGCGACCGTGGTCGGGTGCTGCTCGCGAGCGTCGCCGCGGATGCCGGTCCGGCCGGGCCGTCGCTCGCGGGCCGGGCGGAGGCGGAGTTCCGGCGGTGCACGCTGGCGGCGCCCTCGGGCGGGACCATCGCCGGTGCGCCGGGATCGACCTTCGTGCCCGAGTCCGCCACCGTGGCGCGGGAGCGTGCCGACGCCACGGCGGAGTGGCTCGAGTCGCGCGGCGACGCCGACCTGCTGGTGACCCACCTGGAGGGACAGGTATCGCGCGCCCCGGACGCGTCGTCGCGCGCCGCGGTCGTGGCACGGATCGCGACCATCCTCGCGGGACGGCTCGAGAACGAGGATGACGAGGCGCGCCGGGACGCGCTGCTCGCCAAGGCGCTTGCGGTGGTCGAGCGCAACGCCGACGGCGCCGAGGAACTCCGATTGGCGATCCTTCGGTCGCAGCACCGCGCGGCGCAGCGCACGGCCGAGGACCGCCGGGCCGGACGCGGCGACGACACTGAGTGCCTCGCCGCGCATGCGCAGCTGCGGGTGCTGGGGCGCAAACTCGACGACCTCGCGAAGGCGGCGGAGCGGGCGCGGTCGGAGGCGAATCGCGCCGCGTCGTTCCAGGTGGGCGCGAAGGCCGAGGAGTTCCTCGGGCGGTCCGTGCGCGCCGAGCAGGTCGCGCGGAGCGCGCAGTTCTTCCGCGCCTGGGCCGCCTATTACGCTGCGTGGCTCGGGCGCGAGCTCGGGCGCGAGGACTGGCGCGGCGATGCGAACGCCGGCCTGGTCGCGTTCGCAGCCCTCATCGAGCCGGGCAAGACGACCGTCGATCCCAAGGAAGTTTCCGAGGACCTTCGCGTGAACGAGTCGTTCGCGAGCGCCATCCTGGGGACCGCGATGTGCTATGCGCTCCTCGACTCCGGTGCCGCGCCCGAGCAGTGGTTCGCACTGCTCGAGGCGCCAGGCACGCATCCCTCGATCCGCGGACGCCTTGGCACGTGGCGCATGGCGGCTGCGCTCGACCGCGGCGACTTCGTGACGGCGCTGCCGCTCCTGCGGGCCGAGGCGGACGGGACGCACGCGGCGACCGCCTCGCTGATCGCGGCGGCGCGCGCCGGCCGCGACGCGTCCCGGCCGGGCGCCGCGGAACTTTTGACGGAGGCGGTCGGCCAGCTTGCCGCCGCGCACCGGCTGGGCGACCTGGCTCGGATCTCGCTGCCCGGGGGCGCCGCGTCCGTCGGTGCGGGCGCCCGGCTGATCGCCGCGGTGCGCGCCATCGCCGAGGCTAACCGCCTCCGCGACGCGGGCGACGGTGCTGGCGCGGAGCGGGCGTGGGCGAGCGCGGCCGGTGACCTCGCCGCGGCGTCCGAGGCCGGCGACGCACCGGCGGTCGCCGCGGGTGCGCGCGCCCTCCTCGGCATCGTGCTCCGGAGCGCGGGCAGGCACGCGGAGGCCGCCGACGCGTTCCTTGCCGCGGCCGCGCAGATGCAGGGCGAGCGCGCGGGCGACGCGCGGTGGAGCGCCGTGCTCTGCCTCGACGACGTGGCGCGCGCGGGAGGTGCCGCCGGGACGGACGCCGCCCGGCGCCGCGACCGTGAGGTGGACGCGAGCCGGCGCGAGCTGCCCGCGACGCGGGCGGGCACGCGCGCGGCCGCGTGGCGCGTGACGCACTCGGATCGGCCGGAGACCGCGGACATCGAGGCGCTCCTTTCCGAGGACATTGCGGCGGACATCGCCCCCGCCGCCCGGCGCGCCGCGCTGCAGGGGCTTCACCGCCGCTTCCGCGCCTCCGAGGGCGACGAACGGCTGGCCGCCGCGCGCCGCGCCCTCGCTGTCGGCGACGGCATCGGCGCGGGATCCGGCGCTGACGCGCTCGCGGAGCTGCGCCGTCGGCTCGAGATGGCCGTGGCCGTCGGTGACCGCGAGCGGGCCGAGGACGCGATCGCCGCGATCGAGGCGCGGGCGCCCGAGTCCGGGCTCGCGCCGCCGCAGCTCGAGGAGCTTCGGGCGCGCCGCGTGCAGGTGGCCGGGCTCGCGGGGCGGCTCGACGAGGCGCGGGCGGAGTTCGAGCGGCTGCCGCGCGAGGGCGGCTGGACGCGGGTCGCGGCCCGTGCGCTCGCGGAGGCGACCTTCGCGGATCCGGGGGTGCCCGTGCGGACGCGCGCGACGGTGGCGCGCGCGCTGGTGACCGGCGCGGAGCGGCCCGCCGACGAGGACGTCATCCGCTGGGTCGCCGCCGAGACGCAGCTGCTCCGCGGGGGCCAGGAACCGGTGGACGCCGTCGGCGCCGCGAAGGCGATCGCCGCCGCCATCGCCGGGCCGGGCGCACCGCTCCCGCTCCTGCTCGAGGACGCGGCATTCCGCGCGGCACGCGGCGACGCGGCCGGTGCAGCGCTCGCGGTGCGCACGGCTCTCGCCCGTGCCGCCGCGGGCAGTCCCGAGTGGTTCGCCGCGAAGGCGCTGCAGATCTCCGCGCTTGCCGCCGAGGACCCGCGAAAGGCCCGTGCCGTGCTCGAGCAGGTGCGTCGGCTCGGCAACGGGTTCGGTGCCGGTCCCCCGGGTGATCTGCTTCGCTCGCTTGACCAGTCGCTGCCGCCACCGACCGCCGGCGGAGGTGGGTCATGATGCCGACGCCGGAGCGCATCGCGCTCATCCGAAGGCAGGCCGAGGGCGTGCTCGCGTCCGGCGGCGGGTGGAACGAGCGCACGCGCGCCGGACTCGCGGCCCTCGCGCAGGTGCACGGGGTCTCGATCGATTGGCTGATGGCGCTCGTCTCGGGCGCGGAACTGCCGCTGCCGGCCGAGGTCGGTCCGACCGCGCCGTCCGACGGCGGCGTGCAGCCCGGCGCGCCTGTCGGCGCCAGGTCGCCCGGCGCAGCGATGCCCGCAGCCGCGCCCGCCGACGCCGGTGCCGGGCTTGGGGCCGGGCTCGGGCTGCTGGCGCTGGCACTGGCGCTCAGCGTGGCGCTCGGCTGGTTCGCGTTCGCGCGCACCGTGCCCCGCGGGGGTGCTCCGGCTCCCGTGGCGCCGCTGGCCCGCGCGCCCGTCGACGGGGCCCGTGCGCCGACGCAGCCCACCGAGGAGGCGTCCGCCGTCCCGGACGCCGAGCCGCCGCCGGCCGCGGCCGAGCGCGCTGCACCGCCGGTCCCGGCCATCTACGCGAACCCGCCCGGCTTCCCGGCCGACTCGCTTCCCGCGTGGGCCGATGCGGCCGTCGAGGCCTTCGGCGGTGGCGAACGAGAACTGCTCGCGATGCGCGACCGCCTGGCCTCGGGCGGCGCGCCGCAGCCGGCGGACCGCGAGGCGTGGCGGCGGATCGCCGGGTCGTTCGCCGAGGGCTGGCCGATGCTCGACGATCGCCGGCGCGACACCGCGGTCTCGGCACTGCTCCAGGTTCTTTCGAAGCTCGGCGATGCACGGGTCCGCCAGCAGCATCGCGGCGACCTCGAGTCCCGTCGCTCGTCGTCTGCCGTCGATCCCCGGTCGTTGTGGCAGGGCGCCGGGGCCGCGGGCGTCCTTGCCGCGGTCGACCGGCCCGGCGAGGACCCCGGGCGGGCATTCGGTGACGCCGCGCTCGCCTGGCTCGGGCAGCGCACCGGCGCGGTCGCCGGCACGGTGCTCGCCGGCGATCCCGCCGCCGCGGCCGACGCGGTGGGTTGTTGGCTGCGTGCGGTGACCGCCGTGGGTGCCGCGGACGCGCTGCGCGCGGAGCGCGACGACCGGATTCTCGCAATGCTCGACGCGCTGCTGCGCCGCGGCGCGCGCATGGACCGGCCGGGCATCGCCGCAGACGCGGCTGGCTCGCTCGTCGACGCGATCGGCTACGCCGACCGCGGCCGCGTCGCGTCCGCGTTCGCGCGCTGGCTCCTCGACCCTGAGCTCGACGCCCGGGCGATCCACGGGCTGACGAGCGTTCTCGCGACCCGACGTCCCTCCCCGTGGTGGGATGCGTGGCTGGTCTGCGATCCCCGCGCCGGCCGCGCGGCCCGCGAGGCCACGGCCGACCGGTACCGGGCCGCGCTGGCGGCCTCGGCCGCTGCGGCCATGCCCGTCGCCTCGCGCGACCGTGTCCGGGGCGCCAAGCCGGAGTCCGTCTCGCGATGGGTCCGGGTCTCCCGCGACGTGCTCGCGCGGCCCGCGGCATCCGCGCTGCCCGATCGCATCGCGCGGGTCGCGCAGCTGGTGGCGGCCCTCGAGTCGCTCGTGCTCCTCGAGCGCGGCCGCGGCTCGGAGGCCGAGGCGCGGCTGGCGCAGCTCGAGGATCCGTCCGCGCTCGGGCCGCGCCCCAACGGCCGCTGGAAGGACGGCGTGGAGGCGCGCGACGTGGGACGCACGCTCGGGGCCGACGGTCGCCTCGAGGAGGACCTCCGCCGGCTGCAGTCGCAGGACCAGCGGATGGAGCACATCCGGCGCCTGCGGACGCGCCCGATGACCGACCTCGGCCCGATCGACGCCAACCTGCTCGCCCGCGAGGCGCTCACGGCACGGAGCGCGCCCATGCGGTCGGTGGTGCAGGACGTGATCGCCGACCACTACTCGCTCGGCCCGAACGTGATCGCCGCGGTCGCGGCCGAGGTTCCCTTCGCATCGGAACCCTCGGAGGCGATCGCGCTCGCGCAGCGGCTGACCGGCCGGGCCGTCCCGATGGGCTCCGTGGCGGACCGGCGCGCGGGCGCGGCGCTCCTGCTCCTCGACCTCCACGCCTCGCTCGTGCCGGCGGACCGCCACGAGGTCGATGCGGTCGCGCGGGAGCTGGCGCAGGCGGCCAACGCGGCGGCAGGCGCCGCGGGCGGGAAGGCGCCCGGCGCGACCGCGCTGCCCGAGGCAGCGCTGCGCGCGTGGTTCGATGCGGCGCTCGAATCGGCCCGCGAGGCCCTGCCCGCGGCCACGGTGTCCCGTCTCGGCACGCAGGCCGACGCGCGCCGGCGGCTCGCCGTCGCCGGACCGCAGTCCGCGGTCGCGGAGCTGGTCGGGCTCCTGGAGGTGGAGGTGGCCATCGCGTCGGAGCGGCGGCCGCGGAGCAAGTCCTCCATCGAGTCCGCTGCACGGGCGGCCGCGGCGGCGCGCGCCGCGGCCCCGGACGCGGTGGCGCAGCTCGACGCGACGGCGCGGGCGTTGCTCCGCCTGCAGGTCGAGCGCCTGGCGGGCGAGGGGGGCGGCGCATGAGCGCTGCCTTGACCGGCCTCGCGTCCCTCCGCGCGCCGGCCATCCTGGCCGCGGCGCTCGCGGTGTGTGCAGCGGCACCGCCGCGCGGCGACGACCTCGATCGGCGCCTCGCCGCGCTGCGGCCGGGGGCGCCCGCCGAGTACCTGTCGCTCGCCGAGGACGTGATGGACCGCGCCGATCCCGCCCCCGGCGCGGACCGCGACGCGTCACGCGCGCTCGCCCGGCGGCTGGCGGCCACCGCAGGCGCGGTCGACGTCCCCGGCACCGGCCGCAGCGCCGCGCTGTTCCTCGCCGAGCTCGCGGTGGTCGACGCCGAGCGCGCCCGCTTCGCGGCGATCGCCGCCGCGCTCGATCCGGCGCCGGATTCAGCGGTCACCCTCGCCGAGCGCCGCGCCGCGGCGCTCGCGCTCGTGCGCGCGTTCGGTCACTACCGCCGCGGCGAGGCGCAGAAGGCCCGCGATGCCCTCGGTGCCCCCGGCGCCTCCGCGCTGCTCGATGCGCACCCCGACGTGCTCGCGGGAGGAAGCGCCCGATTCCTGGCCGACTGCGACGCGATGCGGCGGGGCGCCCCGCCCACGATGACCCCGCGGCAGCTGGACGCGCTGCACGTGGTCACCGCGGCGGCGTTGGCCGGCGGCCCCCGCTCCTGGGGCGAGTCCATCGCCGGCGGCGGGCTTGCGCCGCTCCCGGAGGTGGACCTCTCCGACCCGAAGGGCCTGTTCGGCGTGGATCCGGCGGAATGCGCGTGGCGCGACGGCCGTTGGACGCGCGCGGAGCCCGCGCCGGCTTCGCACTGACCGCGCGGGCGTGCGTCAGGCCTTCGCCAGCGCGTGCTCGAGGTCGGCGAGCAGGTCGTCGGGGTGCTCGATCCCCACGCTCAGGCGCACCAGCGAGTCGCTGATCCCGAGCGCCGCGCGCTGGTCGGCGGGCACGCTCGCGTGGGTCATGATCGCCGGGTGCTCGATCAGGCTCTCGACGCCGCCCAGGCTCTCGGCCAGCGCGCGGCGCTCGGGATCAGCGACTCGCTGGTGCGCCTCAGCGTCGGCATCGAGCACCCCGACGACCTGCTCGCCGACCTCGAGCACGCGCCGGCTTCGCACTGACCGCGCGGGCTCCGCGCGCGTCCAACGG
>JBJTJV010000208.1:0-9697 GCA_046352645.1 Chloroflexota bacterium | reverse complement strand
GCGAACTCGTCCGGGTGGACGTAGCGCACGAGCGGCAGGTGCTCCGCGGACGGGCGGAGGTACTGCCCGATCGTGAGGATGTCGCAGTCCACCGCACGCAGGTCGCGGAAGGTGGCGCTGAGCTCCTCGCGCGTCTCGCCGCGGCCGACCATGAGGCTGGACTTCGTGTGGACCGTGCCGTCGCGGCCCTCGCCGCGAACGGGATCGTCCCCTCGGCCTGACCCCCGCGGGCGTCCCGGGCCGCGGGCTCGCGGACGGTTCCGGTACCCTTGCGCCACGCATGTCGAACGTCCTGCCCGCCCGCGTCCCGCTCACCGAGCTCCACTGCCATCTCGGCGGCGCGGTGACCCCGGCGATCATGTGGGGCATCGCGCACGCCCAGGGGATCCGCCTCCCCACCAAGGACTACTGGGCCTTCCGCGAGATGATCACCGTCTCGCCCCGGCGCGGACGTTCCTTCGACGGCTACCTCCAGCTCTTCCACTGGACGGAGCTCATCCAGTCCTCGCCGCTCGCGGTGGAGCGTTCCGTCTACGAGGTGCTCGGCGGCGCGTACCGGAAGAACAACATCACCACCTTCGAGATGCGCTTCAACCCGATGAAGCGGAACCGCGGCGGCGAGCAGGACCTCGATCACATCATCAGCGCGGCGATCCGCGGCATGGACCGCGCCCGCCTGGAGTACCCGGTGACGCCCGGGCTGATCCTCTGCCTGGACCGGACCTTCCCGTTCCACCTCAACGAGATCATCGTGGAGAAGGCGATCGCCTACGGCTCCCGGGGCGTCGTGGGCATCGACATCGCGGGGCCGGAATCGGACGGCTTCCGTCCCGCGGAGTACGCCGCGCTCTTCGCGCGTGCCCGCCGGGCAGGGCTCGGCGTCACCGTCCACACCGGTGAATCGGGGCCCGTGGAGGAGATCGCCGAGGTCGTCCGCCACCTCGAGCCCGCGCGCATCGGCCACGGCGTGAAGGCGGCCTACGACCCGCGGACGATGGCGATGATCCGGGAGCGCGGGATCGTGCTGGAGATCTGCCCGTCGAGCAACCTGAACACCCGCGTCGTCTCCGGCTGGGAGGAGTTCCGCTGGATCTTCGACACGTTCCGCCGGAACGGGGTCCGCTACACGATCAACACGGACGGCCCGGAGATGCTCCGGCGCTACCTCCGCGACGAGCTCACGACGCTCGGGCGGATGGGCATCCTCTCCGTGGAGGAGCAGGAGCAGGCCGCCGCCTGGGCGCGCGAGGCGTCGTTCGTGGCGGAGGCCCGGACCGCTCCGGCCTCGCGGCGCGCGCCGGCCCGGAGCGCCACGGTCGTCCGCGAGGAGGCCTAGGCCGCGGGCCCACCCCCGCCGCGGCCGCCCGGCGCGGTGCGCTGGCGGAGCGCCTCGTAGAAGAGGAGCGCCGCGCTCACGCTCACGTTGAGGCTGTCCGCGATGCCCCACATGGGGATCGCCACGGCCGTCACGTCCGGCCCGGACCAGCCCGCGCTCAGCCCGTCGGCCTCGCTCCCGAGGGCGATCGCGACGCCACCGGTGAGATCCGCCGCCGTGTACGGCACCGCCCCGTCCACGCGCGTCGCGACGACACGCACCCCGGCGGCCGCGAGGAGCGCCCGTGCCGTCCCGCCATCGCAGACCGCGATCGGCACGTGGAAGACCGTGCCGATCGATGCGCGGATGGCGTTCGGGTTCCACGGATCGGCGCGCGGGTCCGCGACGATCAGCGCATCCACGCCCGCGCCGTCCGCGGAGCGCAGGATCGCGCCCAGGTTCCCCGGCTTCTCCACCCCCTCCACGACGCCGATGAGCGGCCCTGCCGGAAGCCGGAGGCCCGCGGGGTCCGTCCGCGGCGCATCCGCCACGAGGAGGATCCCGTCGTCCCGATCGCCGAAGGCGAGCCGGCCGAGGAGCTCCGCGGTGACCGCCAGACGCGGCACGCCGGCACCGTCGGCCGCCGCGAGCGCGGCCTCCGCCTCCGCCCCGCGCGGCCCGCTCTCCGCGACCACGATCTCGTGCGCCCGGATCCCCGCGGCGAGCGCTCGGCCGATCTCCCGGCCGCCGTCCACGACGATCCGGCCGGTCTCCCGGCGTGCGCGTGCGTCGCGCAGGGCGGCGATGGCCGCGATCCGCGGGTTCCGGACGCTTGCGAGGGGATCGGTCGGACGCATGCGTGCAGTATCGTCGCGCCATGCGACCCCGGTGGCTCCGCGGCAACCTCCACACGCACACCACGAACAGCGACGGCGATTCCGACCCCGCGACCGTCACGGCCTGGTACCGGGACGCGGACTACGACTTCCTCGCGCTCACCGACCACGACCGTCTCACGGAGACGGCCGCGCTCGCGGATGCCGCCGGGCGGATGGTCCTGGTGCCTGCCGAGGAGGTGAGCTCGGGGCCCGCGCACGTGAACGGCTTCGGGATCCGGACGCAGGTGACGCCCGCCCGTCGCGGCAGCGCCCGGGAGAGCTGGCAGGCGGATATCGACGCGATCCGCGCCGCGGGCGGGCTGCCCCAGGTGAACCACCCGAACTTCGTGTGGCAGGCGGGCCCGGACGACCTGGCCGCCCTCACCGGTGCCCCGCTCGTGGAGATCTGGAACGGCAGCCCCGACTGCAACGACCGGGGCCGCCCCGGCCACCCGTCCAGCGAGGAGCTCTGGGATCGCGCGCTCACCGCGGGGAGTCGGATCTGGGGCACGGCGACGGACGACGCCCACCACTTCCGCCGCTGGGGGCGCGCCTGGGCGAACCCCGGCCGCGGCTGGGTCTGCGTCCGGTCGCGGACGCTCGCGGAGCCGGCGATCCTCGCCGCGCTCGAGGCGGGCGACTTCTACGCGTCCACGGGCGTGCGGCTCCTCGACATCGTCTCCGAGGCGGACGCGCTCCGCGTCCTCGTCGCGGCGCGCGGCGATCTCCACTACACGACGACGTTCATCGGCGCCGGCGGGCAGGTTCTCGGGGTGGAGCACGGCGCCGAGGCCGTCTACCGCCGCTCCGGACGAGAGCCGTACGTGCGCGCGCGGGTGGACGATTCCGACGGCCTGTCGGCCTGGGTCCAGCCGGTCTTCCCGGGCGGCTGACGCCCCGGGCGGGCGATCGGGCGGCGGCGCGCCCGGCTCAGCCCGCGGCAGGCGGCGCGACGGCGCGGATCGCGGCGATCGTGGCCGGGTCCTCCAGGGTGGAGATGTCCCCGGGATCGCGGCCGAGCCAGACGGCGCGCGCGACCCGGCGCATCACCTTGCCGCTGCGCGTCTTGGGGAGCGCGGCGACGCAGACGACGGTCTCCGGGCGGAGCGCCTTGCCCATCTCCGACGCGACGCGCGTCGCGATCGCGGCGCGCAGGTCGGGGTCATCGGTCACGCCGCGCCGGAGGACGCAGATGAGCACGATCGTCTCGCCCTTCACCGCGTGCGGGACGCCGATGGCGGCAGCCTCCGCGACCGCCGGGTGGCCCACCGCGGCGCTCTCGACCTCCGCCGGCCCGACCCGCTTGCCCGCGATCTTCAGCGTGTCGTCCGAGCGGCCCTGGATGAACCAGTGGCCGTCATCGTCCACGATCGCCCAGTCGCCGTGGATCCACGTCCCGGGGACGCGCCGCCAGTAGGCGTCGAGGTAGCGCTCGCGGTCGTTCCAGAAGCCGCGCGTCATCCCCGGCAGCGGCGCGGTGTTCGCGAGCTCGCCGACCGCGCCCCGGACCGGCGCGCCGTCCGCGTCGAGGACGTCCGCGGCGCACCCCACGTTCGGGCCGCCGAAGCCCGCGGGCTTGATCGGCGTCAGGACGTTGGAGCCCACGATGCCGCCGCTCACCTCCGTGCCGCCGCTGTAGTTGATGAGCGGGATCCGGCCGCCGCCGACCTCACGGAAGAACCACCACCACGGGTCGGGGTTCCAGGGCTCGCCCGTGGAACCGAGGACGCGGAGCGCCGAGAGGTCGTGGCTGCGCACGGGCTCCGTGCCGTGGCCGAGGAGCGCGCGCACGACGGTGGGGGAGAGGCCGAGGTGCGTGACGCGGTGCCGGGCGGCGATCGACCAGACGCGGTCCGGGCCGGGGAAATCCGGCGCCCCTTCGTAGATGACGAGCGACGCCCCGAGCAGGAACGCGCCCGCGATCGCCCATGGGCCCATCATCCAGCCGAGGTCGGTGAACCAGAAGAGACGGTCGCCGGCGCGCAGGTCGAAGAGGTGCGCGAGGTCCTGCGCGGCCTTGAGCGGGAAGCCGCCGTGGGGATGGACGGCGCCCTTGGGCCGCCCGGTGGTGCCCGAGGTGTAGATGATCAGGCAGGGAGCGTTCGGATCGGTCTCGGGCGCTTCCGCGAGCGGGGTCACGGCCGGGTCCGCGATCGCCGCGTCCCACCACAGGTCGCGGCCGGGCGTCCACGGGACCGGCTCCGCCAGGCGCTCCCCGAGCCGCCGCACCACGAGCACCCGCTCCACGGTGGGTGCGAGCGCGACCGCTGCGTCCGCGGTCTCCTTGAGCGGCACGACCGACCCACGCCGGTAGAAGCCGTCCGCGGTGATGAGCAGGCGCGCGTCGCAGTCCGCGAGCCGGCTCGCGGCGGCGGGGGCGCCGTAGCCCGAGAAGATCGGCGTGTAGACCGCGCCGAGCCGGCCCGCGGCGAGGACGGCGATGACCGTCTCCGGCACGAACGGGAGGTAGATCCCGATCCGGTCGCCGGCGCGGATCCCGATGTGCGCGAGCATCCCCGCCGCCCGGTCCACCGCGGCCTTCAGCTCGGCGTTCGTCAGGCGGACGACGGCGCCGTCCTCGCCCTCCCACGTGAGCGCGTTCCCGTCCGGGTCGCGCGCGGCGCGCGGGTCCACCGCGGCGGCCGCGTAGTTGAAGGCGCCGCCGAGCCACCAGCGCGTCCACTCCGGGCCGCCCGAGGCGTCGAGGATGGTCGTTGGGCGGCGCTGCCAGGCGACGCCGAGGTCATCCGCCGCCGCGCCCCAGAACCAGGCCGGATCGGTCATCGCCCGGCGCTGGAGCGCCTCGAGGTCGGGCATCCCTGTGCCGCGGACGAGCCCCGCGAGGCGGCTCTCCTCCCGGAGCGTGGCATCCGGACGCCAGGCGACGCCGGGTCCGTCCCGCCCGAAGAGCGGCAGGTCCGCCGCGGCCCGTCCCATCCACCTGCCTCCTAACGTCCCGGGAGCCCCGCGTTCGCGACCTCGTCGAGCGCGGCCCGGACGGCCCGCTCGAGCTCCGGCGACCAGTCTGCACCGAAGACCCGGGAGACGGGGACGTCGATGCGCACGATGCGGGCGTCCGGGTTCGCGGCCGCGTACTCCGCCTCGCACGCATCCACGACCGCCTGCGTCTGCTCCCAGCCCCTGGGTCGGAACGAGTAGACCCAGACGTCGCGGGGGACCGGATCCGCGGCGACCGTCGCGCGGATGTGGAGCGCGTTCGCCACGAGCGTCGGGTCCGTGCACGCGGACGACCCGGCGAGCGCCTTGGCCTCCACGCCCCGGCGCGTGATCGCGACGAGGAGCTCACGCGCGTTCCCCGGATGGAACGAGGGCTGCGCGAAGCTGTAGCAGCCTGCGAGGAGCGGGGCGACGAGCGCGTGGGCGAGCAGGGCCCGGAGAGCACCCGGGCGGCGACCGACTGGCACGAGCGGAGCGTACCCCGCCCGGCCCGAAGGCGCCGGTGCGCCCCCCGCGGACCGGCCCTTCGCCACGTGCAGACGCGCAGCCGGGAGCGCGCGATGCTCGGGGCGTGCCCGCACCTGCTGCCCCCGGGAGGTCCACGAGATGCGCCCCACCCGCTGCGCCGCCCTTCTCGCCGCGGGGATCGTCGCGGCCATGGTCGCGCCGCTGCCTGCGGCTGCCGCCGATCCGCCGCCGGTTCTCGTCGCCATCGATGGCGCGAGCTCCACCGGCACGGACCGGATCGTCTTCACGTTCGCCGGTGGGCTGCCCGCCGCGGTCTCCATCCGCTGGTTGGACGGTCGCCCGACGGACGATGCCTCCGGCCTGCCGTCCGCCGTCTCCGGCAACGCCTTCCTCACGCTCGTCTTCCGGGGAGCGGCGGGCCACGGGGCGCGCGCTCCGTACGACCGCACCTACGGCCGCCCGTCGCGGGCGCTCGACCTGCGGAACGTCGCCGATGTCACCGAGCTCGGCGACTGGGAGGGCGTGCTGTCGTTCGCGATCGGCGTCATGGCCCGGACCGAGGACGTCACGCTCGGTCTGCGCACCCAGCCCCCGCGGGTCGTCGTGACGATCGGCAACGGCTACCCGGCGGTCCGGCTGCCCGTCTACCTGGTCGATCGCGGGCGCCTTGCGAGCGGCCCGCCGTGGCTCACCCCCGCCTGGCGGACCGTGCCGGACGATGGCTTCGTCGCGCGCTCGCTCCTCCGCCGGCTCTTCGCGGGGCCCACGGATGCCGAGCGCGACCTCGGGCTCCGGTTCTACCCGTCGGGCGCGTGGTCCTTCGCGGACCTGCGCGTCACCCCGGGCGGGATCGCGCGCGTCCGGATGGTCGGGGAGTGCGCGCGGGGCATCGCCCCGCCGTCGCTCGCGCAGGAGCTGACGCGGACGCTCCGCTCCCTCGCCGCCGTCGACGTGGTGAAGGTCTACGACCCGGCCGGCACGACCCGGGTCCCCGCGGGGCCGGTCGACTCGATCCCGCCCTGCCTGGAGCTGCCCGTGGGCTGAACGGCGGCTCCCGCCGGTCCCGTCCTCCGCGACGGGGCCGGCGGACCCCCCGATCGGAGACCTCCGGCCGCTGTCCGCGCGGCCCGGGATGCGCGATGCTGTGCCTCCGCGTCGGGAAGGACCGAGCCGGCAGTCGCGTCCCGGAGATCCGGGTGCCGGTCCTCCTCCACCCGCCGCCGCCCCCGGAGATGCCCCCGGGAGGTCTCCGATGCGACACGGTCGCTTCCTCATCGCCGCGCTCGCGGCGATGGTGATCCTGCTCCCGAGCGGCGGCACGGTGCTCGGGGCGCACCCCGGCCACAAGCTCGTGGACATCCGCGCCATGCAGCACCGCGGCCATGACCGGATCGTCTTCGAGTTCAAGGGCGGTCTGCCCCACGAGACGACCGCCACCTGGAGCTTCGACGAGCCGCTCCTCGTCCCGTCCGGCCTGAAGTCGGCGGCACAGGGGAACGCGTTCATCACGCTCCACTTCGCGTACGCCTCCGGCCATGACGGCACGCCGCCCGTGAGCACGTACGGTCCGACCGTCCGGGCGTACGACATGCGCAACCTCGTCCAGGTCAAGGAGATCGAGGACGCCTCCGCGGACCTCGCCTTCGCGATCGGCGTGATGAAGAAGACGTGGGTCACCACGGACACCGCGCTCAACCCGCCGCGCGTGATCGTGGAGATCGGCACGGACTTCGACCGGGTCCCGGTCAAGGTCTGGTTCGGGGACACCACGTCCTACAAGGGCGCGGCCCCGTACATGGACGCGGTCACCCGGCTCGTGCCGGCCGACCTCGTCGTGCACTCCACCCTCCACCGGCTCTTCGCGGGCCCGACCCAGGCCGAGAAGGCCATGGGCCTCGAGCTCGTCCGGTCCGGCGCGAAGGACTTCACCGACCTCCGGATCGGCGATGCCGGCGTGGCCCGGGTCCAGCTGACCGGCGGCTGCGCGCTCGGCCCCGAGCCGATCTCGATCGGCAAGGAGATCACGCGCACGCTCAAGGCGGACGCCTTCATCGACTGGGTGAAGATCTACGACCCGGCGGGCGAGACGACCGATCCGCATCACGCGGCGGACTCGCTCCCCGAGTGCCTCATCCCGTGACGATGACCCGGGGCCGTGACAGCACGACGCCGTGACGGCCCCGGAACCGGCGGCGACGCGCCGCCGGACCCCGCGGAACGCGCGGGGCGTGGGCAGCCCGGACGGCACTCCGGGTACCATGCGAGCGTGCCCACGCTCCGCGCGTTCCGCGCTCTCCGTTACGCCCATGCCCCCGGCGCGGACCTCACGTCCCGCCTCTGCCCGCCGTACGACATCATCGCGTCGGCGCAGCACGCCACGCTCCTCGGCCGTGACCCGCACAACGCGGTCCGCCTGGAGCTCCCGGAGCCCGAGCCCGGCGGACCGCCGGATTCCCGCTATGCGGCGGCTGCGGGGGCGATCGCCGCATGGCGCGCCCAGGGCATCCTCGTCGAGGACGCCGCGCCTGCCGTGACCATCCACGCGATGGACTTCACCGCCCGGGATGGCACCGCCCGCACCGCGACCGGCGTGCTCGCCCGGCTGCGCCTGGAGCCCTTCTCCGCGGACGGGGGCGTGCGTCGCCACGAGCGCACGCTGACCGGGCCCAAGGAGGACCGTTTCCGGCTCCTGCGCGCCACGGAGACGAACCTCTCGCCCGTCGTGCTCCTTGCGGACGCGGCACGGGCGGCGGCACGGACGCACATCGACCGGCTCACCGCCCGCCCGCCGGACGCCCTCGCCCGCACGGACGACGGCAGCGCGCACCGCATCTGGATCTGCCCGGAGGGGAGCGGCGCCGATGACGTCGCCTCCCTCCTTGCCGCGCTCGGTGCGGGACCGCTCACGATCGCGGACGGGCACCACCGCTACGAGACCGCCCTGCGCTACCGCGATGAGCGGCGCGCCGCGGAGCCCGCCGCGGTGGACCCCGCCTGGGACGGCATCCTCGCCCTCGTCTACCCGATCGACGACGCGCCGCCGGTCCTGCCCACCCACCGCGTCCTGCTCGCGGGTCCGTCCGGGGCGGCGCTCCTCGCGGCGATCGCGGACCTCGTCGAGGTCGAGCCCGTGGCGGACGCGGCCGCGCTCGCAGCCCGGATGGCGCAGCCTGCGCCGCTGCCCTCGCCGGACGCGACGGGGACCGGCCGCATCGGCCTCGTGAGCGGCGATGTCGCGGCGGTCCTCCGGATCCGCGACGGCGTCACCGCCGGGACGGGTACGTCGGCCGCATCGCGCGGCCTGGACGTGAACCGGCTCCTCGCGCTGCTCGCGCGTCTGGGCATCGACGACGCGGCCCTCGCGGCGGGCGATCGCGTCGCCTACGTGAAGGTCGTCGGGGACGCGCTCGCCCGGGTGCAGGACGGTGCCGCCGCGGCATTCCTCCTCGACGGGCCGCCCGCGAGCGCGGTGACGCGGGTGGCGGCCGCGGGCGAGGTGATGCCCCAGAAGTCCACCTACTTCGATCCGAAGGCGCCCACGGGCATCTGCTTCGGCCCCCTCGGCGCATGAGCACCACCGGTCCCGTCGGCGGAGCCGCCGAGCAGCCCGCGCGCCCCGCCGGACGTCCCGTCCGCAAGGACGAGATCGTCCTCGAGGAGCAGGGCCTCTACCTCGAATCGTGGCTGCCGGAGCGTCGCTCCCGGCGCAAGCCGCTCTTCCTCCTCCATGGCGAGCTCGGCGGCTCCTGGCTGTGGGAGCGCGACCTCCTCTACTTCGCCCAGCGGGGCTGGGAGGGGCACGCGCTCAACCTCCGGGGCCACTTCTGGTCCCGCACCGTCGACCTCGAGGAGACGGGCTTCGACGCGTACGTGGAGGACGCGCTGGCGGGCTACGACGCGCTCGGGCGCCCGGCGGTCATCGTCGGCCACGGGATGGGCGGCCTGCTCGCGCTCCGGGTCGCCGAGGAGCGGGACGTCGCCGGGATCGTGCTGCTCTCCCCGGCGCTGCCCGGGTCGATCCGTCCGGACCCGCCCGCCCACGTGGTTCGGCTCGTTCCTGCGCACCACCGCCGGGAGC
>JBJTJV010000207.1:0-2176 GCA_046352645.1 Chloroflexota bacterium | reverse complement strand
TGGCAGCGGCGCATCGGGCGGCAGCGGCGCATCGAGTGGCAGCGGCGCATCGAGCTCGGGCACATCGGGCGCGGGCGCGTCGAGCTCGGGCACATCGGGCGCGGGCGCGTCGAGCGCGGGCACATCGGGCGCCGGCACATCGGGCGTCGGTGCGTCGAGCCCCGGCACATCGGACATCGGTGCGTCGAGTCCTGGCGCGTCCGGCGGGCCGGCGTCCCGATCGTCGGGCAGCGGGGAGCGGACGAGGTTGCAGCCGGCCGCGAGCCACGCGGCGAGGGCCAGGAGCGGGAGCGGGCGGCGCACCCCGGGATGGTGCCTCACCTCGGGCGGCGGGTGAAGCGGCCGGAGCAAGACGGTCGGCCGTCGCCATCGACGGCCTCTTGACGCGCGGCGAGCCACTCCCGAGGAAAGGTCGAGGAGGCGCCACGTGGCACGAGGCGTGCGTAGCAGCGAGGCATGACCGAGACGACGTTTCATGGGCTCGCGAGCGGGCAACTCTGCGCCGGGCGCTACCGGATCGGGGCCCCCCTCGCGCAGGGCGTCATGGGACAGCTCTTCCACGCCGTGCGCGTCCGCGACGGCCGTCGCGTGGTCCTGAAGTGCCAGGGCGGCGGAGGCCCGCCCGACCGGGCGCAGCTCCGCGCCGAGGCCGCGGCGCTCGGGGCGCTCGCCCACTCCTCCATCGTGCGCCTCGTGGAATTCGAGGAGAGCGACGCGACGTGCTTCGTCGCGTTGGAGTCCCTCGAGGGCGACGATCTCGGCGAGCGCATGCGGCGCGAGGCGCTGCCGGTGCGGGTGGCGCTCCGCTTCCTCGAGGAGCTCGCGAGCGCCCTCGACCACATGCACGCGCGCGGCGTCGTGCACCGCGACGTCAAGCCCGCGAACGTCATGCTCGCCCGCTGCGGCAGCTTCGAGCGCGCGGTGCTGGTCGACTTCGGTCTGGCGACCTCCACGACCGGGCCCCGCAGCGCGGGGCGGTACCTCTGCGGCACCCCCGCGTACATGGCCCCGGAGCAGGCCCTCGGCGTCGAGCGCGCGATCGGGCCCGCGACCGACCGCTACGCGCTCGCCACGATCGCCCTCGAGCTGCTCACCGGCCGTCGCCCCTACCCGAGCCTGCCGGTCTCGGAGTTGATCGCGGCGATCGTCGAGACACCGCCCCGCCGCCCGAGCCAGCTCGGGGACTTCGACGCCACGGTCGACGCGGTCTTCGCCCGGGCGATGGCCCGCGACCCAGCGCGGCGCCACGGCAGCGCGCTCGACATGGTGCGGGCGATCCAGGCGGGCGTCCCCGCGCGGAACCGGCGCTGCGGCCACGCCGGCTGGCAGACCGCCCCGACCCTCGAGGCGGCGGTCGCCTGAACGGCGCCGCCCTCGGCGCGGTCTGCTAGAGCAGGCCGCCATGAAGAAGCAGAGCGACAAGCCCCTCGCGGAGCGCCCCCGCGCCCTCGTCACCGGCGCGAGCCGCGGCATCGGCAAGGCCATCGCGCTCGAGCTCGGCAAGAGCTACCCGGTGATCGTGCACTGCGTGCGCGGCCGTGACGCGGCCGAGGCGACGAAGGCCGAGATCGAGGCCGCCGGCGGGGTCGCCGAGGTCTTGCAGTTCGACGTCACCGACGGCGACGCGGCGGAGGGGGCAATCACCGCGCTGAAGGCCGATCCGCGGCCGATCGGCATCGTCGTGAACAACGCCGGCGTCGCGATGGACGTCCCGCTCGTCTCGATGACCCGCGCGCAGTGGACGACGGTGACCCGCACCACGCTCGACGGGTTCTTTCACGTCACCCAGCCGCTCGCGATGGATCTGGCCCGCCTGCGCTGGGGCCGCATCGTCAACATCACCAGCGTCTCGGGCGTGATCGGCAACCGCGGGCAGGTGAACTACAGCGCCGCGAAGGCCGGCCTCATCGGCGCGACGAAGGCGCTCGCGCTCGAGATGGCCAAGCGCAACGTGACGGAGAACGCCGTCGCGCCGGGCCCGGTCGCGACCGACATGTGGCAGGCCGCGCTCGCGCAGGGAACGCCGGAGGAGGAGGTGCTCAAGCACATCCCGATGCGCCGCATCGCGACCCCGGAAGACGTCGCCGCGCTCGTCGGCTTCCTGTGCAGCGACGCCGCGGGCTACGTGACCGGGCAGGTGATCGGGGTGAACGCGTCCCGTCCCGGCGTTGAGGCC
>JBJTJV010000206.1:0-3059 GCA_046352645.1 Chloroflexota bacterium | reverse complement strand
GCTACGCGAGGTCGATGGTGAACCGCACGTCGAGGCCGTCGGTCTCGGCGAGCGGCTCGGCGCGGACGCGGACCTCGACGCCGAACTGGCGCGCCGAGCCGGTGATGAGCCCCTCGGAGAGGTGACCCATCCGGCGCGGGCTGGTGTAGCGGATCACGAGGCGCGACGGCGTCCGCGATTCGGTGCGGAAGGTGGGGAGCTCCGCGTCGGGATAGAGCTTCCGCACCTCGACGTGGATGTGCTCCTCGATGCCCTCGAGGAAGTCGAAGAGATTCGACGCCCGCCGGAAGAAGTCGGGGAAGTCGTGCGCGAAGGTGTCGCTCAGCCGATCGCCGAAGGCGCGCACCTAGGCGTCGGCGGGGACGCCGGTCCGCTCAGCGAGGGTGCCGACCATCGCCACCATCTCGCTGTGGCTGTACGTGCCCACCGAGGTATAGGCACCGCCACTCGGCAGATCGTTGGCCTCGATGATGTCATCGGCCATCTCGGGACCGAACTGCTCGGTGACGAAATCGAGGAAATGGGTGAAGACTATGCCATTCATATCCCGTAACGTTACCCCGTGGGGCGGAGCGCGCTATACTGCTAGGGAGCCGATGCCCGACCCCGCCGCCACGTCCCACGCGACCCCGCCGACCCTCCTGATCGTCGACGACACTCCGTCGGCCCGGGAGGTGCTGCGCACCCTCTTCACCCCCACCTGCCACGTCCTCGAGGCGGCGACCGGGGAGGAGGCGTTGCGGCTCGCCACGACCGAGCCGGTGGACCTCGTCCTCCTCGACGTGACGCTCCCCGACCTCGACGGCTTGAGCGTCGCCCGACGGATCCGTGCGCTCCACCCGGATGTCCATCTCCCGATCGTCCTCGTGACCGCCTTCGCCGACCGAGCCCAGCGACTCGCGGGGCTTGAGGTGGGGGTCGACGATTTCATCGCCAAGCCGATCGACCTCGGAGAGGTGGAACTGCGGGTGCGGTCGTTCCTGCGCTCGCGGGCACTCTGGGTGGAACGCGAGGCGTTGCGGCGTGCCCTCCTCGAGACCGACGCCAAGAAGGACGAGCTCGCGGCGATCCTCGTGCACGACCTGCGGAACCCGCTCGCGGGGCTCCTCGCGAACCTCAAGCTCCTTGAGTTCGAGGCGCTCACCCCCGATATGAAGGAGTCGGTCGACGGGGCGACCGCCGCCGCGGACCGGATGAAGGCGCTCGTGGACGATCTCCTCGAGGTCCGTGGGCTCGAGGCGGGTGTGCTGCGCGCCGACCGCGCGCCGACCGCGTTGCGTGCGCTCGTGGACGCGGTGGTGCGTGAGCTCACGCCGGTGGCGACGGCGCAGGGCCTCTCGCTCGCGGCGGACCCGACGGAGGACGTGACGGTTGACCTCGACGCCGACCTCGTGCGCCGGGCGCTCGCGAACCTCGTGGTGAACGCGCTCCGCTACGCCCCCGACGGCGACACCGTCCGCGTCGGCGCCACGGCGGACGCCACGACCATCACCTGCACCGTCCGCGACCGGAGCACCGGGCTCCCCGCCTCGGAGGCGCCGCTCCTCTTCGGCCGGTTCGGGGCCATCGAACTGCGTCGGCGCGGTGCCCGGCACGACATCGGCCTCGGCCTGCACCTCGCGCGGCTCGTCGCGGAGGCGCACGGCGGCCATCCGCTTCTCACCGTGGATGCCGAGGGGACCACCCTCGGGATCGTCCTCTCCAGGTCCCACCCCGAATGAGCGAACAGATCGCCCCGTCCCGGCTCCGCGTCCTCCTCGTCGACGACGATCGGCCGATGCGCACCGCGCTCGCGCGGCTCCTCGAGCACGCGGGGTTCGCCCCGCTCACCGCCGGCTCCGTGGACGAGGCGAAGCGGGTGCTCGCGGCCGAGACGATCGACGTGATCGTGAGCGACATCAATATGCCGGGCTCCTCGGGGCTGCAGTTCCTCGCGGATGTCCGGGATAAGGATGCGAGTCTGCCGTTCATCTTGATGACCGCGGCCCCGCAACTCGAGTCGGCCGTCCTCGCCGTTAACCTCGGTGCCTTCCGGTACCTGATGAAGCCGGTGGACCTGGCGGAGCTCGAGGCGACGGTGCGGAAGGCGGGGCTCGCGCGGTCGTTCGCGCGACTGCAGAAGGAGGCGCTCGACGCCGTGCGGTCCGAGGACGCAGCGCGCGCGACGGCGAGCCGGCTCGTCGACGAGGCGAGGGCGGGGCTCTGGATGGCGTGGCAGCCGATCACGAGCCACAAGGGGACGCAGCTCTTCGCCTTCGAAGCGCTCCTCCGCTCCGACGAGCCGCAACTCTCACAGCCCGAGGTCTTCGTGACCTCCGCGCAGCGAATCGAACGCGGCCGCGAGCTCTCGCGCCGCATCCGTGCCCGCGTCGCGGAGAGCTTTCCCGCCTTCCCCGACGGCGTCCTCGCGCTCGTGAATATCGTCGCCGAGGACCTCGCGGATCCGGAGCTCGTCGATCCGACGGCGCCGCTCTCCGCCTACGCCTCGCGCGTCGTGCTCGAGATCACCGAGCGGACCAAGCTCGACGCCTCGCTGAACCTGCCCGCCCGCGTGAAGCAGCTCCGCGAGATGGGGTATCGCCTCGCCGTCGACGACCTCGGTGCCGGCTACTCGGGGCTCTCGTCCATCACGCAGCTTGAGCCGAGTATCGTGAAACTCGATATGTCGCTCATCCGCGACATCCACGAGAGTATGACGCGCCGCGCGGTGGTGGCGTCGATGGTCATCCTCTGTCAGTCGATGAACATCCAGATCATCGCCGAGGGCGTCGAGAAGCCAGAGGAGGCGGCGGCGCTCTGGGATCTGGGGATCGAGCTCACCCAGGGCTATCTCTTCGGTCGGCCGCACCGCGAGATCCGCTGGCGGCCCGTCGGGTCAGGCTGAGTCCGTCGTCGCGTCGAGCGCGGCGCGCACCTTCTCCGCGAGCTGGGCGGTGGTGAAGGGCTTGTCGAGCACGAGGCTACGCTCCGTCGCGAGCCGACTCCGCAACACGGGAGCATCGATGTAGCCGCTCATGAAGAGCACCCGGATGTCGGGGCGCTGCGCGCGGAGCCGCACG
>JBJTJV010000205.1:0-11926 GCA_046352645.1 Chloroflexota bacterium | reverse complement strand
CTCCTGTCGGGCGCCGACCTCTCGCGGCCGTTCATCGGGCTGGAGAACTACACCGCGTTCGTCGGATCCGGCGCGTTCCTGAACGCGACCTGGAACACGCACGTCCTGTCGATCTCCGTCGTCGTCCTCGAGACCCTCATCGCCTTCGGGCTCGCGCTGCTCCTCGTACTTCCCGGGCTCCGCTTCCGGACCGCGTACCTGCTCATCCTCATGGTCCCGCTGCTTCTGAGCCCCGTTGCCGTCGGGCTCTCCTGGCGCCTCATCCTCCACCCCGATCTGGGCATCCTCAACTGGGTGCTCGGGCTCGCCGGCATCCCCAAGATGGCCTGGCTCGGTGACGCGTCGCTCGCGCTGCCCACGATCATCGCCGTGGACATCTGGCACGAGACGTCCGCGCTCGTGCTCATGTTCTACGCAGGGTTGACCGCCCTGCCGCGGGAGCCGCTCGAGGCAGCGCGGGTGGACGGTGCGAGCCGACTCCAGGGCCTGCGCCACATGACCGTTCCGCTCATGGCGCCGATCATCGTCGTCGCGGTCCTCATCCGGCTCGTCTCCGCGGTCAAGACCTACGACCTCATCTACATCCTCACGCGCGGCGGACCGGGCACCGCGACCGAGACCCTGAGCTTCCTCATCTGGCGGACGGGCCTCGCGGGACCGCTGGACGTCGGGCAGGCCGCGGCGGGCTCGGTCATCCTGCTCCTTGCCATCGTCGTGCTGACGGTCCTCCTGCTGCGTGCCACGGACCGGGTCGCATCCGCATGACCGGTTCCGCCGCCCCGGGGCCGGACGACCGGGAGTGGACAGACGTCCTCGTGACGATCGACGTCGCGACCTCCGCCGCGCGCGCATCCGCCTTCGACCTCGATGGTCGCCGTCGGCTGGAGACGCGCAGGCCCTACCGCACGACCGGGACGGAGTCCGGGTGGTCGGAGCAGGATCCGCGGGCGTGGCGCAGCGCTGCGATCGGTGCCGTCGCGGAGCTTGTCGCACGGCTCGGTCCGCGCCGGCGCGTCCACGGCATCGGGTTGACCGGGCAGTGCCCCACCGTCTGTCTCGTGGACGACCGCGGCCGACCGGTGAGCCCCGGCATGATGTACCGCGACAACCGCGCGGAGGTGGAGGCGGCGTGGATGCGCGCGCGCTTCGGCGACGCGTGGATCCACGCGCGGACAGGCCATCTACCTGCTGCCTTCCACATCGCACCCAAGCTCCTGTGGGCCCGAACGCACCGGCCCGCATGGCTCGCCGAGGCGGCGCTCGCACTCCAGCCGCGGGACCTGGTCGCCCTTGCGCTCACCGGCGAAGTCGCGACGGATGGGAGCCACGCCTCCGCGACGCTCGTCTTCGACCTGGTCCGGCGCGCGTGGGACCCGGAGATCCTCGCCACGCTTGGGCTGCCCGAGACGCTCTGGCCCGCGGTGCGACCCGCGTGGGCGGTCCTCGGTACCCTGCGACCGGCGCTCGCTGCGCGCGTCGGCCTGCCTGCGACGACGCCGGTCGTGCTCGGCGGCGCGGACAGCCAGGCGTGCGCACTCGGCGCCGGCGTGGTGGACCCGGGACCCGTGAGCGAGATGGCCGGGTCCTCCACGTGTCTCAATGCGGCACTGACAGCGCCCCTCCCCGAGCTGCGTGTGACCCACTACCCGCACGTCGTCCCCGGGCGGATCTCCACCGAGACGGGCATCAACACCACCGGAACGGCGGCCACCTGGGTCGCCGACCTGCTGTACGGCGGACGCACCGGTCGCGCCCGTGCCGCCGACTTCGCGCGCCTCGACGTGGAGACCGGAGCCCTCGGGCCCGGCGCGGATGGCCTCCTCGCGCTACCTGTCCTTGGCGACGGCGAGCGCGTCGACCCGCGGCTCCGCGCCGCCGTCACGGGCCTGTCGCTCCGCCATGGCCGGGCCCACATCGCCCGGGCGATCCTGGAAGGGGTCGCGTACACGATCCGGGAGCACCTTGACCTTCTCGTCGCCGGTGGCGCCCCGGTCACCGAGCTCCGGGTCTCCGGTGGTGACGCGCGCCTGCGCACATGGAACCGGATCAAGGCGGACGTGACCGGCGTCCCGGTCACGGTCATCCCCGGGGACGCGGCCGTCACCGGGGTCGCGATGCTCGCCGGGGTCGGGGTCGGCGTTTACCGCGATCACGCGGAGGCGATCGCCCGGTGCGTGCACCCGGGGGAGCGCTACCTGCCGGACCCTCCGGCAGTGGCGGTCCACGCGGACGGACGCGCTGCGTTCCGGGCCCTCATGGAGGCCGAGGTCGCCCACCGCGGATAGTCCGACGTCAGCGCGCGTGCCCCTACGGTGCCCACGTCCGGCGGACGGCGCGGAGGACGCCCGGGGCACCGTTCGGGTCCGGCGCGACCCGCTCGCCTTCCAGGAGGACGACGAGGTACGTCGGCTCCCGCCACGTCCCCCGGACCCATCGGGCCGCATCCGCGAACTCGGCGCCGCCGTACCACGGGAACGCGGCCTCCGCCTCCGCTGTCGGCACGAGCGCGACCTCGGCCGCGTTCCGGCCGATCCCCCGGTCCCACCGCGCGTCCGTGATGTCCGCGATCGCATGCTCGCTCGTGGTCATGACCTGGCGCGACTGGCCGAGCGCAACCGCACCGACATACACGAACGGCAGCCCGATCCAGGCCGCGGCCACGACCATGCCCCAGCGCGGCGCACGGCGTCCGCCGGGGCGCGTGACCGCTCCGGCGCCCGGCTGTCCGCTCCCGCCCGCCGCCCACGCGCGGAACCGCGCGGAGTGGCGGACGCGGTCCATCGGTACCTCGAGGGCGAGATGCAGGGCGGGCGCCGCGGCGACGCCCGCGGCGACGACCCAGACGGGCATGGGCAGCAGCCCGGAGAGCCCGGTCCGCTCCGTCGCCCAGGGCATCACGAGCACGAAGAGCGGGGCGTGGACCAGGTAGACCGGATAGGAGAGCTCGCCGACGAAGCGGTCGGCGCGCCAGGTCCGCGTCCGCGCGAACAGCTACGGGACCACCACGGCCAGGGCGAGCGCCAGCGGTCCGGGGACGAACGTGGGGATCGGCACGATGAGGGCGACGACCGCGAGGGCGGGCAGGAGCCGCAGCGGCGTCCGCCCGCGGGCAAGGTGGAAGCCGCAGGCCCCCGTCAGGACCATCGCCATGTAGAAGCCGGACACGATGAAGAAGACCTGGACCGCCGCCAGCCCGATCATCGGCACGGGCGACCCGGCGAGCAGCCCCAGGTGGAAGGCGACCACCACGAGCTCGAGGCCGAGTCGGAAGCTGCCCATCGCCCGGGAGCCTACCCGGCCGAACGATCCTGCGCCGCTGCCTCTCGACGGGGCGTCAGCGGGCGCCGTCCGTGACCCGCTCCGCGCGCTGCACCTTCCGCGTCACCGGGACGGAGCCCACCGTGCCGCCGCCTGGGAGCGGCTGCCAGAGGAGCCGCACGGCGAGCCCCCCGGCCGTGGGCGCGGCATGGTGGACCCAGCGGTCCTGTCCGGCGATGCGCACCCGCGCGAAATAGGGGAACGCGTCCGTGGTCGCGCCCGGACCCGTCACGAGGATCTCCATCCGGTCATGCCCGATGCCGTCCACCCAGCGTGCGTCCGTCACCCGCGCGAGCGCGACGACTGCGACCCGCTCCTCCTGCTGCGTCTGTGCGAGCGCGATGCCGCACACGACGAGGAACGGGAGCGCGAGGTAGGCGGCCGCGGCGGCCCGCCCCACGCGGAGCGTCCGCACGCCGACCGGCGCGACCGTCCCGCCGTCCCCGCGCACCCGGACGCGCAGCAGGCGCGCGAGTTGGGGCGAGCGCCGGAACCGCTCCACGGGGACCTCCAGCACAAGGTGGAGCACGACCGACGCCGCGAGCGTCCCGAGCACGATCCACGCCGGCGCCGGGAGCACCCCCGAGATGCCGGTCCGCTCCTCCGACCATGGGCCGAGCGCGTACATCACGGGGAAGTGCACCAGGTAGACCGGGTAGGAGAGCGCGCCCGCGAACCGGTCCACCGCCGACGCACGCGTCCGCGCAGCGAGCGCGGGGATCGCGACCGTGATCGCGAGCGCGAGCCAGCCGGGCAGGAAGGTCGGGATCGGGAGGACGAGGAGGACGAGCGCGCCCGCGACCACCGGCCGGGGTCGATAGCCGCCGCGCACCACGTGCCAGGCGAGCGCGCCCAGCCCGAAGAAGACGAGCGACGCGCCGTAGAACCCGTACCGGAGCGCGCTGTCCTTCCACGGCGCGATGAACGGGATCGCGGCCGCAGGCTGGTCCGCGAGCGCCGTCAGGTGGAGGACGACGGCGCCCGCGATCGTGAGCAGCAGCGCGCCCTGCGGACGGCGGACGAGGAACGGCGCGACGAGGTAGAACGCGATCTCCGGGCCGAGCGACCAGGCGGGCGGATCGAGGGTCGCCTCTGTCGGCAGCATGCAGGCGCCGAGATGCGTCGGGAAGCAGATCGCCCGGGTGATGTCGGCGCCGAGCATCGTGACGTTCGAGAGGACGTAGTAGAGGAGGCTCTGCGGCGGCAGCTGTGCCGTGTAGGCGAGGAGACGCTCGTGGCCCACGAGCACCCAGAACGCCTGGGCCGCGAGGAAGACCGGCAGGAGCCGGAGAAGACGCTGGGCGTAGAAGAGGCGGAGCGGCCCACCTGCGTCGCGCCCCGCCAGCAGGAGCGCGATCGTGAAGCCGGACAGGAGGAAGAAGATCTGGACCGCGGCGGTCCCGGCGTTCGCGAGCGGCCCGGTGCCGAGCAGCTCCAGGTGGAAGACGACGACGAGGAGGGCGAGCCCGAGCCGGAGCGATCCCATGGACGGGCGCTAGCAGGAGCGCATGCGGGCGCTCATCGGCCGAGGCGCCGGCGCGCCGACCGTGCGGCGCGGCCCGCGGCCCGGAGCGGCCGCGTCCAGCGCCACGAGCGCGACCCGGTCACGGCCCCGACGGCATCCGCGCACGCTGCCGCCCGCGTCTCCGCGGCCGCGCGTCCGGCCTCGGCCGCCTCGGCCCGCGCCTGGAGGCTGCGCACGGCGCCACCGACCTCCCACGCGCCGAGCGCCAGGCCGTCGGCGGCTTCCCGGACGGCCGTCGCCACGAGCGCCTCCCACGTCGCACCGTAGGCGGGGTCGGCGATCCGCTCCGCCCATCCGGCGATCTCGGCGGCGCGTGCCTCTGCGCTCCAGCCCCTCCGGTCCGTGCCGATGAGCTTCACGGTCGTCGCGCGCGGGCCGGTGCGGGCGCGGAGGTCGGGCAGCGCGAGGAAGGCGCGCCACATGTGGAGGTCGGACCACCAGCCGGGCGGCGGCGGCTCCCAGCCGCGCGACAGGCGCGCGTAGGCCGCCCGCGTGTACGTGGCCCCGGTGAGCGAGATCGTGTTCTGGGGTGTGGGGTGGAGATGCCAGGCGCGCCACCGCTCCTCCGCGATCTGGGCGGGCAGGTAGCGGAGCGTGCCGTCGTCTCGCACCACGATCGGCAGCGGATGGGCGAAGTCGCCGTCCCCGAGGACGCGGAGCATCTCTGCGATGTGGTCGGGAAAGGCGAGGTCGTCGTCGCCCATCCAGCTCACGACCGGCGCCGTGCCGGCCTCCATCAGCCGATGGCGGTGCTCCTCGCCGTGGCCCGCGCCCTTGGGGAGGTCCAGGAAGCGGACCCGCGGATCGGCCTCCGCCAGCCCGCGCGCCACGGCCCGGGTCGCGTCGTCCACGCCGTCGCCGAGGATGACGAGATCGAGCGCGCGCCACGTCTGGCCGAGGATGCTCGCCGCCGCGTGACCGAGCGTGGCGGCATGGTCGTGCGTCGGGATGACGACCGTGACCGCCGCCCCCGCTGCGTCCGCGGCCGGCGTGCGCGTCACGGATGCCGGCAGGGGTCGCCGTACGCGCCGAGCGCCTGGATCGGGAAGAAGTCCCGCAGCCGGACGGGGATCGTCTCCGTGTCCCACGGCAGGAGGTAGCGGTCCGGCGCGGCGTGCTCGTAGGCGTTCGTCGGGTGGTTCACGAGGAACGCCTCGCGCTCGCCGATGTTCATCGACAGGTGCCAGACGCCCATCGGGATCGTCACCTGGCGTATGCCGCCCTCGGTCAGCGGGACGCGCTGGACGAGGCCATGCGTGGGCGACGCGGGGCGCGCGTCGTAGAGGAAGAGGAGGATCTCGCCGGCGATCAGCGTGTAGCGGTCGGTCTTCCGCTCGTGGAGGCCCCAGCCCTTCATCATCCCGGCGCGGACCGTCCAGGCGTAGCAGTAGACGACCGGCTCCTGCCAGTACGCGTCGAGCCCGGGGAACAGCTCGAAGACGCGACCGCGGTGGTCCACGTGGACCACCGGTGCGAGCGTCCGGACCCCGTCGATCGTGCGCGAGACCGGGACGCCGGCCGAGGTCACGGTCTGGACGTCGCGCGCGGCGGCGGCGAGCGTCGGCTCCGTCGGTCGGTCAGCCATGGATGCCTCCACTCCTGCGGCGGCGCCGCGATCCCCGCGCGCCGTCGCAGGAGGATACCTTCCTCCGTATCGCACCCTCGATGCCGCTATCCTCCCGGACGTGCCCCCGCTCCCGTCGACCGTCGCGCCGGACGTGCCGGCCTGTGTCTACACCACGCTCATCGGCGGCTACGAGGCGCTCATGGAGCAGCCCATGGCGGTCGGCTCCCCGATCCCGTGGATCTGCCTCACGGACGACCCGAACCTCACGAGCACGACATGGCGGATCCGGCACGTGCGGCCGCTCCTCCCCGGCGATCCCGTCAGCAGCCAGCGCGACCTGAAGATCCGCGCGCACCGCGTGCTCCCGGAGTTCGCGCGCTCGCTCTACATCGACAACACCGTCCGGCTCACGGCGCCTGCCGTGGACCTCCTCGCCCTTCTCCCGTCCGGTGGCCGCCTGGCGCTGGCGCCGCACAGCTTCCGGGCCACCGTCGCGGACGAGCTCGACGTGGTCGCGGCCGGCGACCTGGAGGACCCCGAGCGGCTGCGCGAGACGCGCGCGCTCCTCGCCGCGACCGACCCGGCGCTCCTCGCCGAGCGCCCCTGGTGGGCGGGCCTGCTCCTTCGCGAGCACCTCGATCCCGCGATGGTCGAGCTCGCCGAGCGCTGGTACGCGGCCGTCCTGCGGTACGCCCGCCGGGACCAGCTCACGCTCGGGTACGCGCTCCGGGGGAGCGGCATCACGCCCATCGCGCTCGACCTGGACAACCATGCCTCGGCCTGGCACACGTGGCCCCTGGCACAGGGGCGCCGGGACGCCCCGCGGCCCTGGCGCGCGCCCGACGCGGCCGGTCCGCGCCGCGCCGCCGCCGAGCAGGCGCGGGATGCCGCGCAGGCGGAGGCGGCCGTGCTGCGCGCGGAGCGCGACGCCGCCCTCGGATCGACCTCCTGGGCCCTCACGCGCCCGCTCCGGGCCGCCGGGTCCGCGAGCCGCCGCGCCCTCCGTCGGCCGCCCCCCGGCACGCCCCCGTCGCCCGGCCTGCGCGCCCGTGCCGGTGCCGTGGCCGTGCGGCGCAAGCGCGGGCTCTGGTACGCGTGGTTCCCCCTCGTGTGCGCGGTCCGGCAGCGCACGCGCGGTCGCCGCGTCCTCGTGGCAGGACCGGACCCCGTCCTCCGCCCGTACCTGGCGTGGAAGCTCGCCGCCCTCTGCGGCATGCGCATCGTCGACGACGACGCCGGACCGCCCGGCAGCCTCGTGCCCGGCCTCGGCCTCCGCTTCCACGACACGACCGCATCGGACCACCTCGGCCCGCGCGCCGGCCGCGTCCTCAACGAGCGCTGTCGCGACATCTCCAAGCGGCGCGTCGGGGAGATGCACGCCCGGGTCTTCGGCTACACGCACGCGGTGGACCCGTGCACGACGCACGGGCCGATCGTGCAGAAGGCGGACGCGAACGGCGCGAAGGACGGGATGGTGGTCACCGGCCCCCTCGCCGCGCCCGTCCCCGGGCAGGTCTACGAGCGCCTCATCGATACGGAGGTGGAGCCCGGGATCGTGGAGGACCTCCGGGTCACCGTGATCGGCCGCGAGGTCGTCTCCGTCTTCCGCAAGCGCCGCCGCATCGAGGAGCGCTTCCGGAACGTCGGCTTCCCCGCCCGGGTCGCGGCGCCGCTCGCGGTCTTCGGCGCGGGCGAGCTCGTTCGGCTCGGGGAGCTCGCGGACGCGATGGGCCTCGACCTGTGCGAGATGGACGTCCTGCGCGACCGGCGCGACGGCCGCATCCACGTCGTGGACGTGAACGCGACGCCGTACTCGCCGCCGGGGTCGCTCCAGACGCTCGCCGGGCTCCGGGCGATGCACCGCGCGGCCGGCGCCTTCGAGCGGAGCTTCGGGCGGTACGCGACGCCGCGCGACGGGGGCACTCCGCCCGGCGCCGTCCGATAGGCTCCCGCGCATGCGCATCACCGAGCTGTCCACCCACCGGACGCCCCTTCAGCCGAACGTCTGCCTCCTCACCCTGCGGACCGACGACGGTCGCACCGGTCTCGGCGAGACCTTCTGGGGCGCGGACGCGGTCGAGGCGTACCTCCACGGCACCGCCGCCCCGCTCCTCGCGCACGTGGAGGACGCGACGCCCGCCGCCGTGCAGGTCGCGCTGCGCCCGTACGTGGGGTACGCGAGCTCGGGCGCGGAGACCCGCGGCATCGGCGCGATCGACATCGCGCTCTGGGACCTCCTCGGGCAGGCGGCCGGCCGCTCGGTCGCCCGCCTGCTCGGCGGCCCGCTCGCGCCGCGGCTCCGCGTCTACAACACGTGCGCGGGCTACGCGTACGTCGCGCGCGAGGACCGCCAGGCGACGGACAACTGGGGGATCCCCGCGACCGCGGCCGCCGACCGCCCGTACGAGGACCTCGCGGCCTTCATGGAGCGGCCGGCCGAGCTCGCCCGCTCGCTCCTCGCGGAGGGCTACACCGCGATGAAGGTCTGGCCCTTCGACCCCGCGGCCGAGGCGACCCGCGGCGGCGACCTGCCGTACGCGGCGCTGCGCGAGGGGATGCGTGTCCTCGAGGCGATCCGCGGCGCCGTCGGCGACGCGATGGACATCCTCGTGGAGCTCCACGGGCTGTGGTCCGTGAAGGGGGCGGTCACCCTCCTGCGCGAGCTCGAGACGATCCGCCCCTGGTGGGTGGAGGACCCGATCCGCCCCGATGCGCCCGAGGCGTACCGGATGCTCCGCGAGCGCACGTCCGTGCCGATCGCCGCGGGTGAGACGCTCACCGGTCGGCGTGGCTTCAAGCCGCTCCTCGACGCGGGCGCGCTCGACGTCGCGATCGTGGACGTCGGCTGGACGGGCGGCATCTCCGAGGCGGTGAAGGTCGCGGCCCTTGCGGACACCTACGGCGTGGGGTTCGCGCCCCACGACTGCACCGGCCCGGTCTCCTTCGCGGTCACGACGCAGGTCGCCGCCGCGCAGCCGAACGCGGTGATCGCGGAGACCGTGCGTGCCTTCACGAGCGACTGGTATCGGCGGATCGCGGACGGCGTGCCGGAGGTCCGCGACGGCCACGTGACGATCGGCGAGGCCCCCGGGCTCGGCGTGCGGCTGCGCGACGACTTCCTCGCCCGGCCGGACACGCAGACGCGCACGACGCGCATCGGCTGAGGGCGCCGGGCGCCCCTGCGGTCAGCTCCCGGCGAGCCCGAACCAGCGGCGGTGGCGCGACGGCCCGAAGTCGGCCTTCGCCGCGGCCGTCTCCGCGGACGGGGGAGTGAAGACGCCGATCGGCTTGCCCGGCGTGGAGAAGAAGTCCACGTCCACGCGCGCGACGTTCCCGCTGCCGATCTCGATCCAGCAGGCGCCCGTGCCGTCGTAGGCGGCCGGCGCTTCCGTACCCCGCACCTGCGCCACGATCGTCTCTGCCGTGACGCGCGCGAGGCGCTCGGCGAAGACGCCTGCCTTGGGCGTGCCCACGCTCGTGACGTCGCCCACCGCGTAGACGCCGGGGAAGCGCGTCGCGCCGTCCGCCTTCGCCACGGGGATCCAGCCGTTCTCCGCGAGGCCGGATGCGGCGACCACCTCCGGCACGCGGTGGACCGGGACGCCGAGGAGAAGGTCGCAGGGGAGCCGCGACCCGTCGTCGAGGGTCACCGATCGATCCGCATCCACCGACGCGATGCGCCGATCCGGGCGGAAGGTGATGCCGCGCTCCGCGAAGCGCGCGAGGATGGCGGCGGAGAGCTCCGGCGACGGCGGCACCGGCAGGCCGAAGGGGCTCACGAGGGTGACGCTCGAGGCGTCCCGGACGCCCTGCGTGCGGAGCAGCTCGTCCACGTGGATCGCGCACTCGCTCGGCGCCGGGGGGCACTTGAACGACGGACCGCAGATGCCCACCACGACGTGGCCGCCACCGAAGCCCGCCAGCGCATCGCGCGCCCGCACGGACCCCTCGACCGAGTAGAACTCGTGGCCGTGCTCCGCGAGCCCCGGCGTCGCCGCGACGTCGTAACCGGCGCCGAGCGCGACGACCAGGACGTCCGCGGTATACGTGCCGCCATCCGTGGTGACCCGGCGCGCGACCGGGTCGATGGCCGTGATCGTCTCCCGGCGGAAGCGCACGCCCGGGACGGCGAGGTCCCGGTAGGGGAGGCGGATGGAATCGAGGCTCCGCCCCGCGAACATGAGGTCGAGCTTGGCGTAGCCGAAGACGAACGCGTCCGACCGGTCGATGAGGGTCACCGCGACGCGGTCGCCGAGCGTCTGCGCAAGGTGGGAGGAGAGCTCGAGGCCGCCGAAGCCGGCACCGAGGACGAGGACGTTCAGGCTCATGCCCGCAGCATAGCCCGCGCGCTCCACGGGCTCATCCGCCGGCCGCGCGTCCGGCCCGCCCTACCCGCACCGCAAGGAGGATGAGCGCCGCCGCGAGGAGCGCGGCGGCGCCCGCACCCGCGATCCCCACGCCGAGGCCGACGGACGCGGAGAGGAGCCCGATCGCCGGCGGGTAGACGAGGCCGCCCGCGATCGCCGCCGTCGCGAGCACGCTCCCCACGAGCTCCGCCCGCCCGGGGAGCAGGTCGCCCGCGATCGAGACGATGAGCGGATAGACCGGGCCGATGCCGAAGCCCGCGAGGGTGAAGAGCGCGATCTCCAGCGGCAGGACCGGCACCATGACCGCCGCGATCGTGGCGACGCCGCAGGCCACCCCCGCCGTGACCGCGTAGCGGACGCTCCCGAACCGCGGCGCCGCCACGGACGCGAGCCCGCGCGCCGCCGCCATCCCCAGCCAGAAGAGCGACAGGGCGAAGGTCGCGGTCGCCAGCGGCGCAGGCTCCAGGTAGCGCACGAGCCAGTTGGAGACCCCCGATTCCGCGGCGACCGCCGCCGCGATCGCGAGCGCGAGGACGAGCAGCGGCCGGGGCACCGCGGGGATCCGCCGCCGCGACCCGCCGGCGCCCGACGGTGCGTCCGGCGGCATCCGCCCGGGCAGCGGCCGGCGGGCGAGCAGCCCGACCGTCCCGAGCGCGACGACGGCGACCCCCGCGCACGCGACCCGCCAGTCGAGGCCTGCCGCCACCGCCCCGCCGATCACCACCGGCCCCGCGAGCGCGCCGAGCGCCGTCGCGAGGTGGAGCCGGCTGAGCGGGGCCGCGCTCCGTCCCCGGTAGAGCCGCAGGATGAGCGCGTTCACGGCCGGGTCGAAGATGCCCGCGCCTAACCCCCTGCGCGCCCACGCGCCGCCCAGGCGCGTCCACGTCGGGGCGATCGCGATGCCTGCCAGCCCGAGCGTGACGAGGAGCTGACCCGCGAGGAGCGTCGCGCGGATCCCGGCGCGTGCCATCGCAGCGCCGCTGAGCGCCGCTCCGATCACGTAGAAGAGCGCGTAGAGGAGGTAGCCGAGGCCCATCCCTGCGTCGTCCTGGCCGAAGGTCGCCTGGATCTGCCGGATGAGCGTGGGCAGGAGCAGATGTGCGACGCCGAGGACCGCGAAGGCGGCATAGGCGGCACGGAGGACGCCGG
>JBJTJV010000204.1:0-13645 GCA_046352645.1 Chloroflexota bacterium | reverse complement strand
CGCTCTCGGGGTCGTCGCGGTCTCGGCCGCAGCCTCGGTCCGGCTGCTCCGCGGCCGGCTCGCGGCCCAGCGGCGCGCGGATGCGGAGCGCGTCCGGCTCACCGAGGAGACGAGCCGGGTCGTCGCCGCGATCGAGACCGTGAAGGCGGCGGCGGCGGAGGCATTCGTCTTCGACCGCTGGGCCCGGCAGCGCGAGGCGCTCGCGACCGGCACCGCCGAGCTCGGCGCGGGCTCGCAGCGCCTGGGGATCGTCGCGCCGCTCACGCTCGCGGCGGGGATGGCGCTCGTCCTCGGCGCGGGCGCCTTCCTCGTCCTGGACGGCTCGCTCACCCTGGGCACGCTCGTCGCCGCGCAGGGCTTCCTCGTCGCGCTCCTCGTCCCGGCCGGGCAGATCGTCTACCTCGGCCTCCTGTCTGCCCGGATCCGGAGCCAGTCGGCGGAGATCGGCGCGGTCGCGGCGCGCGCGCTCGACCCGGAGGTCGTCACCGGCCCGCCCGCCGCGGCCCGGCCGGTCCCCGCGGGCCCCGCGACCCTCACCCTGTCCGGCGTCGTCTTCGGCTACACGCCGGATGCGCCACCGGTCCTCGACGGGCTGGATCTCACGGTCCCCGCCGGTGCGCGGGTGGCGCTCGTCGGGGGGAGCGGGAGCGGGAAATCCACCGTCGTGCGGATCGCGATCGGGGAGCTCGTGCCGCAGGCGGGCACGGTCGCCATCGATGGGGTCCCGCGCCTCGCGCTCCCGCGCCCCTACCGCACCGCATCGATCGCCTACGTCCCCCAGACGCCGGTGATCGTCCCGGGGACGATCCGCGAGAACCTCACCCTCCTCGATCCGGCGATCGGCGAGGTCGCGATCGCCGATGCGATCCGCGACGCGTGCATCGGCCCGGCGATCGACGCCCGGCCGCTCGGGCTGGACGAGGAGGTGGCGGCCGGCGGCGGCTTCAGCGGCGGTGAGCTCCAGCGGCTCGCGATCGCGCGCGCCCTTGTCCGGCGGCCCCGGCTCCTCGTCCTGGACGAGGCGACGAGCGCG
Organism: Chloroflexota bacterium; assembly: GCA_046352645.1. Lineage (GTDB taxonomy): Bacteria > Chloroflexota > Limnocylindria > Limnocylindrales > CSP1-4 > JAFMJV01. The sequence goes on along the minus strand of JBJTJV010000204.1, from coordinate 12,612 downwards.
CTCGATCCGGTCGTGGAGGCGGAGCTGGAGGCGAACCTCCGGGCGCGCGGCTGCACGCTCCTCGTCGTCGCGCACCGGCTCTCCACGATCCGCGACGCGGACACGATCGTCGTCATGGATCGCGGCCGGGTCGTCCAGTCCGGGACGTACGCCGAGCTGCGGGAGACGGGGCGCTTCGCGGAGCTGATCCATGCGTGAGCCGGGCCACGATCCGGCGGGCCTCGCCGCCGCGATCGACGACCTCGCCACGACGCGGGCGCTCCCGATCGCGCGCATCCCCGTCCGCGCGGACCCGGCGGAGGATGCCGTCGCGCTCGCCGCTGCCGCCGCGGGGCACCCCCCGCGCCCGGCCGATCCGGAGGTCGCCGCGGCCGTGGGGACGGAGGCGGCCGCGCTCGCCGCCGCCGGCGCGCTCGGCTGGGAGCGCCGGCTCGCGGGACGCTGGTGGCGGGCGCTCACCGGGCCGCTCGTGGTGGACGGCGCGGACGGGCCCGCGGCGATCGTCCCGGACGGGGCGCGCTTCGTGCGGATCCGGGCCGGGACCCGGCGCGCTCGTCCGCTCGACGGCGCCACGGCGGCCGATGTCGGCCCGCGGGCGCTCGCGATCGCCGAGCCGCTCCCCGCGGACCCGCGCCTCCGGACGCTCGTCCGCTGGGCGCTCCGCCGGCGCGCGCCGGACCTCCTCGCGCTCGCCCTCCTCGGGCTCGTCGGCGGGGTCGCCGGGCTCCTCCTGCCGCTCGCGACCCAGGCGATCTTCCAGCAGGCGGTACCGGACGGCGACACCGGCGCGATCGTCGCGATCCTCGCGGGCCTCGCGCTCGGCACGGCCGGCGTCGGGGTCGTCCTCTACGCCCGCGGCCTGACCGTCGTCCGGATCCGGGACGCGTTCGACGCCGTGCTGGCGCCCGCGGTCGGGGCCCGGCTCCTCGGCGTGCGGACGGGCTTCTTCCGCGACCGGACGACCGGCGAGGTCGTGAACCGCGCCCTGAGCGTGGAGGCTGCGCGGGCGCAGGTGGAGGACCACCTCGTCGCCGCCGCGCTCACCTCCGCGTTCGGGCTCGTGAACATCCTCTTCCTCTTCGCGCTCGACCCGTTCTACGGGCTCGTGGGCGGCGCCGCCGCGCTCGTCGCGCTCGCCGCCTCCACCGGCGTGGAGCTCCGGGCGCGTCGCCGGCTCCCGGCGCTCCTCGAGGCACGCAGCCGGACGGACGCGACGCTCCAGGGCCTCGTCCTCTCGCTCGTCTCGTGGCGCGTCACGGGTCTCGAGGAGCGCGCCTTCGCGCGCTGGGCCCGCGACCAGGCGGGGAGCACGCGGGCGCTCGTCGCCCGGCTGCGCGCGACCGAGCTCAGCCCGGTCATCGATGCGGTGGGGCCTGCCGCCGTCCTCCTCGTCTTCATCGCGGTCGTCTTCGCGGTCCCCGGGGAGCGGCTTCGGCCGGGGTCCCCGGAGGCGCCGGGGACCTTCCTCGCGCTCTACATCGCGGTCATCCAGCTCGCGGTCGCGATGACCCAGCTCGGGGCGCAGGTGACCAGCCTCGCCGAGCTCGGGCCGATCCTCGCGCGGGCGCTCCCGATCGTGGCGGCCCCGGAGGAGCGGACGGAGGCGGCCCGTCCGCCGGGCCGGCTCGATGGAGCCGTCGCGCTCGACCGGGTGACGTTCGGCTACCGGCCGGATGCCCCGCCGATCGTCCGCGACCTCTCGCTCGCGGTCCGGCCCGGGGAGATGGTCGCGATCGTCGGCCCGAGCGGCGGCGGCAAGTCCACGCTGCTCCGCCTCCTCCTCGGCTTCGAGACGCCGTGGAGCGGCGCGGTCACGTACGACGGGCAGGACCTGGCGGGGCTGGACATCGTGGCGGTGCGCCGCCAGATCGGCACGGTCCTCCAGGCCTCCCGCCCGCTCGGCGACACGATCGCGTCCTCCGTGCGCGGCCCGCGGATGCTGCCGGACGACGCGGTCTGGGACCTGCTCGCGGAGGCCGGCCTCGCGGACGACGTGTGCCGGATGCCGGGCGGGCTGGACGCGCCGGTCGGCCCCGGCGGGAGCGGCCTGAGCGGCGGCCAGCGGCAGCGCCTGGTGATCGCGGCCGCGCTCGCGGGCCGGCCGCGGATCCTCTACCTGGACGAGGCGACGAGCGCGCTGGACAACGTCACCCAGGCGGTCGTCATGCGCACGATCCTCGGCGCCGCCGCGACCCGGATCGTCATCGCCCACCGCCTGACGACCGTCCAGGCCGCCGACCGCGTCCTCGTCGTTGCGGACGGCGGGATCGCCGAGGAGGGGACACCTGCCGAGCTGCTCCGGCAGGGTGGCCGCTTCGCCCGGCTCGCGGCGCGCGACGGGGTCTGAGCCCATGACCCGCGTCGCAGCCCCGCTCCCGTCGCCCGCCGCGGCGTCCGACGCGATCCTCGCGGCCTGGGCGGCGGAGCCCGGGCGCTCCGTCCGGGCGCGGCTCGCGTGCGACGACGGGCGTGCCTGGGAGGGCGGTCACGCCGCGGACGTGCCGCGGCCGGGGGCGAGCGTCCTGAAGGTCGCGATCGGCATCGCCGCCGACCGTGCGATCGCGGACGGCACGCTCGACCCGGACGGACCGGTCCCCGTGGCCGAGCTCCGTGCGCGCACAGGCGGCCCCGGCCTGCCCTGGCTCCTGGGTACGGAGCGCGCGCTCAGCGTGTCCGAGGCGATCGGCCTGATGCTCGCGCTGAGCGAGAACGCGGCCACCGCCGCGATCCTCGATCGGGTCGGGCTCCCCGCCGTCCGCGCTGCGCTCGTCGCCGCCGGCTGCCCGGCCACCACGATCGGCCCCGATCCCGGCGATCCGGCGGCGCCGCCCGTGGGCACGACGACCGCGACCGATGCGCTCGCGCTCCTCGCCGCCGGCACGGACGCGGCCCGCCACCCGCGCACCGCCCACGCGCTCGCCAACAGCCTGCTGAACAGCCGGATCCCGCTCGGCGCGACCGGCCACGATGTCGCGATCGCGCACAAGACCGGCTCGCTCCCCGGCGTCGCGCACGACGTCGCTCTCCTGACGGCAGACGGAGGGACGCTCGCCATCGCCTTCCTCACGGAAGCGCAGCACGACACCCTCACGGCCGGGTATGCGATGGGCATCGCGACGCGGACGCTGCTGGAGACCTGGGGGCTCGGCGTCCGCCGGACGCGGGGGCTCGGGTGAGCGCGCTGCGGGCGGCGTTCGCGGCCGTCGTCCTCGCGGGCGCCGGTGCGTGCGCGGCCGGGGGCGGGATCGCGCTGCTCCTGCACCGGCGCCACCGGCGGGCGAGCGCGGCCGCGGTCCGCCGCCGGCCCCGGCCCGCGGACGCGATCGTCGTCTTCGGCGCGGCGGTGGACGCGGACGGACCGGGCGACGAGCTGCGCGACCGGCTTGCGCATGCCCGGGCGCTGCATGCGCGGGGTGTCGCGCCCGTGATCCGCGTGGCGGGCGACCGGAGCGGTGCGTTCGACGAGGCGGAGGTGATGCGTGACTGGCTCGTCGCGCAGGATGTGCCCGCGGACGCCGTCCATGAGCTGCGGCCGGCGATGAGCACGCGCGCCGCGCTCCGGGCGCTCGCCGCGGAGGGGAAGGGCGGACGCTATGTCGGCGTCTCCTCGCCGTACCACGCGTACCGGATCGCGGGCGAGGCGCGCCGTCGGGGCCTCGTGCTCACGGTGAGCGCACCCGCGGTCACGCGGGACAGCGCCGATCCCGCCGTGCGCCGCGTCCGCGTCCTCACGGAGATCGCCGCCGATGCGTGGTACCGGCTCCCCGAGCGCTGGACCATCGGCGTCCACACCGGGGAGGGCTCGTTCCGGCGCCGGATCCCCGTCCTCCTGCTGCGGCTGTCCGGCAGCGGTGGCCGGAAGGGTGGTGTGCCGTGAGCGTCGTCGCGCTCGACATCGGGACCTCGCGCCTCAAGGCGATCGTCGCGCGCTGGGACGGCACGACGCTCGCGACCGGATCCGTGCCGACGCCCGCGGTGGCTGACGCGCCCGGCCGCCTGGAGCTCCCCGCGGACGCGGTCGCGGATGCGGCCGCCGGGCTCGTGGCCGGGCTCCTCGCCGGATCGTCGGCGGACCCGGCGGATACGCTCGTCCTCTCCTGTCTTGGCACGGCGATGGCACCCTTCGACCGCGACGAGCGGCCGCTCGCACCCGCGCTCTCGCCCGCCGACCTGCGGCCGGGTGCCGTGCCCGGGCTCCTCGCTGCGACCGGCATCGACCCGGCGATCCTCTTCCCGCTGACCGGGCAGGACCCGCGGCTCACGTCCTTCCTCCACCACTGGCTCTGGTGGCGGGCGACCGACCCGGACCGTCTGCGCGGCCTCCATCGCTTCCGCTCGCTCCGCGGCACGATCGTCGCGCGGCTGACCGGCGCGGACGCGGAGGACCCGACGTGGGCCTCGCGGACGATGTGCATGGACCTCGAGACCGATCGCTGGAGCAGCACGATCCTCGATGCCGCCGGCCTCGACGCGTCGCGGCTGCCGGGGATCCATCCGCCGACCTCTGCCTGGCCGGTGCTGCCGGGTGCGGCCGCGGCGTTCGGCCTGCCGCCGGGCGCGCGCGTCGTGCTCGGCGCCATGGACAACTGCGCGGCCTTCCTCGGGGCCGTGGCGCCGGGGGAGGAGCGGCTCGTGAACATCGCGGGCACCTTCGAGCACCTCGCGGGTGTCGGGCCGCTCCCGGTCGTCCGTGCGGCGGCGGGCGCGGTCGGCGGCCTGATCCATCGCTGGGTGCTGCCCGGGACGTACCTGAGCTACTCGCGGGTGCCGATCGGCGTGCTCCTGGGGGCGATCGGGTCGGCCGCGCCGGAGGGGATCGGCCCGCTCCTCGCCGCGGCGGACCCGGTCCCCGTAGGACGGCGCATCGCGCTCGATGAGCCGTCCGTCCGCGCAGCCCTCGCCGCCGGGACGGCGCAGGCGGACGTGCTGCAGGCGGTCCTCGAATCGGGGGCCGCGGTGCTCGCGGACTACGCGGCGGGATGGATCGGCGGGGGCGGGGCGATCGACCGGATCGTCATCGTCGGCGGCGGGGCGGCGCAGCCCGCGACGCTCCGCCTGAAGGCCGCGGTCCTCGGCCGACCGGTCGCGACGCTCGCGAGCGACGAGGCAGGGAGCATCGGCGCGCTCCGGCTCGCGGCGATCGCCGTCCGCGGCGCGTCCCTTGCGGACGCCTGCGCGCTCTTCCCGGACCCCGTCGCGGTCACGTGGTCGGCCGCGGGCCCGGCCGCGTAGACTTGGCGCCCATGGAGACGCCGACCGCTTCCGACCCGCGTGCCGCCCGCCGGGCCGCGGCGCGCGCGCTCGTCGCCCGGGTCGCCTACCTTCTCTACGACCGGAGGATGACCGAGCTCCAGGGCGGGAACATGAGCGTCCGGATCGGCGACGAGGTCGTCATCACGCCGACGCTCGCGAGCGAGAACGACGGCTGGCGCCTGGGCCCGGACGACATGGTGATCCACGACCTCGACGGCGGCGTCCGCGACGGCGATCCGCGGCGCGTGTCGCGCGAGACCGGGCTGCACCTGCGCCTCTACCGTGCGTACCCCGAGCTCGGCTCGGTCTACCACCTCCACCTGCCCGAGGCGCTCGCGGCCGCGGCCCGCTGGACGCCCGGCATCGTCGCCGCGGGGCCGGAGCCGTGGGGCGTGCCGGTCGTCCTGCTGGAACCCGGGCTGCCCGCGCAGACGGAGGCGCACGACGGGCGCGTGGAAGAGCTGCTCGGGCACGTGCCGCGGGCGGACGGTGCCGTCTCCATCTCGCCCGGCCACGGCATCATCAGCGTGGCGCGCGACGCCGCGACGAACATCCGCGGCGCGGACATCCTCCGCCTGCGCCTGGAGCACGCGCGCATCCGGGGTCGGCTGCGGGCCGCGGCGGGGCAGGGGATCCGGTGAGCCCGCTGCCCGTGGACGACGCGGTCGCCACCGCGGTCACGCTCTTCGGCCGCCTCTTCGAGCGCGGCCTCGGCGCCATGGAGGGCTGCACGATCAGCCAGCGCGGGCCGGACGGCACGCTCGTGACGCTCGATGCGCGCGAGGCCCTGGGGCGGCTCATCGGGGAGATCCCGCCGGACGCGCCGCTCGCGGCGGGCGATCCGGGGACGGCGGCCCTCCACGCCGCGCTCCTCGCGGCCTTCCCCGGCTGGACGACCGCGGTGAGCGGTGTCGCGCTCCACCTGCGCGACCTGATCGCCGAGGAGATGGCCCTGCCCGAGGCCACGAGCATGATGCGCAAGCGCGGTATCCGCCACGTCGCGGACCACCACGTCGCCGCCGGTGCCTGTGTCGGCGCGGCGCAGGCCGAGACGATCGCCGCGGCATGGGCGCGCACCGAGGCGAACGGCATGCGCCACGTCCTCATCGTCGAGCCGGACGGCACCGTGCACGTGGGAGGGCCCACGCCCGCGGAGACGATGGCGCACTGGTCGAACGTGGAGTTCAGCGCCCAGGTCGCCGTGCTCCGCGCCGAGGAGCGAGTCCTCGACGGGATGGCGGAGGGCGACACGCCGGCCTGATCCGCCGCGCCGCGCGCCGGCGGCGCGATCGGCCCGCCGCCGGCCGGCGCTCGGCGATGCGCGGGCCGCCGCCCGACGATGCGCCCGCCGCCTCCGCGCTACCCGAGCCGGATGCGGTGCGCGCCGCCGATGTCGCGGAAGCGGTCCGGGAAGCAGGTGAGGATGATCACCTGGCACGTCCGTCCCGCGTAGGCGAGCAGCGCGCCCATCGCCGCGAGGCGCTCCGGATCCGCGTTCCCGAGCGTGTCGTCCAGGATGAGCGGCACGCCGCCGTCCTCCGCCACGATCATCGCGCAGGCGATCCGCGTGATGATCGAGAGCTGCTCGCGGGCCCCGACGCTCAGCAGGTCGTGCCGGATCGACCGGCCGTCCAGCGCCCGGCTCTCCACGGTGAGGTCCTCGCCGAGCACGATCCCGACGCCATTGCCGTGCAGCGTCCGGGCGATCTCCTCGATCCGTGCCCGGAGCGGCTCGCGGTACGCAGTGCGGGCCGCGTCCCGCGCTTCGCGGAGCGTGTCGTACAGGGCGCGCCGCGCCTCCGCCCGGCTGCGCTCCGCGTCCGCGTCGCGCTGCGCGGCATCGCGCCGCGTGATGGCCGCGTCGCGCTGCTCGGCGAGGCCCTGCTCGCCCCGGCCCGAGAGCGTGCCGCGGAGCAGCGTCCTTCGCTCGGCGAGCTCCGAGCGACGCCGCGTGGCGTCGTTCGCGACGGTCTTCGCGTTGTCCAGCTGCAGCCGGACGACCTCCGGCTGCTCCTGTGCAAGGAGCGCGCGTCCCTCCGCGGCACGCGCGGCCGCGGTGCGCGCCGCGGCCTCCGCTTCCGCGGCGCGTGCCGCGAGCTCCGCGTCCGGTGCGAGCGTCCGCGCATCGGCGAGCACGCGTGCGGTCTCCGTCGCGCGCGCCCGGGCCACCGCGACCGCCTGCGCGGTCGCCTCCGCCGCGGCACGCACCCGCTCCACCTGCTCCGCGGCGGCGCGCTCCGCGGCCTCCGCGACCTGCTCCGCGCCGCGCGCGTCCTCGGCCGCGACCTCCGCGGCGCGGGCGGCCTCCTCCGTCGCGGCGCCCTCCACCGGTGCCTCCGTCGCCGCCGCCGCGATCCGGTCGCGCAGGGCCGCGACCTCCGCCGCGAGCCGCCGCTCCCCGTCCTCCGTCTCGCCGCCGAGCTCGGCGAGCGTCTGGCGCGCAGCCTTGCCTGCCTCGACGACCTGCGCGCGCTCCGCCGCAGCGGTGGCCGCGCCGTCCACGTCCGCAACGCCGGCATCGCGGCAGAGCGCCTGGTAGCGCGCCTCCGCGTCCTCCGCCCTCCGCCGCAGGTCGCCGCTCCCCGTGCCCGTCTCCACCCCGATGCGGACGACCCCCGGCACCTCGAAGGTGAGTGCGTCGCGGACACGCCGGGACTCTGCCGCACCCGTGGCGAGGGCGAGGGGCGTCCCGTCGAGGGTGCCGGAGAGCGGTGCGAGCGCGGTGATCGTGACGGCAGGGCCGGCCTCGTCCAGCCGGGCACGCGCCTGGAGCAGCTCGCGATGGGCTGCCTCGATCTCCGTCCGCTTCGCGTCGTCCACGGTGCACCGCCGCAGGGCGATGGCCGCGGCCTCCCGCGCGGCCCGGGCGGCACGGATCCGCTCCAGGCGCTGATCCTTCTCCGCGAGCTCCCGGGCGTCCCGGGCGATGCCGACCGCGGCGCGGATGCCCCGCGCCCGGCGATCCGCCTCGACGACCGACGTGCGGGCGGCCGCGCGGGCCGCCGCTGCCGCCGTGCGTCCCGCCTCCGCGGATGCGCGTGTCGGCGCCTCCGCGGCCTGTGCCGCCACGCGTGCATCAAGGTCCGTCGCCGCGGCGGCCGCGGCCGCCACCTGGCCCGCGCGCTCCAGGTCGCGGCCGCGCGCCTGCTCGGCGATCGTCCGGGCCGCCGTCTCCTCCGCGTCCAGCGTCGCCTGGCGACCCTCGAGGTCCGCGATCCGCTGCAGGCGCTCCGCGAGCTCCGTGCGCCGGCGCTCCAGCTCCGGCTGCGCCGCGTCCAGCGTGGCGATCTCCGCCTCGAGCCTGGCCACCTCCGCGACGTCCGCCTCGATCTGGCGCAGCCCCGCTTCCACCTCCGCGAGGTGTGCCTCCGCGGCCGTGGTCTCCCGGGCACGCGCCTCCGCCCACGCCTTCAGCCTGCCGGTGTCCGTCCAGTAGTGCAGGTACTCCTCGCGCGCCCGGTCGAACAGCGAGGTCTCCTCCGCGCCCACCGGGACGGTCCCCGCGGCGCGGTCGAGGGCGTCCGCAAGGCTCCTGCTCCCGGCCACGTGCACCCGCCCGGGGGCCTGACCCTGCGAGATCCGGAGCGCCTTCCAGAGGCTCTCGTCCACGGTCTCGGCAAGGATCGCGCGGACGCGCTCGTGCGCTTCCCGCCCGGTCCGGTTCTCCAGCACCGGCTGCGTGATGGTGAGCGTGGTCGTCTGGCCGCGGAGCCACTGCTTCGCGTAGGTGAAGCGGTACGCGCCCGCCTCGATCTCGGCCTCCACGTAGGGTCCGACGTCGCGGCCGACCGGCTGGACGTCGCGGACGCTCGCCTTGTTCGTGCTGTCGAGCTCCTCGAGGAGCAGGTCCAGCGCCTCGAGGATCGACGACTTCCCCGCCTCGTTGGGCCCCTCCACGATCGTCACGCCCGTGCGGGCAAGCTCGATCGTCCGGTCGTCCGTGCCCTTGAAGTCGCGCAGGCGCAGGCGGAGCAGCCTCATGCGGCCCCGCTCGCGGGCCGGGCGAGGCGGACGAGGAGCGCCAGCGCGTCCCGGGCGACGCGCGCGTCCTCCGTGTCCCCCGCATCCGCGCGCTCCCGGAGGCGGTCCACGGCGGTCGCCGCGAAGCCGGTGAGGCGCAGGTCGGAGAAGTCGTCGTCATCCGGGCGCACCACGATGTCCGTGTGGCGGGCCCACTGCTCCAGGCCGCCGAGCAGGTCCCCCGACGTATCGAGGAGATCCTTGAGGCGCGCGTCCGTGGCGAGCGTGATCGTACCCACGAGCGTGAGCTTGACGATCGTCCGGTCCTTGGCCGGCAGCGCCGCGAGGAAGCGTGCGAGCGGCTCGATCCCCTCCGGCCCATCCACGTCGAACCGCTCGCGCACGAAGCGCCAGGTGCCGGTCTCCACCCTCTCCACCCGGCAGGCGCCGTCATCCGCGAGCTCCACGAGCAGCGCGTTCCCGGCGTCCGTCTCGTCGTAGTCCGTGGGCTCCGGGGCGCCTGCGTACCAGATGCGGCCCGTCCGTCCGACCGCGGTGGTGGAGTGGCGGTCACCGAGCGCGATGTAGGCGAGCCGCCCGTCCGCGAGCGCCGCCTCCGCATCCCCGACGCGGATGATCGCCGGGTTGATGCCGAGCTCCATCAGGTCGTCCGTCGCCCCGTGCGCGACGAGGACGCGCGGCACGCCCCGCCCGGAGGGCAGCGCCGCCGCAGCCTCCGCGACGAGGTCCCGCAGCGGCCGCTTGGAGCTCCACGGCGCGCCGAGCACCTCCGCGCCCGCGACGGGGTGGCAGCGCCCGTCCTCCAGCACGGTGACGTGCGCCGGGCACCCGTCCACGAAGGTCCGGGAGCGGTAGACCGAGGCCGCGTCCAGCGGATCGTGGTTGCCCGGCAGGAGGAAGACCGGCACGGGGACGTCCCCCAGCGCATCCAGCGTCCGGCGCACGGTGACCGGGGCGACCTGGTTCGTCTCGAAGACGTCTCCCGACACGACGAGGAAGGCGGCGCCCCGCTCGCGCGCGATCGTGCCGAGGGTCCGGATCGCATCGATCCGCGCCTGGCTGAAGCGTGCCTGCGCCTCCTGCCCGAGGAAGTGCCGGGTCATCCCGAGCTGCCAGTCGGCAGAGTGGAGGAAGCGGATGCTCATGCGCGGACGATGCCGGGGGTGCGTGCCACCTCGCGTGTCACACGTGGAGCACGCGCCACGTCACGGGCGGACGAGCCCGCCGAGCCCGGCCGCGAGCTCCGCGTAGGCCGCGGGGGCGGGGTCGGACGGGTCGCTCGCGCGGACCTGGACGCACACGTGGTCCGCGCCCGCGTCGAGGTGCGCCCGGACGCGCGCGACGAGGGCGTCCACGTCCCCCCACGCGACGACGTCGTCGATCAGGCGGTCGCTCCCGGCGCCCGCCACGTCCTCCGCGGAGTAGCCCAGGCGGAGAAGGTTCTGCGCGTAGTTCCGCAGGCCGAGATAGCGCTCCGCGAAGCCGCGGGCGGTCGCGCGGGCGCGGTCGCGATCCGCATCGAGGACGACAGTCTGCTCCACGATGAGGAGCGGCCGCGGCCCGAGGACGCCGCGCGCCATCGCCGTGTGCGCGACGGGCACGAAGTACGGATGCGCGCCCTCCGCGCGCTCCGCCGCGAGCGCGAGCATGCGCGGGCCGAGCGCGGCGAGGATCCGCGGCGCGGCCGTCGCGCCGGCCGGGCCCGCCCATGCGACCGCGTCCATCGCGTCGAGATAGGCGCGCATCTGCGTCACGGGCGGCAGGTACGTCGCGCCTCGCGCGGTCACGGACGGTGCGTGGCTCACGCCGATGCCGAGGAGGAAGCGGCCGGGATACGCCTCCGCGAGCGTCCGGGCGCCGTTCGCCATCGCCATCGCGTCGCGGGCGTAGATGCTCGCGATCCCCGTCCCGACGACGACCCCGGGCACGCCCGCGAGGAGGAGCGCCGCGTGGCTGAACGCCTCCTTGCTGCCGATGCTCTCGGGGAACCAGACGGCCCGGTAGCCCGCGGCGCGATACGCGCCGACGGCGGCGATCTCCTCCGCGGCCGGACGGGTCTGGATCGCGAAGCTCCAGGCGCCCACGGGGCCGAGGGCGGCGCGCAGGTCGGCGAGCTGGTCGGTCATCTGGGTCGGTCCTCTGCGGCGAAGGGCGGTGTGCGCGGGCGGGGAGCCCGAGCGTAGCGGAGCCCCGCCGCTCAGTCCATCTCCACGCCGCCGCAGACGTTGAGCGCCTGGCCGGTGACGTAGCGCGCGCCGTCGGAGAGGAGGTAGGCGATCGCGTCCGCGACCTCGTCCGGCGTCTCGAGCCGGCCGAGCGGCACCATCGCGACCATCCGTGCGAGCGATTCCTCCGCCGTGATGCCGAGCTCCACGGCGGTCTGCGCGTGGATCGCCGCGGTCATCGGCGTGTCCTCGATCCCCGGGCAGACCGCGTTCACGCGGATGCCGTGCGGCGCGAGCGCGAGCGCGGCGCTCTTCACGACGCTGATCACGCCCGCCTTGCTCGCCGCATAGTCGGCGGAGGTGGCCCGGCCGCTCCGGCCGGAGATCGAGGAGATCGCGACGAGCGACCCGGGGCGGCCCGCGGCGACCATCCGGCGCGCGGTCCGCTGGAGCATCAGCCAGGTCCCCCGGAGGTTCACCGTCAGCGTCTGGTCCCAGGCCTCGGGCGTGAGCTCCAGGAAGGGCGCCTTGCGGATGATGCCCGCGGCGGTGACCGCGTGGCGGACCGGGCCGAGCGCGCCCTCGGCGGCATCGAGCGCGGCTTCCACGGACGCCGGATCCGTGGCATCGCAGGCGCCGCCCCAGGCGAGCCCGCCCGCGCCCTCGATCGCGCCCGCGACCTCTGCCGCGCGCTCCGCGTCGAGATCGAGGATAGCGACCGGATGCCCGCGCCGCCCGAGCGCCCGCGCGGTGGCAGCGCCGATCCCGCTCGCGGCGCCCGTGATCGCGACCATCCCCTTCTGCGTGCCGTCCATCCGTCCTCCCGTGCGGCGCGATCCCTGCGCCCTCTCAGTCGTGGTGGAAGACCTCGCGGAGCGTCATCCACCACTCGCCCTGCGCCCGCTCGGCGAGCGGCGCCTGGAGGGGCTCCATCTCCGCCCACCAGCGCTGCGTCTCCGGGTCCTCCGCCATGCGCGCCATGTCCGCCGCGAAGTCCTCGCCCACGTACTCGAAGTACGCGAACAGCCGGTCCTCGCCGAGCGCGTAGATCGAGTAGTTCCGGATGTTGCAGGCCGTGATCGTGCCGAGGACGGACGGCCAGACCGCGGCATGCGCCCGGACGTACGTGGCGTAGGCACCCGGCTGGAGCCCGATCACCTGGCCGAAGCGCCGCATCCGTCACCCTCCTCGCGCGTACCGGCCGGACGGCCGG
>JBJTJV010000203.1:0-10124 GCA_046352645.1 Chloroflexota bacterium | reverse complement strand
GCCTTCGTGACGGCGACGGCGGAGAACGCGGCCGCGATCGTCCGGGCGCGCGGGGGCCGCGGCGGACGGACCCGCCGTCAGGGGATCCGCGCCAGGAGCGCCCGCCGGGTCAGGCGAGGTCGGCGAAGGAGGGCCAGAGCGAGAGGTCGAGATCCGGCACGAGCGTGCGCAGCCGGAGGACGTCCGGGCGGTAGTGATCGCGCAGGAAGGCGAGGTGCTCCGGCGCCACGACCACGGGCTGCCCCGTGGAGGCGTTCCGAGGCCGCGCCAGCTCGTCCGCGGACAGGGTGTGCGGCGGGAGCCCGAGGAACGCGTACGTCCGGTCGAGCTGGCCCTGCGGGTCCGCCTGGTTCCGCTCGTACTGGAGGACGAGCGTCCGCTCGGCGGGGAAGAGCGCGCGCATCCGCTCGACCTGGCGGGCATAGCAGCCCGTCTCGATCGCGTCGACGACGACGCGCCGCTGATCGCCCACGGGCACGTCCGCGAGCTCCAGGCCCGCCTTGCGCCAGGCGCGCTCGGCGTGGCGGCGCCCGGAGAGGTAGCGGGTGACCGGGTCACGGACGATGTGGATGATGCGCGTGTCCGGCGCCGCGGCACGGAGCATCGGCAGGACCCACGGCACGCTCGCGTAGGCGGGCGTCTTCTCGCCCGCGAGGCTGCCGTCCGGGCGCGGGAAGTAGCGGTGGTAGGCGGCGATCGACGCTGCGTCCGGCCAGGTGTCCCAGAGCCGGTCGAAGTAGTGGAGCTCCGGCCGCTGGCCCTCCGGCTGGACGACGCTCGGGTGCGCCTCGATGAGCTTGAACCACCACGTGGTCCCCGCCTTCTGGGCACCGACGATCACGAAGTCCGGCGCGCCGGTCCGCCAGCCGGGCGGGCAGGACGGCACGGGCGGCCGCTCGTCGAAGGTGCCGGGCCGGCGGGCGGGCGGCGCCGCCTCCTCGCCGGCGGCGGCGCGGCCGCGGCGCGGCGCGGGCTCGGGGTCCTCGGCGCGGCGGAGAAGGCGATCGATGCGCATCGACGGGTGCGGTCCCTCCGGACGGCGCAGGGCGGGCCCGTGGGGTCCCGCGTGGGCCTTCGCGATGATAGCGGGGCGGCGCGGGAGGGCGCCGGTGGCCGACGGCGCGGGCCGACCGCCCGTCAGTCGGCGGGCGGTAGGCGGACGACCGGCGGCGCGGGCCGCACGGGGTGGACGGCGCGGCCGGCGCGCAGGACGAGGAGGAGCCGGCGCAGGTCGTGGATGTCGCGGTCGGGCGCGCCCTCCGCGACGAGGAGGTCCGCGGCGAGGCCCGGGCGGATGCTCCCGGTCTCGTCCGCGAGCCGCAGGTTCCGGGCCCCGTCGGCCGTCGCGGCCCGGAGCGCGTCGCGGGGGTGCATCCCGATCGCCACGTGCCCCTCGATCTCCAGGAGCAGCTCCTCGCCGTGGTCGGGGTCGTCGATGAGCGTCATGTCCGTCCCCGTGACGAGCGTGACCCCCGCGTCGAGGAGCAGGCGGGCGCAGTGCATCCAGGGCACGGGCCCGATCGGGTCGCCCGTCTCCGCCGCGCGCCAGTCCGTCGGCGCGCCCTCCGCGTGCAGGCGGCGGATCGCCTGCATCATCGTCATGGCGCAGCGCGTGCCCCGCTCCGCGAGCTCGCGCGCGACCGCGGCGTCGAACTCCCAGCCGAACGACGGGCCGATCATCGATGCGTGCTGGACGCAGTCGATCCCGGCGCGCGACGCGAACGCGATCCCCTCCGGCGCGTGTGCGTGGGCCGTGATGTAGCGGCCCCGCCGGTGCGCCTCGTCCGCCGCGGCGGCGAGGATCGCGACCGGGTAGGCCGGCCGCCGGGGGTCCGTGGTCGAGGTCGCGTAGCCGCCGGTCGCCATGATCTTCAGGCCGTCGGCGCCCTCCTCGTCGAGGAGGCGCGCGGCGAGGGCGCGGACCTCCGCCTCCGTGTCCGCCTCGCCGCCCCAGAACCAGCAGTGCCCGCCGCGGGGCGTGATCGGGCGGCCGCTCGCGAGGATCCGCGGCCCGAGCACGAGCCCGGCCGCGACCGCATCGCGGATGCGCATCCCGGTCGTGCCCCGGCTGCCGCAGTCGAAGACGGTCGTCACCCCGCTGCGGAGCATCCGCTCCGCGGAGCCCGCGCCCCAGAGGACGACCTCGTCATCCGTGCGCGCGGCCATCTGCCCCATGAGGTCCTCGGCCCGGCCGACGCCGAGGTGGACGTGCTGGTCGATCAGGCCGGGGAGGATCGTGGCACCCGGGTAGGCGCGGACCCGCGCGTCCTCGGGCGCGGGGACCGTGGCATCCGGGCCCGCGGCCGCGATCCGCCCGTCCACGACGAGGACGGCGACCCCGCCGACGAGCGCGGGCGCGCCCGTGCCATCGAAGAGGCGCTCCGCGACGATCCGTTCCGTTGCCATGGCCGGATGATGCCAGCCGCGGACGTGCGCGGCGGGCCGACGGCGCACCCGCCGACCGTGGCAGAGTCCCGCGCATGAGCGCCAGATACCCCGCCACCGTCATGGTCAGCTGCACCGTCCCGTGGGATGCCCGCGACGAGATCGACGTCCCGCGCTTCCGCGCGCAGGCAGCGGCCGCGCGCGCGGCGGGCCTCCGCCCCATGTACGTCATCGGCACCGCGGGCGAGGGCTACGCGGTGGACACCCGCCGGTTCACCGAGGTCTGCAGGCTCTTCCGCGAGGAGACCGCCGATCCGGGGATCCACGCGATGGTGGGTGTGATCGCGCTGTCCACGGCGACGGTGATCGAGCGGGTGCGCATCGCCCATGACCTCGGCTTCCGCGCGTTCCAGCTCTCCCTGCCCCGCTGGGACGTGCTCCGGGACGCGGAGGTGGAGCGCTTCTTCCGGGAGGTCTGCGGCGCCTTCCCGGACGCGGTCTTCATGCACTACAACACCGGGCGGGTGGGGCGCATCCTGGGTGCGGACCACTACCGCCGATGGATCGCCGACGTGCCGAACCTCGTGGCCACGAAGACGATGACCGCGGACATCACGCTCGTCGGCCGGCTCGTCGCGGAGGTCCCCGATCTGATGCACTTCGTCTCCGAGCCGATCTACCCGTACGCGCGCCAGCGCGGGCCGTGCGCCATCCTCGGGACCTGGGCCCTGCTCGCCCCGGAGCGGAGCTGGGCGCTCTTCCACGCGGGCGCGGAGGGCCGCACCGCGGAGGCCGTCGCCCACGGCGCCTGGTTCACGCGCCTGAACGAGGAGGTCTTCGCGGAGGCCATGGCGGACGCGCGGATCGACGGCACCTACGACAAGGCGATCGTGCGCCTCCGCGCGGTGCCGGACTTCCCGCTCCGGATGCTCTCGCCCTACCTCTGCCTCGACGACGCCGAGGTGGACGGCACGGCCGCCGCCGTCCTCCGGGCACGCTTCCCCGACTGCCGCTGACCGCCGCCGGGCGGCCCGGAGGCCGCCCGGACCCGGCGCAGGAGCGCGAGCGCGAGGAGGCCGAGCGCCACGAGCGCCGCCGCACCGAGGGCGACGAGCGGGATCGGCCCGTCGCGGACACCGAGCGGGGCTTCCGCCGTCTCGCCCGATGGATGCCGTATGACGAGCGTCCACGCGCCGCCCGGCAGCCCGTCCGGCAGCCGGACCCGCGCAGCGAGCGTGCCATCGCCCGCGGTCAGCGCCGTGGCGAGCGCGACGGGCCGCGCGCCCGGACGCTCCAGCACGATCGCGACCTCCGCGTCGGACCAGAGGCTGCTGCCGCCGACCACCACGAGCGCCCCCGGGTCCGCGACGGGCGGGAGCGCGTGCGCGCTGCGGCCGCCCGTATGCGCCGCGCCGGGCGTGCCGATCGCGGCCGTCGCGCCTGCCGCGGCGAGCGCGACGAGGAGCAGCGCGCGGCGGGTCGACGCGGCGCGCCCCCTCCCTGCTCCGGCGCGCCGCGCGGGCATGGTGCGCCGGCCGCTCAGGGCGCGAGCGGGGCCGGGCAGGCCGCGTCGCCGCTCGATGTGCAGCGGACGCGCGGCTCCGTGGACGGCGCAATCGTCCCCTGCCCGGAGATCCAGGCTGCGACGACGTCCTCGAGCGGCTCCCGGGTGACGTCGCGATCGGCAAGGACGGGGTAGCCGTCGCCGCCCGCGGTGACGTACTCGTTCGTGGCGAGCGTGTACGTGACAGCGTCGGAGAGGTCGAGCTCCGGGCCGGCGCAGGTCCCCGCGTCGTCGTCGGCGACGACCGACACGATCCGGTCGCCCGGTTCGGCGGCGATGTCGTACGTCAGGCAGATGCCGGAGACCTGGGGGAAGCGCCCATCCGGCGCGGGCGCCTGGGAGACGGCGTTCTCCAGGATCGTGCGCAGCTCCGAGCCGCGCACGGTCAGCGTCACGGCGAGGTTGCCGAAGGGCAGGACGCCGACGACCTGGCCGAAGGTGATCGGGATCGGGCCGCCGGGCTCCACGGGCGGGCAGGTGTCCGTGGGCAGGTCGGCGAGGGGGCAGGTGAGGTCCGCCCGGATCCCGCCCGCGTTCATGAGCGCGATCTGCGTCCCGTACGCGGCACGGAGGGCGTCGGCGACGAGGGCGCCGAGGGCGGACGCGCAGAGCCGGCCGGTATCGCCGCCGCAGGGGTCCGCCCGCAGGATCTCCGCCGCCGCCGTCCCCTCCACGACCCCGAGCGCGTCCGCGAGCTGGGCACGGTACGGGGCGAGCATCGCGACCACGGCCGGATCGGACGGCGTGGTGCGCGCGTCCGCGGTCAGATGCTCGATCGTGACGTCCGTGACACGCCCCGTCGCCGGATCCCACGTGATCGTCGATCGGCTCCACGAGCGCCCGCGGGAGTAGCTCTCCACGACGGGCAGCCCGTCGATCGTGCCGGACCATTCCACGTCCGTGTGGTCGCCGAGGAGGAGGTCCACGCCGTCGATGGCACGGGCGAGGTCCACGATCGGCCCCGCGGGCGCGCCCGACGCGTCGAAGGTCTCGACGCCCATGTGCGCGATACCGACGACGACGTCGGCCCCTGCGGCACGTGCGGCGGCGGCGGCCTCGGTCATCGCGGCGGCCGGGTCGGAGATCGTGAGCGGACCGAAGCTGCCCGGGAAGACGAGCCCCGGCGCCTCCGGATCGATGACACCGACGATGCCGACGGTGACCGTGCCGAGATCGCGGAGCGCGAAGTCCCGCACCGCATCGAGGACACCCGCCCGGCCCTCGAGGTTCGCGGCGACGACCGCGAACCCGGCCTCCGCGATCCGGTCGCGGAGCCGCTCCCAGCCGGCATCGAAGTCATGGTTGCCGAGCGTCGTGGCGTCGAGGCCCATGAGGTTCAGGGCCGCGATCGCGGGCGCGTCCGCGAAGAGCGCGGAGAGCGGCGGCGTCCCGCCCGTCTGGTCGCCGCCCGTGAGGAGCAGCGTCTCGGGGTCCGCGGCCCGCTCGGCCGCGAAGATCGTGCTGTACACGGCGGCCCCGCCGAGCTCGGCGTCGCCCGTCGCGAGCGGATCGAGCTGGCCGTGCCAGTCGGAGAGCTGGAGGATGCGGATCGTGACGGGCGCATCCGCCGCCCGCAACCCGCTGCCGACCGCGACCCCGAACGCGAGGAGGCAGAGGCTGACGGCCATGGGGACGGTGCGGGAGAATGCGCGGAGCATCGCTACCTCGTTCGGCGGACCTCGGGGACGCCCCGGGGCACGCTCGGGACGATAGCGCAGTGGCTGCCGGAGGCGAACGTCGGCGGAAGGGAGGGTCCGGCCGGGATGCCGACGCAGGGGGCGTGGGTGCTTGTCGTGGACGACGACGCGGAGGTGCGCGCGCTGGTCTCCGCCGCGCTGCGCGTGGGCGGCTGGGGCACGCGCGCGGTGGCGAGCGGCGTGGAGGCGCTGGCCGAGCTGCGCGACGGGCCCGCCGCGGTCGTCCTGGACATCAACCTCGACGGCGAGACGGGCTACGACGTCTGCCGCGCGATCCGTGCGACCTCGGCGGTCCCCGTGATCTTCCTCACTGCCCGACAGGACGAGCTCGACGAGGTGCTCGGGCTGGAGCTCGGCGCAGACGACTTCATCACCAAGCCCTTCAGCCCGCGGATCCTCGCGGCGCGGGTGGGCGCGGCCGTCCGCCGGGGCGCCGCCGGCACGAGCGAGGAGGTCGCCCGCTACGGCCCGCTCACGATCGACCGCCGGGCGCGGCGCGTCCTCCTCGATGGTCGCGAGGTCGCGCTCACGAAGGTGGAGTTCGATCTCCTGTCGACGCTCGCGGACGAGCCGGACCGCGCGTGGAGCCGCGACGCGCTCATCGATCGCGTGTGGGGTGCGTGGTACTCGGACGGACATGTCGTGGACGTGACCGTCGGCCGCCTCCGGCGGAAGCTCGCGGACGCGGGGCTGCCGGACGCGATCGGGACCGTCCGCGGCGTCGGCTACCGCTTCGGCCGGGGGGAGCCGGGGACCGGCGCGTGAGCACGGACGACGCCCGCAGCCGGCGGTCCGACCCGGCCGGTGCGGAGCCGGCGGTCCGGGCGGGCGACCTCGGCGCGGCCGGCGCGTCGGCGGGGCTCATGGTGGGCGCGGACGGGATCGTGCGCACCGCGGATCCCGCCGCAGCGGCCCTGCTCGGGCGGACGACCGAGACGCTGACGGGACGGCCGCTCGTGGCGGTCGGTGGGCCGGGGATGGCCGGGCGGATCGCGCGCCTCCTCGCCGCGGCGGGCGACGAGGCGCGTCCGGCCCCGGTGGACCTCGAGATCCGCGGCGCGGCCGGTCCGCCACGGAGCGTCCGCCTCACCGCCCGCGCCACGGGGGATGCCGACGGGACGCCGGCGGTCGCCGTCCGGGACGTGACGCCGGAGAAGGTCGCCGGAGCGCGCGCCCGGACCGCCGACCCGATCCTCCGCGAGGCGGTCGAGGCATACCCGGACGCGGTCGCGATCCTTCGGCCGATCGCAGGGCCGGACGGGCGCCTCGACGACGCGGAGCTCCTCTATGCGAATGCGTTCGCGCGCGACCGGTACCTCGGTGGGCGGGACCTCGCCGCGGCCACCGGGCTCCGGCTCTTCGGCACGCTGCCCGGGCTGCGCGGCATCCTCGTGCGCGCCTTCGCACAGGTCCATCGGACCGGTCGGCCGATCCGCCGGCAGGTGCGTCTCCAGGGTGACCGCGACGATGCGATCCCCGAGCTCACCATCGCCCCGGTCGCCGCCGGCCTGCTCGTCGTCGGGCGAGTGAACGCGCAGGAGGTGCGTTCCCGCGCGGCGCTCCGCGAGGCGCGCGATGCATACCGCCGCCTCGCGGAGAACGCGTCCGACCTCGTGACGGAGATCGGGCCCGACGGCACCCTCGCGTGGGCCATGCCGAGCGCGGCCCCGGCGCTCGGCATGGCACCGGGCGCGCTCGCGGGGATCGCCCTCGCGGCGCTCGTCCATCCCGAGGACCGGCCCGCGCTCGCGGATGGCGCGGTCACCGGCGGCGCCCTGCGCCATGCGGAGGTCCGCCTCCGCGCGCCGGGCGCCGCCTGGCGCTGGTACCGGGCGGCGATCCGGCCGCGCCGCGACGCCGCGGGGGCGGGGGACGGCGCGACGATCGGCTGGCAGGACGTGGATGCGGAAGTCCGCGCGCGCTGCGGCGTCCGTCAGCGAGGAGCGCCTCCGCCGGCTCATGGACGCACTCCCGGACCCGGCCGTCATCTGGCGCCCGGTGCGTGATGCGGGCGGGGCGATCGTGGCGGAGGAGCCCGCGTGGGTGAACCGAGCGTACGTGGCGCTCGCGGGCCTCGACGCGACCCTCGCGGACGCGCTCGCGCTCGCACCTCCGGGGCGTGTCTGGACGAGCCTCCATGCGGTCCACGGACGGGCGCTCGGCACCGGGCGGGCGGAACGGACCCAGGTCCGCCTGGGAAGCGAGCGCATCCTCGAGACGGAATCGATCCCCCTGGGCGACGGGACGATCCTCGTGGCGGTGCGCGACGTGACCGCGGAGCGGCGTGCCGCGGCCATCCTCGAGCGGAGCCTCCGGGGGCTCGCGGAGGCGCAGCGGATCGCGGGACTGGGGAGCTGGTCGCTCGACCCGGCCGACGGGGCGATGACGTGGTCGGACGAGATGGCGCGGATCCACGGCCTCCCGTCCGGCGCACCGACACCGGACCGGGCGGCCTACCTCGCGTTCGTGGACGGGCCCGCAGAGCGCGCGCGGCTGGCCGCGGCGATGGAACGGACCCTCGGCGGGGCGGAGGCCTACGAGATCGAGCACGGGATCGTCCGGGCCGATGGCGTCCACCTCCGGGTCGTGGCGCGCGGGGAGCTCGGGCGCGCGCCGGAGGACGGGCGTGTCCGCCTCCACGGGACCGTGCTGGACATCACCGAGCGGGTCCGGGCACGCGAGGCACGGACGCTCCGCGTGGTCCGGCGCGCGGACTACCTCGCCCAGGCCGCCCATGTCCTGCGGACCGAGCTCGCGCTCGTCGCGGGCTGGTCCGAGCTGCTCGCCGATCCCGCGTCCGGGGACGCATTCGGGGAGGCCGACCGGCGCCAGGCGGTGACCGCGATCTCGCGGAGCGCGCCGCGTCTCGCACGCCTCGTGGACGCGATCCTCGACGAGGCCGCGGAGACCGCGCGCGCGGCATCGCTCGAGCCGGTCCCGGTGGACGTCGCGGCGCTCGCGGCGGCGATCGTCCACGAGCACGGCGGCCTGCGGGCCGGGGTCACGGTCCGGGCCGAGCCGGAGTCGGGGGTCAGTGCGCTCGCGGCGCCGGACGCGCTCGGGACGGTCGTGCGGCACCTCCTGGAGAACGCGCTGCGGCACACCCGGAGCACGATCGTGGTCGGCAGCGCGCGCACGCCCGACGGCGTGACGATCTCCGTCCGCGACGACGGACCCGGCCTGCCCCCGGGCAGCGACCCGTTCCGCCCGTTCCTCCGCGGCGCCGATTCGGCCGGGCACGGGCTCGGCCTCCACGTCGTGCGCACGCTCACGGAGGGGATGGGCGGCCGCGTCCGGGCAGTGCCACACCCCCCGGGGACCGGTGCGGAGATCGTCCTCGTCCTGCCCCCCGCGGCCCTCGCAGACGGCTGATCCGCGCGCTGCGAGCGTGGCGCGATGCGCCTGTGACGGACCTGTGAGCGCGCGCGGGGCCCCCGCGGCACACGATGACTTCCGGCACTTCCGCTCCCGCGGGCCGACGGGAGCATCACGACGACCGGAGGCGGAACCATGGTGGAGAAGGAGACCCGGACCCGGCAGGCGGCGCGGCTGCGCATCCTCGCCGAGCCGACCGCGCGCATCGGGCGCGAGATCGCCGGGATGGACGGACCGCACTCCCGCGAGATGATCCGCATCGGCCAGACGCTCGGCATCGCGACGGACGAGCTCCAGGTGATCGCGCAGCGCCTCGAGCACCCGCGGGCGGCCTGGCGCTGATCGTCGCCCGGCCACGGCCGGAGGGGGTGGTCGCACCGACGCCGGCGCGCCATACTCGCGGGATGGAGGCGCAGCGGCGACGCGGCGGGATGGTCGGCAAGGGGAACACGGCCGAGGTCGTGCGCTGGTCGCGGACGACCGTGGTCAAGCTCCTCCGGCCGGGGATCCCCGCCGAGTGGGCAGGGCAGGAGGCTGCCGTCCTCGCCGCGGTCCGCGCCGCCGGGCTGCCGGCCCCGGCGGTGGACGGCGTCGTGGACGTGGACGGACGTGCCGGCATCGTCCTGGAGCGCATCGTGGGGATCCCGATGTGGGACAGGATGAAGGCCGCCCCGGACGAGCTGGCGGAGCTGACGGAAGCGCTCGCGCGGCTGCAGGACACGATCCACGCGGCGGGCCCGCTGCCGGGCATCCCGCCCCTTGCCGCCCGCGTGCGCGACCGGATCGCCCGGGCCCCGCTGGCGCCCGACGAGCGCGCTGCGGCGACCTCCCTCCTTGCGACGCTTCCGGCGGGCGGCGCGCTCTGCCACGGGGACATGCATCCCGCCAACGTCCTGCTCACGGACCGCGGGCCGGTCGTCATCGACTGGTTCGATGCGGCGACCGGCGATCCGGCCGCGGACCGGGCCCGGAGCGCGCTCCTCATGCGCCCGCTCGCCTCCGCGCGCTCCGCGCGTCCCTTCCTTGCGGGCGCGACGCGTCCCTTCCTTGCCCGGCTTCACGACGCCGTACCGGACGGAGGTCGCGCTGAAGCGCGCGATGAT
>JBJTJV010000202.1:0-5703 GCA_046352645.1 Chloroflexota bacterium | reverse complement strand
CGGGCGCCGCCGCTCCGGCGAGCGCGGGAGCGACGCTCGGGCGGACGGGGCGACTCGTCTACCGGATCGGCCGGTCGGCGGTCGTCGGGATCGGCTTCGACGGGACCGCGGTGGCGGGCTGTCCGCGGGGAACGCTCGCGATCGGGAGCGGCGGCGACGTCCGGGCTGCCGTCGGGTCCGCCTGGCTCTCCGCGCTTCGCCTCCGGGACGGGACGGACGAGGATGCGCTCCCCGACGACGGCGCCCTCGTCACCGCGCACGGGCCGCAGGCGGCCCGGATCCGGGGGTTCGCGATCTGCATCGACCGGGGCGTGCTGGTCCCCCACTGGGTGACCGAATTCGTGGATCCCGGCGAACCCGAGCGGGTCGCCTTCGTGGGCTGCTCGCTCGGCGGGACGGTCGCGCTCTCCGGCGGGGTGACGTTCGAGACGAGCCTCGGCTGGATCGCGTCGCTCTGGCCGTACGACGATGGCGACCCCGGCGAGACGGTGGACGATGGCTGGGCCGTCTCGCTCTTCGATGCGGGTGGGGGCGATACGCCGGCCCGACTGGACCTCGTCTGCGCGAGCCGGACGGGGCCGATCTCCTTCCGGCGCTCCCTCGGGGTCCCGCTTGCCCCGGGCGGGAGCGCCGTGGCGACCGTCCGGTGCAAGCGTGGGTCCCATGCCATCTCGGGCGGGGTGAGCGCGATCGGGAGCGCGGACGATGTCCGGGTCACCGCGTCCATCCCGTGGGACGGGGCGGACCGGGACCGGGTCCCGGACGACGGCTGGCGGGTCCGGGCCGACCGCCACCCCGCCGGGGCGCTCGGTGCCGTCACCGCCTGGGTGACCTGCCTCCGCCGCTGACCGGGGAGGGGGACGACCCCGGGGCCCAGGCACCCCCCACCGACCCGCCTCGGCCCGCGGTCTCAGTCGGTCGCGATCGCGTGGAGCATGAGGACGGTGATCGCGTCGTACCAGAGCTCGTTGAGGGCGAGGACCGCGCCGGCCGTCTCCCGCGGGGTCCCGGCGAGCGCGCCCGCGACCGCGGCCCCCCACTGCGCGGACCAGGCGCTGTAGCCGGGGTCGATCCCCAGCTCCGCGAGCGCGGCGGCGTAGGCGGAGCCCGTGGAGCGGGCGGTGGCGACCGTGAGCGAGACGACCGACGCCGCGAGGCGCCGCGCGTTGCGGAGACGCCGCTCCGAACGTGCGACCGCCAGATGTCCCTGGATCATCCTGCGCCCCTCCTGTGTAACGGTGGAACCACCTACCTGCTCGAGGAAGCCATCGAAGCCGACCGCCGGGGGTCGCCGGGGCGGGAACGTCGGGTATCCGTCACGGGCCGCGGGCGCTGCGTCGCCCACACGGCGGCGCGGTCGCTCGGTGTGCCCCGCCGGCACGCTGCCTTGACGCGTCCCGCGCTTCCCCGCGACACTTCGCCCGTGAGCGCCTCCGGACACGCGATCCCCCACCCCGAGCGCCTCTGGCGCCACCCCGAGCCGCGCAAGGCGTACAGCGTCGTCATCGTGGGCGGCGGGGGGCATGGGCTCGCCACGGCCTACTACCTCGCGAAGAACCACGGGATCCGCGACGTCGCGGTCGTGGAGCGCGGCTGGCTGGCCGGCGGGAACATGGCGCGGAACACCGCGATCATCCGCTCCAACTACCTCTGGGACGCGAGCGCGGCGATCTACGAGCACTCGCTCCAGCTCTGGGAGACGCTCGCCGCGGAGCTCGACTACGACCTCCTCTTCTCGCAGCGCGGGGTGATGTCCCTCGCCCACTCGCTCCACGACGTCCGCGAGGGGCAGCGGCGCGCGTCCGCGAACCGCCTCAACGGCATCGATGCCCTCTGGCTGGATCCGGAGCAGTGCCGGGAGGTCTGCCCGATCCTGAACATCGACCCGAACGTCCGCTACCCCGTCCTCGGCGCGACGTTCCAGCCGCGCGGCGGGATCGCGCGCCACGAGCATGTCGCGTGGGGCTATGCCCGGGCCGCGGACGCCCTCGGCGTGGACCTCATCGAAGGCTGCGAGGTCCAGGGGATCGACGTGGAGCACGGCCGCGTGACCGGCCTGCGCACCTCGCGCGGCCCGATCCGCGCGGGCAAGGTGGCGCTCGTCGCGGCGGGCCACTCCAGCCTCCTCGCGGAGATGGCGGGCTTCCGCCTGCCGATCACGAGCCACCCGCTCCAGGCGCTCGTCTCCGAGCTGCTCGAGCCGGTGCATCCCACGGTCGTGATGTCCAACGCCGTGCACGTCTACGTGAGCCAGGCGCACAAGGGCGAGCTCGTCATGGGCGCCGGCATCGACAGCTACAACTCGTACGCCCAGCGGGGCTCGTTCCATGTCATCGAGCACCAGATGGCGGCCGCGCTCGAGCTCTTCCCGATCTTCGCCCGGGCACACGTCCTGCGCACCTGGGGCGGCATCGTCGATACCGCACCGGACGCGTCGCCGATCATCGGCCGGACGCCGGTGGACGACCTGTACATCAACTGCGGCTGGGGGACGGGCGGCTTCAAGGCGACGCCGGGCTCCGGCTGGGTGATGGCGGACACGGTCGCGAACGGGCGGCCGCACGCGCTCGCGCGCCCGTTCGCGCTGGAGCGCTTCGTGAGCGGCGACCTGGTGGACGAGCACGGCGCCGCAGGGGTCGCGCACTGATGCTCCGGATCCGCTGCCCCTGGTGCGGGCCCCGCGAGGAGGTCGAGTTCCGCTACGGCGGCCAGGCGCACATCGCCTTCCCGGCGGACGCGGAGGCGATCTCGGACGACGCATGGGCGGACTTCCTCTTCCGGCGCGACAACCCCAGGGGGGCCTTCCGGGAGCGCTGGGTCCACGCCGCGGGGTGCCGGCGCTGGTTCAACGCCGAGCGCGACACCGTCACCCACGCGATCGCGTCCACGTACACGGGCACGGAGCCCGGCGCATGACCCGCGCCCGGCGCCTGCCGGAGGGCGGCACGATCGACCGCACGCGCACCCTCCGCTTCACCTTCGACGGCGCCGCGTACACCGGCCACCCCGGCGACACGCTCGCGTCCGCGCTGCTCGCGAACGGCGTCGGCATCGTGGGCCGTGGCGTCTACTCCGGGCGGCCGCGCGGGATCGTGGCGGCGGGCGTGGAGGACCCGGGCGCGCTCGTCCAGGCGGAGCTACCCGGCGGATCGGAGCCCATGCTCCGAGCGGCGGCGCTCGAGCTGACGGACGGGCTCGTGGCGACCGGGCTGCCGGGACGCGGCCGGCTCACCGTGGAGCGGGAGAGCGCGCGCTTCGACAAGCGCTTCGTCCACTGCGACGTCCTCGTCGTCGGCGGGGGCCCGGCCGGGCTCGCGGCCGCGACCACCGCCGCGCGCACCGGGGCGCGCGTCCTTCTCGCCGAGCAGGACAGCCGCCTCGGCGGTGCGCTCGCGGGGAGCGCAGGCGAGCGGATCGGCGGCCGGGATGCGCGGGACTGGGTCGCGGACCGCGCGGCCGAGCTCGCGGCGGCGCCCGAGGCGGAGGTCCTCCTCCGCGCGACGGTGACCGGCCTCTACGACCACGGCTCGGTGGTCATCGCCCAGCGCCTGACGGACGGCGTGACGGAGGCGCGGATCCACCACGTGCGCGCGGCACGGATCGTGCTGGCGACCGGCGCGATCGAGCGGCCGATCGTCTTCCGGGGCAACGACCGTCCCGGCGTCGTCCTCGCGGGCGCCGCGCAGACGTGGCTCCACCGCCACGGTGTGCGCGCGGGCGAGCGGATCGCCGTCTTCACCACGAACGACGCGGGGATCGCCGCGGCGGACGCGCTCGTCGCTGCGGGCGCCACGTGCGTCGCCGTCGCGGACACCCGGCGCGGCGACCGGATCGATGACACCGAGGGCGACCCCTGGCTCCGCGCGGTCGTCGTGAACGGGACGCGCACGGAGGCGGACCTGCTCCTCGTGTCGGGCGGCTGGAACCCTGCCGTCCACCTGTGGAGCCACCCGCGCGGCACGATCCGCTACGACGCTGCGATCGGGGCCTTCGTGCCCGACGCGCCGAACGGGCCGTATGCGGCGGCGGGCGCGGGCAACGGCACGTTCGACCTCGCGGGCTGCCTTGCGGAGGGCGCGGCGGCCGGTGCGGCAGCGGCCCTTGCGGCAGGCTGGGGCGACGGCGCCACGCCGCCCGCGCCCCCGGTCGACGCGCCCGCGGTCGGCACGCTCGGCACGTTCTGGTTCGTGGAGCCCGCGCCCGGCGACGACGGGAGCGCGCACATCGTGGACCTCGAGCGGGAGGCGTCACTCGCCGACGTGCGCCGGGCGGTGGGCGCGGGCCTCGATTCCATCGAGCACGTGAAGCGCTACACGACGATCGGGACCGCGAGCGACCCGGGCAAGACCTCCGGCACGCTCACGTCCGCGATCGCGGCCGCGCTGCTCGGCCAGGAGGTCGGGGTCGTCGGCGTGCCGACGTTCCGGGCGCCGTACGTTCCCGTCTCGTTCGCGGCGCTCGCCGGACGCGAGCGCGGGCCGCTCTTCGATCCCGTCCGGACCACGCCGATCCACGACCGCGAGGCGGCTGCGGGGGCGCGCTTCGAGAACGTGGGCCAGTGGCACCGCGCCTGGTACTACCCGCAGCCCGGGGAGACGATGGAGGCGGCGGTCGCCCGGGAGTGCCGCGCGGCGCGCAGCGCGGTCGGCATCTTCGACGGCTCGACCCTCGGCAAGATCGACCTTCTGGGCCCCGATGCGGGGGTCCTCCTGGACCGCGTCTACACGAACACGTTCTCCACGCTCGCCGTCGGCCACTGCCGCTACGGGCTGATGACGAAGGCGGACGGGATGGTCTTCGACGACGGCGTGACGAGCCGGATCGCGGACGACCGCTGGCTGATGACGACGACCACGGGGAACGCGGCCGCCGTGCTGGACCACCTCGAGGAGTGGCTCCAGACCGAGTGGCCGGACCTGCGCGTCCGTGCGACGAGCGTCACGGAGCAGTGGGCGGTCGTCGCGCTCGTCGGACCGCGCTCGCGCGAGCTCCTCGCGCGGCTCGCCCCGGGTCTCGCGGTCGGCAACGAGACCTTCCCGTTCATGACCTGGCGCGACGCGGAGGTCGCGGGGCTCCCGGCACGGGTCTTCCGGATCAGCTTCTCCGGCGAGCTCGCCTACGAGGTGAACGTCGCGGGGTGGCACGGGGCGGCGCTCTGGGACGCGGCGATGGCGGCGGGCGCGGACCTCGGGATCACGCCCTACGGCACGGAGACGATGCACGTCCTCCGCGCGGAGAAGGGCTACCCGATCATCGGCCAGGAGACGGACGGCTCCGTCTCGCCGGACGATCTCGGCCTCGGCCGGATGGCGTCGCGGAAGAAGTGGAGCATCGGCTCCCGGTCCTGGCGCCGGACCGACCTCCTGCGGCCCGACCGAAAGCAGCTCGTCGGGCTCCTGCCCGTGGACCCGGCGGACCTCCTGCCGGAGGGCGCCCAGCTCGTGGATGCGCCGGATCTCGCGCCGCCGATGCCGATGATCGGCCACGTCACCTCGTCGTATCGCTCCGAGGCGCTCGGCCGGACGTTCGCGCTCGCGCTCGTCCGCGGTGGTCGCGCCCGGGTCGGCCAGACCGTCCACGCCCCGCTCGGCGACCGGACGATCGCGGCGGTGATCACGGGCTCCGTCCTCTACGACCCGGAGGGCGTGCGCCGCTCGCGGGGGGCGCGCTGCCCTCCGGCGCGACCGCGCGGCCGTTCCTCGC
>JBJTJV010000201.1:0-17570 GCA_046352645.1 Chloroflexota bacterium | reverse complement strand
TCGCGGAGCTCGCCCCGGATCACCTGCGGGCGGACCTTCGGCTCGCGCCGGGTGCGTGGCCGGAAGCGCTCGGGACCGCGAGCGCGGATGCCGAGCGGGTGGGGGCCGCGCTCGAGCTCGCCGTCGCGGTCCCCGCGGACGGGGCCGCCGCCGGCGAGCTCCCCGCGCTCGCGGCCGCGCTCCGGGCATCCGGGACCGCGGTCGCCCGTGCGCTCGTTCACGAGGAGCGGTCCCGGCCCGGCCCCCTCCCGGCGACCGCGCCGGCGTCGGTCGCGCTCGTCCGTGAGGCGCTCGTCCCGGTCACCGGGCCGATCGTCGTCGCGGGCGGGTCGGACAACGCCTACGCGGAGGTGAACCGCGCCCGGCCGGAGGACCCCGCGATCGAGGCGATCGCCTTCCCCGCCTGCCCCACGGTCCACGCCGCGGACGACGACGCGCTCGCGGAGAACGTGGACGGGCTCCGGGCGACCGTCGCGGACGCGGTCGCGGTCTGCGCGCCCCGCTCGATCCACGTCACGCCGATCACCCTCGCCACCCGCTTCGGGCCCTACCCGGCCGGGCCCGCGGGGCCGGGCGATCCGCCACCCCACGAGGATCGTCGCCAGGCCACCCTCCTCGGGGCGGCCTGGACGGCGGCGGCGATCGGCGCCCTCGCGGCGGCCGGCGCAGCGAGCGCGACGTTCCACGGCACCACGGGCCCGACCGGGACGATCCTGCCGGACGAGGACGCGGGTGGCCCCGGGGGCGTCCACCCGCTGTGGCATGTCCTCGCGGACGCCGGCGCCTGGAAGGCGGGCGAGGTCCGCCGGACGCGGAGCAGCCGCCCCGAGACGCTCGGTGGCTTCGCCGTGGAGACGGATGCGGGGCTCGGCCTCGTCGTCGCCAACCTGAGCGGCGCCCCGATCCGGGCGCGGGTCACCGGGCTGCCGGAGGGCCGCGCGGAGGTCCGGGTCCTCGACGAGGCGAGCGCGCCGCGGGCGATCGATGCCCCGCACGGCTTCCGGTCCGCCCCGCCGCGCCCCGAGCCGGTCGTGGACGGGGAGCTGGTCCTCGGCCTCCTCCCGTACGCGGTCGCGCGGGTCCTCGTCCGGCGCTGACTACGGCGCCGCGGGGCGCCAGGGGCCCGCGGGCTCCTCGAACGGCCAGAGCGGCCGCGGCCGGTGCCGCCAGGGGAGCGACGCGAGGTCGGCCGTCGTCGGGCCGGGCGTCGCGGCGACGACCGAGCGCTCCGTCAGCGGCGCGAACCCGGTCCGGTAGCTGACGTGCGACTTCGCCTGGAGGACCTCGGCCGTCGCCGGATCGAGCCGCGCGCCGCGATAGGCCTCCGGGTCGATCAGGCCGACGGGCTCCGCGTGCACGACGACCCGGAGCGCGCCGATGCCGAGGACGGCGGCCTCCCCGAGCGTCCCGGGCAGGCTGCGCGAGAACGGGTGCGTGTATGTGAACCGCCCCTCCGGGTGGGCGAGGACCTCCCCCTCGACCTCGACCGGGGCATCGAACGCCCCGGGGGCGCCCGCGCCGATGCGGACCCGCGCCGTCGCGCCGACCGGGGTCGCCCGCAGGACGCCCGCGGCGACCGGATCGGTGACCGTGAGCATGATCCGGCGCTCGCGGTGGGCAAGCGCAGCCCGCAGGAGCTCCGTCGAGCCGCCGGTCGAGCCGCCGTTCGTGGCGTCGCCCGCGTCGGCCACGACGAACGGCGCCGGCCCGCGGAGCGCGATCGCGAGCGCCGCGTCGATCGGGTGCCGCTCGCCGGAGAGGAAGGCGGCCCGGTGGCCCCAGGCGAGGAGCGCGATCCGCTCGGCCGTACGGCGCGCCAGCTCCGGGTCGCCGTCCGCGGTCACGGTCGCGCTCCAGCCGAGGTCGGGGACGTCCACCCAGGGCTGCGACGGGTGCATCGTGGCGGCGAGGACGCCCGCGTCGCGCTCGGCAGCGTCGCAGGCATCCATGATCGCGGCGAACGGCGGGAAGGCGTTGTCGTGGCGGTCGGGGGGCGCAGTCATCGCAAGCCGGGCGACCCCGAGCACCGGCCGGATCCGCCCGGCGATCGCCGCCGCGAGGAGCTCCCCGGCCTGGCGACCGGTCCGCGCGAGGTCGACGTGCGGGCAGGTGCGGTAGGCGGTGACGATCGACGCGCATTCCTCGATCGCCCGGGTGATCGTCGCGTGGTGGTCGAAGCTGACCGCGATCGGGACATCCGCCCGCAGGCGGGCGCGGACGCGCCGGAGGAGCTCCCCGTCCGGATCGCCCAGGCGGTCCGTGAGCATCGACCCGTGGAGCTGGAGATAGACGCCGTCGAGCGACCGGTCCGCCCGCTCCACGATCGCCGCCGCGAGCGCCTCCCAGGCGTCGTGTGCCACGACGGGCCCCGGCGGCGCCCAGGCGAAGAGCCCCGGCACGACCGTCACCCCGGCCGCGTCCAGCGCATCCCAGGCGGCGCCGAGCTCGCGCGTCCCCGGGAGCCGCGCGCGGCGCAGCTCCGTCCCCTCGAGGATGCCCGCGGGTGCGAAGGCCGCCCGCGTCGCCCGGCCCGGCGCGAACGACCCGGATTCCTGGAACAGCGTCGCGACAAGGACCCGCGGCGCGCCGCGCCCGGCGCTCACGGCGTGGCGCAGCTCGCCCGGGGCACGAACCGTGTGGGCAGGACGATCGTCTCGGCCGGCCCGCCCGCGAGCCTGCGCAGGAGCAGCTCCGCCGCGGTCCGTCCGATCTCCGGCACGTCGCGCTCGATCGCCGCGAGGGGCGGCGCGTGGAGCTCGTTGATCGGCACGTCGTCACAGGTGACGAGCGAGACGCCGCCTGCGCCGACCGGCACCCCGGCCGCCCGGAGCGCGCGCAGGCAGCCGGTGAGGATCTGGTTCCCGCCCGCGATGATCGCGGTCGGCGGCGCGGCGAGCCCGAGGAGCTCCGCCGTCGCGCGCTCGCCGAAGGCCGCGGAGAACGAGCCGGCGCGGACGATGGGCACGACCGCGTCGCCCTCCGCCGCCACCGCGGCCCGCAGCCCGGCCACGCGCTCGCGCCCCGGCAGCACCGTCTCGCCGCCCGTGACGACTGCGATCCGCCGATGGCCCAGGCCCAGGAGGTGCGCGGCCGCCGCCGCCATCCCCGCGGCATGGTCGGAGAAGACGGCGCTCACGGCCGCCGCCGGAGGGAAGGTGCGGTCCACGAGGACGACGGGTGTCTCCGCGTCCGCGAGGAGCGCGAGCACGGCGGGGTCGGCGTCCGCCGCGAGGGAGAGGAGCATCGCGTCCACCCGCCGGCTGAGGAAGAAGCGGATGTGCGCGAGGTCCTGGGCGGCCTCGCTCTCGGAATCCATGAGCAGGAGCGTGTAGCCCGCGGCGCGCAGGACCGCCTCCGCGCCCTGGACGATGCCGGCCATCAGCGGGTTCGAGATGTCCGCGAGCACGAAGCCGACGGAGAGCGTCTGGCCGCGCCGAAGGCTCCGGGCCAGGAAGTCGGGCTCGTACTCCAGCCGGGCCACGGCGTCGAGGACGCGCGTGCGCATCTCCTCGGAGACGTCCGGGTGGCCCGAGAGGACGCGCGACACGGACGAGATGGCGACGTTCGCGAGCTTCGCGACCTCGCGCATGCTCGCGCGGCGCCGTCCCCCGCGTCCCTCGCGCGTCTCCATCCGACTCCCTCCCGGGCGGAGCGGACGGCCCGCGACGCGGCCACCCCGCCCCGACTCCTCCCGGTCCGTAGCATAGGCGAGGCAGGGCCCGGCGGACGATCCGGCGGCGACCGGTGCAGGAGATCGAGGAGGCCGAGGGTGGAGGAGCGCGACGACGTCCGGCTCGTGCAGGATGCGCGGGCGGAGCTCGGCGAGGGTCCCTTCTGGGACGCGCGCCTCGGGCGGGTCGGCTGGGTGGACATCCTCGGGCGCACGCTCCACCGGCTCGACCCGGAGAGCAGGGATGACCGCGCGATCGCGACGCCGCTCGATGTCGGGGCGGTGGTCCCGCGGCGGGACGGCGGCTACCTGCTCGCGCTCGCGGACGGCATCTGGCGGATGGACGCGGACGCCGTGGTGCCCGAGCGCTGGCGGCCGATCGGCGCGGACGACCCCGCCACGCGCTTCAACGATGGCAAGTGCGATGCGGCGGGCCGGCTCTGGGTCGGCACGATGCGCTACGACGCGGCGCCCGGCGGCGGTGCGCTCTACCGCATCGACCCCGACGGATCGGTCACGACGCAGGTCTCCGGTGTGGCCATCTCCAACGGGCTCGCCTGGAGCCCGGACGGGCGGACGACCTGGTACATCGACACCCTCGACCGGCGCGTGGACGCGCTCGCCACCGACCCCGCGAGCGGGGCCGTGACGGACCGGCGGGTCGCCTTCCCCGTGGAGGATGCGGAGGGGCTCCCCGACGGGATGTGCATCGACGCGGAGGGCGGCCTCTGGATCGCCTTCTGGGGCGGCGGCTGTGTCCGTCGCTACGACCCTGCGACCGGCCGCTGCGACGTGCGCATCGCCCTGCCCGCCCCGAACGTGACGAGCTGCGCTTTCGGGGGCCCCGACCTTGCGGACCTCTACATCACCACGGCACGCGCGGGGCTCGATGCGGCGGCGCTCGCGGCGTATCCGGCCGCGGGCGGGCTCTTCCACGTCCGGCCGGGCGTCCGCGGCACGCCGACGGAGGCGTTCGCGGGCTGACGCGCCGGGCACCGCAGGCCGCGGGCGAGGTAGTACCCTTGCAGTTCCCGCGCACGTGCGCGCGTCGAACCGATGGAGGCACACGACAGGATGAGCGACAGCACGCCCGGAAACGACCGGCGCGTCGCCTGGTTCCGCCAGATGGTGGAGATCCGGCACTTCGAGGACAAGGTGCAGGAGCTCTTCATGGCGGGTCTGATCCAGGGGACGACCCACCTCTGCCAGGGCCAGGAGGCCGTCCCCGTCGGCGCGATCGCCGCGATGGAGCGGGGTGACGTCCAGACCAACACGTACCGCGGCCACGGCGAGGCGCTCGCCAACGGGATGAGCCCGGAGACCGCCTTCGCCGAGCTCATGGGCCGGACGTCGGGCTGCTCGCGCGGCGTCGGCGGCTCGATGCACCTCATCGATGCGTCGAAGGGGAACATCGGCTCGAACGCGATCGGGGCGCCCGCGCCGACGAACTCGGTCGGCGCGGCGATGGGCTACAAGATCCGCAAGGAGCCCCGCGTCGCGCTCACGTTCTTCGGCGATGGCGCGACGAACATCGGGACCTTCCACGAGGCGCTGAACATGGCCTCGGTCTGGAAGGCGCCGGTCGTCTTCATCATCACGAACAACCTCTACGGCGAGTACTCGCCCGTCCGCACCACCACCCCGATCGACGATCTCGCGCGGCGCGCGGATCCGTTCGCGATGCCCGGTGTCGTCGTGGACGGCCAGGACGTCGAGGCGACCTACGCGGCGACCACCGCCGCCGTCGCGCGGGCGCGTGCCGGCGAGGGTCCGAGCCTGCTCGAGATGAAGACGTACCGCTACCGCGGCCACTCGCGAGCGGATCCGGCGAAGTACCGCCCGGAGGGCGAGCTGGAGCGCTGGAAGCAGCGCGACCCGATCGAGATCCTCGGGGCGCGGCTCGCCGCGGACGGGGTCCTCTCGGCCGACCACCAGGCGGCGATCCGCGACGAGATCCAGAAGGAGATCGACCGCGCCGCCGACCGTGCGGCGCAGGCGCCGCACCCGACGCTCGAGGAGACCCGCTCCTATGTCTACGCAGACTGAGGCCGCCGCGACGATGGGCACCACGGTGGAGATGACCTACCGCGACGCCGTGAACGCGGCGATGGACGACGCGATGGCGGAGGACCCCTCCGTCATCCTCATGGGCGAGGACGTGAACGCGGACGGCGGCGTCTTCAAGACGAACGCCGGCCTGCCGCAGAAGTACGGCGACGCACGCGTCATGGCGACGCCGATCTGCGAGAACGGCTTCACGAACGTCGCGCTCGGCATGTCCCTCACGGGGCTCCGGCCGATCGTGGAGTTCATGTTCGCGGACTTCATGCCCACCGCGGGCGACGCGATCGTGAACCAGCTGCCGAAGTACCGGTACATGTCCGGCGGCCAGTTCGCCGTGCCGGTCACGCTCCGCGTCGTCTCCGGCGCGGGCGGCCGCTTCGGCACCCAGCACAGCGCCACCGGCGAGAGCTGGTACATGGCCCAGCCGGGGATGCGCGTCGCGGTCGCCGGCACCCCGGCCGCTGCGTACGAGCTCCTCCGCGCGGCGATCCGGAACAACGACCCGGTGATCGTCCACGAGCACAAGGCGCTCTACGGCCGCAAGGGCCCGGTGAACCGCGGGGCGATCGCCGAGATCGGCAAGGCGGAGGTCCTCCGCGCGGGGACGGACGTCACGCTCCTCGGCTCGCTCATGATGGTGGAGCGCTGCGTCGCGGCCGCCGAGAAGCTCGCCGAGCAGGGCGTCAGCGCCGAGGTGATCGACCTCCGCTGGGTCCGCCCGCTCGACATGGAGACGATCGGCGCATCGGTCGGCAAGACCGGCCGGCTCGTCATCGCCGAGGAGCAGTGGCACGAAGGCGGCTGGGGCGCCACGGTGATCAGCAACCTGACCCGGACGGGACAGGCCTGGAAGTCCGTGCCCCGCGCGGTCGCTCTCTACTACGACACCCTCATCCCGTACAGCCCCCCGCTCGAGGACGAGATGATCCCGTCCGTGGACCGGATCGTCACCGCGGCCCTCAAGTCGGTCGGGAAGATCCCCGCCTGACCCCCGGCGCACGGCCGCGCGCCGTGCCCGTGCCCCACGACCGGCCCCGCGATCCGCGGGGCCGGTAGTCTTTCCCCATGGACGAGCCGACCCAGCCCGATTTCTCCTGGCACCCGGAACCCGAGCTCAGCGGCGTGCGCGACCCTGCGCGCTCGCGCGCCGCGCTCGAGCGACTCGGCGCGGCCACGTGGGGGACGGCCCTCGACTACCTCTACGCGGAGGGCCTCCGCCGCGGCACCGGCGAGCCCGTCGGCTACGCGGAGCTCCGTGAGCGGTTCTACGGCGCCGCGGGTGGGCCCGGCCCGGCTCCCGATGCGCCCACGCCGTCCGCCGACCTCCTCGCGCTCTTCCGCGACCGCCTCGCGCCGCACATGCTCAACGCCTGGCATCCGCGGACGCTCAGCTACTTCACGCCGCCGCCGCTCATGCTCTCCGTCCTCGGCGAGCTCCTCGCCCAGATCACCCAGCAGGGGGTGGATGTCTGGCACGCCGGGCCGGTCGCGGCCTTCGTCGAGGAGGAGGTCCTGCGCTGGCTCTGCGATCTCGTGGAGTACCCCGCGGAGAGCTTCGGCGTCCTCACCTCCGGGGGCGTGATGGCGAACTTCCTTGCCATGGCGCTCGTCCGGGACGTGCATCTCCGCCGCCTCGCGGGCCTGCCGCGACCGCCGCGCGGTGCGCAGCTGGAAGGCTGCCGGATCTACGTCTCGGACCAGGCGCACTTCTCCATCGGCCGGGCCCTCGCCGAGCTCGGCTTCCCGGACGCGACGCTCGCCGTCCTGCCGTCGGACGACGGCTTCCGCCTGCCTCCGGGCGCGGTCGCCGCGGCCGTGGCGGCGGACCGTGCCGCGGGCATCCGACCGCTGGCGATCGCCGCCGTCGCGGGGACCACGAACACCGGTGCGGTCGATCCGGTCGCCGCGCTCGCCGATGTCGCGCGTCGGGAGGGCCTCTGGCTCCACGTGGACGCCGCCTACGGTGCCGCCGCCCGGCTCTCCGCGCGCGACGCCGCACGGGTGCCCGACCTCGGCCTTGCCGACAGCGTGACCGTCGATCCGCACAAGTGGTTCTTCCAGGCGTACGACATCGGCGCGCTCCTCGTCCGCGAGGGCGGCCTGCTCGCGGAGACCTTCTCGCGCCGGCCGGAGTACTACCGCACGGGCTCCGCGGAGACCCAGCACGGCGCCGCGGCCGCGCACGAGGACGCGCTCGACTTCTACCGCATGGGCTTCGAGGGCAGCCGCCGCTGGCGGGCGCTGAAGCTCTGGCTCTCGTGGCGCCACCTCGGCACCCGCGGGCTCGGGCGTCTCGTGGAGATGAACGACGACCTGGCCGTGGCGCTCGCGGAGCGGATCGCCGCGAGCCCGGATTTCGCGGCCTGCCCGGAGCGGCCGGAGCTCTCCGTCGTCTGCTTCCGGCACCTGCCGGGCGGACGGCACGCGGCCGGCTGGGTGCGCGGCGAGGTGCTCGATGCCCACCAGGACACGCTCCAGGCGGCGCTCGCGGCGGATGGCGACGGCTGGCTCTCCACCACGCGCCTGCGCGGCCGGACCTGGCTCCGCGCGGGCATCCTCAACTACCTCACGACGGAGGACGACCTCGACCGGCTCCTCGACGACCTCCGGCGGCTCGCGGCGGGCTGATCCGCTGCGCCGGGGCGCGGCGGATCAGCCGGATCCGCTGCACGCGGCACAGCGGCCGACGACCACGAGGTGGCTCAGGTCAACGCGGAACCCGTGCCGCTCGGCGAGCCCGCCGATGAGCGCGGCGGCCTCCGCGGCCCCGATCTCCCAGCGGCCGCCGCACGCGTCGCAGTGCAGATGGCCGTGGTCGGCCGACGGCAGGACATGGATCTCCTCGCGGCCGTCCGGCCCGTGCGCGTGGCGCACCAGCCCGAGCTCCTCGAGGACGTCGAGGGTCCGGTAGACGGTCGACGGCGTCGTCTCCGGGTCCAGGGCGCGGCAGCGCTCCACGATCTCGGCGGTCGCGACGTGACCGTGCGTGCCCGCGAGGACCGTCACGAGCGCGCGCCGCTGGGGCGTCCAGCGGAGGCCGCGGGCGTGGAGGCGCGCGCGTGTCTCGTCCCACGGCGACGGGAGCGCGGCGCCCTCGGCCGACCCGGTCGTCACGGGACCGGACGCCGGCCGGCCATCGGCTCGGGATGCGCTCATCTGTCGGCAGCGCGGTGCAGGCGCACGCCGAGCGCCCGACGCACCCGGTACCAGCGCACGAGCCAGCGGACCTCCGCGGCCGATGGCTGCTCCCGGAACGGCGGCCACCAGCAGCGCTCGGCCAGAGCGGTCATCCACGCGGGCGGGCGGGCGTCCGCCCAGCCGGGGAGGAGCCCGTGGGGGTCCTCCACCGCGAGCCCGTCCTGCGGCACGCGCAGGAAGTCCCTCTCGACCGCAGCCGCGGCCCCGAGCCATGCGGGTGGCCGCCAGGCCGCGGCATCGTGGCGCCTGCCCGGGCGCGGGCGCCACGCGGGCGAGAGGAGGTCGAGCGCGCGCGCATGCAGCCCGTCCGGATCGGGCCGGGCAGGGAGGCCGGCGACGCTGAGCCGCCGGCTGAGCTCCGCCCGCGTTCCCGTGGACGTGTTGATGACGGGATACATCCGGGCCGGCAGCGGAAGGCCGAGGGCGGCGGCGACCGCACCGGGCAGCTCGGGCTCCGGTGGGTCCGTCCGGACGATCCGCACCATGCGCCGGCGCGCGGGCAGCAGCGCGAGGTACCGGGCGAGCGCACCCTCCGCGAGGTGCATCGTCTCCGCGATGTGGGGGAGCGCGTCCGCGGGTCGCCCGGGGTAGCCACCCTTCGCGATCTCCGCCCACGCCGCCGCCCAGCGGTGGGCCGGCGGGGTCACGGTGACGAGCGCCACGTCGGCCGGCCCGCCGAGCGCGTCCGCCAGCCGGTCGACGTCCGCAGGCCCGAGCCGGGTCAGCTCCTCCGACGAGAGCACGAACGCCTCCGCGCCGCGTGCCGCTGCCGCGCGGACGAGGTCGGCGAGCGTCCGGTCGGGAGGATGCGCGGCAGCCTGCGTTCCCGTCGCTGCCATCAGCGGCCAGACGAGCCGGGCGTGTCCCGTGTTGAAGGCGCCGTCCACGGCGGGGTAGCAGACCGGACCGTTCGCGGGGAAGCCGGCCCGGAACGCCGCCTGGACCGACGTCGTGCCGGACTTGTGGAGCCCGGCGTGGAGGACGACGCGCATCAGCGCTGCGGGCAGGACCCGCGCGGGGGTGCCGCGGGCCGTGGCGGGGGGAGGCGTGCGTCCATCCGCCGTACTCTACCCGCAGCCCGGGCTCCTCCGGTATCCTCCTCCTGCACACAGTTGCAACAACACCATGCCTGGAGGTCGTCCGTGTCCCGTGCCCCTGCCCCCGGCCGCGCCGCCGCAGCCGTCGCCCTCGCCCTCGCGCTCGCCCTGCCCGCGGGCGTCGCCGCGCAGTCCCCTGTGCCGCTTGTCCCCGAGCTGGGCTGGGCGGACCAGCTGACCGGCGGAGACGACATGCTCGACGTCGCCACGACCGTGGCGCCGATCAGCTCGATCGTGCGCAACATCGGCGGCGACCGCATCCGCCTCCGGGGCGTGGTGCCGGACGGCACGAACAGCCACACCTTCGCGCCGAGCCCCTCGGACGCGAAGATCCTCGCCGCTGCGGACATGCTCATCATGAACGGGCTGAACCTCGAGCTCCCCACGCTCGATCTCGCGGAGTCCTCCCTGCGCCCCGGCGCCCCGATCGTGCAGCTGGGCGACCTCACCGTGGGCCCGGACGAGTGGCTGTTCGACTTCAGCTTCCCCGAATCCGAGGGCGACCCGAACCCGCACCTCTGGATGAACGTGCCCTACGCCATGGAGTACGCGACGTACGTGCGCGACGCCCTCTCCGCGGCCGACCCGGCGAACGCCGCCGCGTACGCCGCGAACCACGACGCCTACCAGGCCGTCCTCGCGGACCTCGATGCGCGGATCCGCGCCGCCGTCGCGACCGTCCCCGAGGCGAGCCGCAAGCTCCTGACCTACCACGACTCGTGGGCGTACTGGGCGCGCGAGTACGGCTTCTCGGTCATCGGTGCGGTCCAGGCATCGGACTTCTCCGACCCGAGCCCGCGCGACGTCGCGGACCTCATCGACCAGATCCGCGCCGAGGGCGTGCCGGCGGTCTTCGGCTCCGAGGTCTTCCCGAGCGATGTGCTCGAGCGGATCGCGGGCGAATCGGGCGCCACCTTCATCGCCGATCTGCGCGATGATGACCCCCCGGGTGCGCCCGGCGCGCCGGGGCACACGTTCCTCGGGCTCGTCCGCACGGACATGGAGATCATGCTCGACGCACTCGGCGGCGACGTCGCCGCGATCTTCGCCGACATGCCCACCGGGGACACCTGGCTCCAGTGACCTCGGCGCCGTCCCCGCTGCCGGGCGCTGCAGACCCCCTCGTCCGCTTCGAGGGGGTCAGCTGCTCCTACGGCGGGCCGGCGGTCCTCGCGGACGTCAGCCTGACGATCCCGCGCGGCGCCCTCGTCGGCGTGGTCGGGCCGAGCGGCGCAGGCAAGACGACCTTCCTGCGGGCGATGGTCGGCGGGATCGGCCGGATGCGCGGCCGGGTCGTGGTGGACGGTCGGCCGGTGACCGGGACGCGCGCGGCCCGCGTGGGTTGGGTGCCGCAACTCGAGACGGTGGACTGGGACTTCCCCGCGACGGTGCGCGAGGTCGTGCTCATGGGCCGCTGGTCGCGCGCGCCGTGGCGGCCGTGGATGTCCCGCGAGGACCGCCGGGACGTGGACGCCGTCCTCGAGCGGCTGGGCATCGGCGGCCTCGGCGACCGCCAGATCCGGATGCTCTCCGGCGGCCAGCAGCAGCGCGTCTTCCTTGCCCGCGCGATGATCGGCGACCCGGTCCTGCTCCTCCTCGACGAGCCCACCAGCGGCGTGGATATCCGCACCCGTGACGAGGTGCTCCACCTCCTCGCGGACCTCAACCGTGCGGGCATGACGATCGTGATGACGACGCACGAGCTGAACTCCGTGGCCGCCCACCTGCCCTGGGTCATCTGCATCAACCGGCGGGTGATCGCGGAGGGCGACCCGGACCGGATCTTCACTGCCGAGGTCCTTAACGCCACCTACGACGCGGACCTCCGGATCGTGCGCCAGGACGGCGCCATCCTCGTCGCGGATGCCGCCCCGCACGACCTGCGCACCGCCCTTCGCCACAGCCACGACGGGTACGAGCACGCGCACCACGAGCACGTGGGCGACCCGCACGTCCACGCGCACGAGCATCGCCACGCGCCGGTCCCGCACGTGCACGCGGACGGCACATCGCACGTCCACGACGCGGACGCGCGCTGATGGAGCTGATCACCGAGCCGCTCGCCTACGGCTTCTTCCGGATGGGGCTCGCGGTCTCCGTCCTCGTCGGGCTGCTGTGCGGGATGATCGGCGTCTACGTGGTGCTCCGGCGGATGAGCTACATCGGCCACGGCCTCTCCCACGCGGTCTTCGGCGGGGCCGTCGTCGCGTACGTCATGAGCGTGGACTTCTACCTGGGCGCGGGGCTCTGGGGCTTCCTCGCGGCGCTCACGATCAACGCGGTCGCGCGTCGGCGGCGCATCGGTGCGGACGCCGCGATCGGCATCGTCACGACCGCGAGCTTCGCGGTCGGCGTCGCGCTCATCTCGCGGACGCGCAGCTTCACCACGAACTTCGAGGCCGCCCTCTTCGGTGACATCCTCGGCGTCACCGACCGCGACCTCGGGGTCGTCGCCGCGGTGACCGTCGGCGTGGCGCTCTTCATCCTCCTGTTCTACAAGCGCCTGCTCTTCATCACCTTCGACCCGGAGGTCGCACCGATCTTCGGCATGCGGGCAGGTTGGGTGGACAGCCTCTTCGCCCTCGCCCTCGCGGCGACCGTGGTGGCGTCGATCAACGTCGTCGGCGTGACGCTCATCGCGGCCACCCTGATCATCCCGTCCACGACCGCGCGCCTGCTCACCGATTCCTTCTCGCGGATGCTCGTGCTCTCGGCCGCGATCGGGGCGATCTCCGGCGGCGTGGGCATGTACCTGTCGTACTGGCTGGACATCTCGTCCGGGGCCACGATCGTGCTGCTCCAGTCGGCGATCTTCGTCGTCGTCTTCGTGGCGGAGGCGCTCGCCGGTCGCCGGTCCGTCTGGGCGCCTGCGCCGCCGACCCGTCCCGGCGCCGCGCCCACCTGGGACGACTGACCCGGGCGGTCGCAGCCTGCGCGCCTCAGCCGTAGTTGCGGGCGAGCCACCCGTCGACGGTCTCCGGGTCCTCTGCCCGCACGGGCGCGTAGACGGACGCCAGCTCTGCCCGGAGCTGCGCGAGGAGCGCCGGCGGGCAGGTCGGCCCCGGCGCCTCGTTCACGAGTGGGCCCGCCGGACCGCGCTCGCCCGCGAACGCCCCGAGGCCGAGGAACCGCGCGATGCCGTCCAGCGTGGACGCCGGGTCGCCGAGCAGCCGATCGAAGGTGGTGACGTGGAGGCGGTCGGCGCCGAGCCCCGCCCGCCAGCGCCCGAGCGTGGCCGCGTAGTCGGATCGCGCGTGGAGGTCCGCGGGGAGCGGGTCCGTGGCGAGCCCGGTGCGCTGCCCGTGGATGCGCGCGTGGCGCAGCTGCGACCCGGCCCGGTCGACCGGGTCGCGCCGCACGATGATCGCCCGGACGGCGGGCGCGATCCGGCGCAGGTGGGCGACGCCCTCCGCCGGGAGCAGCGCGTACGCCGGGGTGCTCTCCCCGGCGCGGGCAGCGGGTGGCGCGCACGCGAAGATCCGGCCGTACCAGGCGTCGTCCGCGGGCTCCTGCGCGATCGCGTGGAGCGCGGCTGCCGTGCGCGGATCCGGGCCTGCCGCCCGCGCCGCGGCGACCCCGCGCGCCCGGAATGGCCCGGCCCAGGCCGCGTGCCCCGGCACGTGGAGCGCATCGAGGTAGTGGAGCTCCTTGACGGGCGTCATCCAGATCCGCGGGTCGGTCGCGAGGCGCGCGTGCAGCCACGTCGTCCCGGCCCGCTGGACGCCGATGACGAGGAGATCCGGGGGCCGCCATCCGGCGGGCTCCGCGCTGCCCGCCCACGCACGCGACCGCTCCGCGCCGTCCACCATCTCCCGGATTCTAGCGGCGGCCCCGGCATCCGCGCGGGTGCCCCCCACCGCCGGGTGCATCCGGTGCGCCGGTCGCCGCGAACCGCCTGCGACCGGACCCCGCGTGCGGGACCGGAAACGATTGCACCGCCCGACGGGCGCGTGGCACGATACGCATCCGCCCCGCGCGCGCCGGGGCCATCGGTCCAGCAGCGGGAGGTGTCGTGGCGGAGGTCATCCACGGGACGGAGCGGCGTCCGCTCGTCGTCGGCCGGACGCTCTTCGACTACGCGGACGCGGTGTCTGCCGCGGTCCCCGCCTCCTGCGGCCGGAGCGGCAGGTGCCGCGAGTGCATCGTCGAGGTGAAGTCCGGCGGCAACGCGCTCTGTGCGCGGACGGAGCCGGAGGCGTACCTGCCGCCCGGCTTCCGGCTCGCCTGCCAGGCGCAGGTCGAGCAGACGGACGCGGACGTGGAGTTCGGCATCCTCCGCCGCCGGATGCGCATCCTCGGGCCGTCCGAGGACACGCACACGGACGTGGACCCGGTCGTGACCGTTGCCGGTGACGAGGTCCGCTACGGCGACGTCACGGTGGACCGCGTGCGCCGGAACGTGCTCGGGCTCGCGGTGGACATCGGCACGACCACCGTCGCCTTCCAGCTCATCGAGCTGCGGACCGGCCGCGCGGTCGCCGGGGGCGCGCTGGAGAACCCCCAGCGCTTCGGCGGCAGCGACGTGATGGCGCGG
This sequence comes from Chloroflexota bacterium, assembly GCA_046352645.1. Classification (GTDB taxonomy): domain Bacteria; phylum Chloroflexota; class Limnocylindria; order Limnocylindrales; family CSP1-4; genus JAFMJV01. The sequence continues at coordinate 3,007 of JBJTJV010000201.1, read as the reverse complement.
ATCAGCTACGACCGCACGCGCCCGGGGGAGCTGCGTGACGCGCTCCGGCGTGTCCTCAACCACGAGCTCCGCGACATCTACGCCGCGCATGGCATCGAGCGGCACGAGGTCTACGAGGCGGTGATCGCGGCGAACACCACGATGCGCGACCTCTTCTTCGGCCTCGACGTGACGCCGATCGGGGAATCCCCGTACCGCTCGTCGACCGAGCACGCGCTCCGGGACGGCGCGGCCCCCACGACGACGATCGAGCGGGCGGCCCACGAGGTGGGCCTCCTCATCGGGCCGAAGGCACGTGTCATCGGGGCGCCGCTCATCTCCGGGCACGTGGGCGGCGACATCGCCGCGGACCTCGTGGCCACGGACTTCGGGAGCCGCCCGGGCGTGAGCATGCTCGTGGACATCGGCACGAACACCGAGGTCGTGATCACCGACGGGGACCGCTGGTTCGCGGCCTCCTGCCCCGCGGGCCCCGCCTTCGAGGGCGGCCTCATCCGTTTCGGCATGCCCGGAGCGGACGGGGCGATCGAGCGCATCCGCATCGACGGCGACCGGTTCGCGCTCGAGACGATCGGCGGCGTCGTGCCGCAGGGGATCTGCGGTTCGGGGCTCGTGGACATCCTCGCGGAGCTCCGCCGCACCGGGTGGATGACGCCGGAGGGCCGCTTCCGCCCCGGCGAGAAGGAGATCGTCGTCGCGCCGGTGGAAGGGATCACCTTCTCCCGCGCGGACGCCAGCCAGCTCGCCCAGGCGAAGGCCGCGAACGCATGCGGCCAGCGCATCCTCCTGCGCCGGATGGGGATCACCGCGGCCGAGGTGGACCACGTCTACCTTGCGGGCGGCTTCGCGAGCCACCTCGACGTGGAGAACGCCATCCGCATCGGGCTGCTCGCGGACGTCCGGCCGGAGCGGGTCACGCGCGTCGGGAACGCCTCGCTGCGCGGGGCGGAGGCGCTGCTCCTCTCCCGTCGCCGGCGGGCGTGGCTGGAGGAGACCGTCCGCGGGATCACCCACGTCGAGCTCGAGACGGACCCCGACTTCTTCGACATGTTCGTCGACGGGTGCCAGTTCCACCCGATCGCGGCCTAGGAGGGACGCCATGACCGCGGAGCCGATCGCCCGCCCGCCGATGCCCGAGCACGCGACGCGCTTCCGTGATGCGCTCGCGGACCCCACGGGTTTCGCCACCCTCGTCGAGCTCGTCCCCTGGGCCGGTCCGCTCGCGGACGCCAAGGCGGACAAGCACCTCGCGATGGGCCGCGAGCTGACCGCGGACCCGCGCATCACCGGCCTCACCGTGACGGACAACGCGGGCGGCCACGTCCGCCTGAGTCCGCTCTCGCTCGGCCGTGTCCTCTCCGAGGGCGGCGCGAACGTCGTGGCCCACGTCTCCTGCCGCGACCGGAGCCGCGGTGCGCTCGGCACGCTCGCCTGGGACCTCGCGAGCGCCGGCATGACGGACATCCTCGCGCTCTCCGGCGACTACCCAGCGGACGGGTACGGCGGGCTGTCGCGGGCGGTCTTCGACATCGATTCGGTGGCGCTTCTCGGGATGCTCACGGAGATGACGAGCCCCACCCTGCCGTTCCACGCCGGCGCGGCGATCAACCCCTTCAAGCTCCACGAGAACGAGCTCGTGCCGCAGCTGCTCAAGCTCGCCATGAAGGTGCGCGCCGGCGCCCGCTTCACGATCAGCCAGGTCGGCTGGGATGTCCGGGCGATGGACGAGCTTCTCCGCTGGATGCGCGCGAACGCCTGCGACATCCCGGCGATCGCCTGCGTCTACATCCTCTCCGCGCCCGTCGCGCGCTACTTCCACGGCAACAGGGTCCCGGGCGCGTCCATGTCCGACCCGCTCGCCGCGCTCGTCGAGGAGGCCGCCGCAGGCCCGGACAAGGGGCGTGGGCGCTTCCTGGAGAACGCGGCGATGAAGGTCGCGGTGATGCGTGGGCTCGGCTACCGCGGCGTCTACCTCGCCGGCCAGCGGAACGCGGGCGAGATCGACCGGATCCTCACCCTCGCGGCGGGCTACGCGGAGAACGACTGGCGCGACCTCGCCCGCGAGGTCCACTTCCCCCGGCCCGGCACCTTCCGTCTCAACGCGGACGCCGACGGCTCCGGCGCGCTGGCGGCCGACGCTCCCTCCGCGGCCTGGACCGCGTCGCGCACGGCGGAGGCGCGCCGACGGGCCCGCCGCTCCGTGCCGCTCGCCTACAAGGTGGCCCGCCGCACGCACGATCTCGTCTTCGCGCCCGAGAGCGCCGGCTTCCGGGCCGGTGCAGCGGTCTACGGCCGCGTGGACGGCCGGTGGGTGGGCAAGCCCCTCCACGTGCTCGAGCAGGCCGCGAAGGTGCCGCTCTTCACCTGCCGGGACTGCGGCGACTGCTCGCTGCCGGAGATCGCGTACCTGTGCCCGGAATCGCAGTGCGTGAAGAACCAGCGCAACGGCCCCTGCGGCGGGACGCGCGACGGCGAGTGCGAGATCCCGGGCAAGCCCTGCATCTGGGCGCGCGCCTACGACCGTCTCAAGCCCTACGGCGAGGAGATGACCATGCTCGACCGTCCCCCGACGGTCGGGGACAACGCCCTGCGCCACACGAGCGCGTGGGGCAACACCTTCCTCGGCCGCGACCACGCCGGACGGCGTGCCGCGGACGAGGAGGCAGGAGGACGCACGGCATGATCACCCGGCAGGACGGACCCCCGTTCCACGTCATCGGCGAGAACATCCACTGCTCGCGGGTGGTCAAGAAGGACGGCATCCGGATGGGCGCGCTCCCGGACGGACGCCCGGCGGTCCGCGTCCCCACCGCGGACGGCGAGCGTCTCCTCCCGGTGCCGGACGCGATCATCGAGACGAACGACATCCGCCAGGGCCGTGTGAAGCACGTCATGGTCGCGGTCCGGCACGGCATGGACGGCACCGAGCACGCCGAGCTCGCCGCGACGTACGTGCGCTGGATGGCCGACCGCCAGATCGCGGGTGGCGCCGACTGGCTGGACCTCA
>JBJTJV010000200.1:0-5343 GCA_046352645.1 Chloroflexota bacterium | reverse complement strand
GCCTGGAACATCCTCCCGCGCCGGGACCTCGCCGCGCCGAGCGGAGCGCCCCCGCCCGCTCGGCGACGAGCCCCACCGCCCCGCTCGCGCCCGCGATGCCGAGCACGATGAGCAGCCCGCCCACCGCCTGGGCGGGGGTCGGCACGATGCCCAGCACGATCGCCGCGGTCACCGAGCCGGTGATCGGCACGAGCAGGAGCGCGGACCCGGAGAGCCGCGCAGGCAGCCTGCGTACCGACGCCATGACGAGCAGCTGGCTGAGCATGCTCGGGAAGATGACGATGAGCGCGAGCGCGAGGAGCGACTCCGGCAGCGGGTCGGCCGGGAAGACGCCCGACGGACCCGTGGCGAGGGCGAGCACGAGGACGACGGGGCCGCGGCCGGTGAGGTTGGCGACCGCGATCGCCGTTCCGTCGAGCCCGTGCGACGCGCCCCAGCGGCGCGACAGGACGAGGTAGAGCCCGAAGCAGACCGCGGAGCCGAGCGCCAGGCCGATCCCCCCGAGCGGCACGTCCGCGGGCCGGAAGCCCGCGAGGAGCGCCGTCCCCGCGAGCGCGAGGAGGAAGGATGCGAAGGTCGTGCGCCGCAGCGGCTCGCCGAGGAGCGGCACCGCGAGCAGCGCCGAGAAGACGGCATAGAGCGTCGCGACGAAGCCCGTGATCGTGGGGCCGGCGACCGCGACGGAGAGGTTGAGCAGGCTCGTGAAGACGACGCCGCCGCACAGGCCGAGGAACGCGAGGCGGACGACGGCGCCGGGTCGCCAGCGCGCGCGGGCCGGCCGGGGCACGATGCCGAGCGCCGCGAACGCGAGGATGATCGCGAGCCCCAGGCTGCCCTGGATCGCGGCGGTGCCGAGCGGCGAGAACGAGCGCAGGACGATCGCCGTGAGCGGGTAGGAGATGCCGAAGCCGATCGCCGCGCCCGCGCCCGCGAGGAGGCCGATCCGCTCGGTCCGCCGCTGCGCGGCCGCGGTCACGGTGCGGCGGCGGCGAGCGTCGCGACGATCGACCCGAGGAGCGGCTCCGGCGCGGAGATCGCCCAGAGGATGCCGCCCGCCGGGAGGAGGACCTCGTGGACACCCTCCGGGTCGAACGGGCCGTCGCTCACCCGCAGGAGGGTGCGGCCCGCGACCTCGACCTCGTCCGTCAGCGGCTCGAGGTAGTCCACCGTGAGCACCTCGGCGAGCTCCGCCTGGAGGTCCGCCGCATCCGCGCCCGCGACGCGGAAGGCGGTGATCGTGGCGCCCGGTCCGTCCGGCGGGACGAGGAGCGCGAAGCCCACGGAGAGCGCCGGCAGGTCCAGCCCGCGCCGCGCGAGCAGCTCCTCGAGGAGCGTGATCCGCCGTTGGCCCCCCGGATCGTCCGCGTCCGTCCGTCGCACGAGCGCGGGGCCCGTCACGGTCGCCGCGTCGAGCGCGATGCCGTCGATCGTGGCGGGGAAGGCGGCGGCGAGCACGGGGTCGGCGTCCGCGTCCGGCAGCGGGCTCGCGTCCGCCGGGGTGAGGATCGCCGGGAGCGTGACGCCGGCGCAGTCGGGGATCGCCGCGGCGGGGAGCAGCGCGAGGGCGTCCTGGGCCGCGGAGAACCCGGTCAGCGCCCGGACTGCGGCGGCGAGGCCCCGGCGCGCGGTCTCCGCGTCGTCCGGGTCCGCCTGCGCCATGCCCACGCCGAGGTCCACGAGCGCGAAGGCGGAATCGGCGAGCGCCCCGATGAGCGGGCGGCCCGGGATCCAGTCGCGCGTGATCGCGTCGAGCTCGGCGAGCGCCGCGTCGCCGATCACCGCCGCCTCGTCCGCGGCCAGCGTGAGCGCCGCCGTGTCCCCCTGGCCCGCGGCATGCCCGAGCCCGACGACGCGCTCACGCCCCGCGTCGAGGAGCACGATCGCGCGGCAGACGCCCGTCGTCCACGACGCGTCCGGGAGGTCCGCCCCGGCCGCGGGCACCGCCGAGCCCGCCGGGTCCGGGGAAGCGCCCGGCGCGGGAGATGCCGCGCGCCCGGCTGCGGAGACGATGAGCGCGCCCGCCAGCGCGAGCGCGCCCGCCGGCGCGAGCGCGCCCGCGGCGCGGACGTGGCGGGCGCGCGTGCGCCCGATGCCGGTGGGGCGGGCCACGGACCGCGTCTCCGTCCGCTGCGGGCTCAGCCGCGCCGCCGGAGCGCGTGGCCCAGGAAGACGATCGTGCCCGCGGTCCCGTCCGCGGCCCGCACGATCCGGATCCGCTCGCCCGCGTTCCCCCGGTCGCCGCCGATGCGCAGCTCGGCCGGGTCGTCCGTGGGCAGGAGCGGCGCCCAGTCCTGCGTCTCGCCTTCCGCGAGCGACAGGCCGTCCGTGCTCCGCGCGATGCGCACACCGAAGCCGTAGACGGGCTCCGTCCACGTCCCGGCGATGCCCGCGGGACCGGCCGCCACCGGCGCGCCCGCGGGCTCCCGGGGCGCCACGGCGGGACCGGCCGCGGCGAGCAGCGCGGACGCGATCGTGCGCGCCGCCGCGTTCGGCCGCTCGGAGCCGTTCACGAGGATCGCCACGCCGAGGCCGCGCTCCGGCAGGCCGAGCACGATCGAGCGGAAGCCGCGCATGGACCCGGTGTGGCGGATCCACGTCGTGCCGTCGAGGCGCTCCATCGCCCAGCCGTAGCCCTGGGCGAGCGTCCAGCCGGCATCCACGAGCGTGCGCGGGCGGTGCATCTCCCGGAGCGTGGCGCCATCGAGCACGCAACCGTCCGCGCCCGCACGGTCCGTCGGGGCTGTCCGGCACTGCGCCCCGAGCCAGCGCGCGAGGTCCGCGGCGCTCGACCAGAGGCCTCCGTCGCCCCGGTGCGCGAGGGGGTCGTGGCCGGGGGCGACGCTGCCGTCGGCGAGCAGCCCGGTCGCGGCTCCTGTGTCGCCCGGCTCGGGCTCCGCGTAGCCGGTGGCCGAGCAGCCGAGGGGGGCGAGCACGCGCCGCGCGAGGAGCTCGGGGTAGGGGAGCCCGCTCGCGCGCTCGGCAGCGATGGCGAGGAGCTCGTAGCCGAGGTTCCCGTAGACCCACCGCTCACCCGGGCGCCGGACGATCTCCGCGCGGCCGAGGCGGGCGAGGATCGCGTCCGGGCGCGGCTCGTCGCGCATCCCGGCTGCATCCCGCGGCGCCGCGTGCTGGAGCCCGGCGGTGTGGTCGAGGAGGCGGCCGAGCGTCAGGCCCGCGCGCGTCCCCGCCGTCTCGCGGATCGCCCGCGCCTCCGGGACGAGCCGCTCGATCGGGTCGTCCAGGTCGAGGGCACCTGCGTCGCGCAGCGCGAGGATCGCGCTCGCCGTGAAGGTCTTCGTGACCGACGCGATGCGGAAGCGTGTCGCCCCGTCCACGGGCGCCCCGCCCCCGGGGTCCGCGGCGCCGCGGCCGCCGGCCCAGGCGACCCGTCCCTCGCGCACGATCCCCGCGGCGACGCCCGGTGCTCCGGCGTCGCGGCAGGCGTCCAGGGCGGAGGCGACGACGGCGGCGATCGGCGCGGGGAGGTCGGCGACGCTCCTCGGGTCGCGCGGTCGGGGCGGAGGTGGGGCATGGGTGGATGATGCCACGGGTCCGGCGCGCGGCCGGATGCGGCGCCGGATCCGGCCGCTCCGAGCACGAGCTGGCGGATATCCGACAGTCTGTGACCTTCCGCTGGACCGCTGTGGTACGGTCCCAGAGCCGGGGGGCCGGAGTGCGTGTGCCGGTGCCCGGTGTCGGTGGGTCGGAGACCGTGGCTGCGCCGCGACCCGCCGGGTCCGTGTGGGGATGCGATCCCGCATCCGTCGTCGGTGGCAGGTGCGGCCACGCCAGGGGAACAGCATGGCAACACAAAACCAGGCCGGGCGGCGACGGAGCGTCGCGATCGCCACGGCCATCGCGCTCGGCGCCTCGCTCGCGATCGTGCCCGGGGTGGGCGCCTCGTCCGGGAGCTATCCCTGTAGGGTGAAGAACGTCTCCACTGGCGCCACCTACGGCAGCTCCAGCAGCGCGGGCGACCTCCAGCTCGCGATCGACGAGGCCGGCCAGGGCCAGACGCTCCAGGTGAGCGGCGTCTGCTATGGCGGGTTCGAAATCAGCGAGGACCTCACGATCATCGGCGGCACGCTCGACGGCAGCGGGACGGAGCGCGTCCTCTACGTCGGCGCCGACATCGAGCCGGGGTTCTACTCCGATGTGGACGTCACCCTCCGCAAGGTGACGATCCGCAACGGCCACGTGGACACCGATCCGGACGAGTTCGATGACTTCTACGAGGATTCCGGCGCGGGCATCTACGTGGATGACGACGCGGACCTCCGCCTCATCGACGTGACGGTCACCGGGAACGAGTCGTCGGGCGACGGCGCCGGGATCCACGTCGACGGCGACGACACGAACGTCGACGTCGCCCCGCAGGCCGGGCTCGCGGACACCTCGCTCGTCATGGTCGGCGGCAAGGTGACGAACAACGTCTCCGGCGACGATGGCGGCGGCATCGGCGCCTCGGACGATGTCGTGGACATCGACATCACGAAGACCCGCTTCAGCGGCAACCGCGCCGACGACGACGGTGGCGCGATCAGCCTGGAGGACGACAGCACGCTGAAGCTGTCGAGCGTCTACATCGAGAACAACCAGGCGGCCGACGACGGCGGCGCCATCGAGCTCGACGACAACAGCACGCTCCTCATCTTCTCCTCGAAGATCCAGAAGAACCGGGCGAACGGCGCCAGCGGGGATGGCGGTGCCATCTACGTGGACGAAGACAACTTCATCCGGATCTGGGGCTCCACCACGATCGCCTACAACGTGGCGATTAGGGACGGCGGCGGCATCCGGGCGGAAAGCTCCGAGGTGATCCTCGAGGGCAGGACCACCGTGCGCAAGAACAGCGCAGACGACGACGGTGGCGGCGTCGACATCGACAGCGGTGACCGGCTCGTCCTCAACGACCAGGCGCGCATCGAGTACAACAGCTCGGGCGATGATGGCGGCGGCGTGCACCTCGACGGGTGCGACGTCCTCTTCCAGATGAACGGGCTGAGCGTGGTGCGAAACAACACCGCGGGCATCCATGGCGGCGGGGTCTACGCGGCCAACGGTGCCGTCCTCGTCAACGTCACCCCGGTCAACGTCTTCGCGAACACCCCGGACAACGTTTACTCGCCCGCCGGCCGCGGCTCCCCGTCGCCGACCCGGGGGGCGGACGACGCGGGGCCGGGCGGCGACGCCCGCCCCCGCGTGATTCTCCGGGGCGGGCTCGCCGCCCCGGGCTCTGGCACCATCGGACGGTGACCGCCCTCCTGCCGAGCCGAGCGCTCCCCGATCGCCGACGCGCTGCGGTGACCGCGGTTCTCCTCGGGCTCGTGATCGTCGCGCCGG
>JBJTJV010000199.1:0-2024 GCA_046352645.1 Chloroflexota bacterium | reverse complement strand
GCGGGTCGCGCTGGGCGCCGCTCGTCCTCGGGGTCGTCACCTGGCTGATCGCCGCGCTCTTCTTCTTCCCCGTCTTCTGGATGGTGCTGAACGGCTTCAAGACCGAGGACGTCGCGAACGCGAGCCCCGTCCTCTTCTTCTCGCCCACGCTCGAGCAGTACGCGAAGGTCACGGCGGGGACGCCCGGGTTGCTGAACTTCACGGACGCGTTCTTCAACTCCTTCCTCATCGTCCTCGTCTCCACGGCCCTCGTCCTCGTGCTCGCGATCCCCGCGGCCTACGCGCTCTCCATCCGGCCGGTGACGAAGTGGCGGGACGTCCTCTTCTTCTTCATCTCCACGAAGTTCCTGCCAATCGTGGCCGGGATCCTGCCGCTCTGGATCATCGCCCGCGACCTCGACCTCCTGAACACGCACCTCGTCCTCGTCATCCTGTACACCGCGATGAACCTGCCGCTCGCGGTCTGGATGCTCAACTCGTTCTTCGCGGAGGTCCCGCGCGAGCTGATCGAGGCGGCCCAGATGGACGGCACGAGCCTCCGAGGGCAGATCATGGAGGTGATGCTCCCGATCGTCGCGCCCGGCATCGCGGCGACCGCGCTCCTGTGCTTCATCTTCGCGTGGAACGAGTACTTCCTCGCCGTCCAGCTCAACCCCGCCGACGCGACGACCGTGCCGGTCTGGGTGACCTCGTTCCAGAGCACGCGGGGGAACTTCCTCGCGAAGCTCTCCGCCGCATCCACGCTGGCGGTCCTCCCGGTGGTCGTCGCCGGCTGGATCGCGCAGAAGCGGATGATCCGGGGGCTCTCCCTCGGTGCCATCCAGTAGGGAGCCATGGCGAAGGTCAGCTATCGCGCCGCAACGCGGATCTATCCCGGCAACCGGGCACCGGCCGTGGACCGGCTGGACCTGGAGATCGCCGATGGCGAGTTCCTCGTCCTCGTCGGGCCGTCCGGCTCCGGCAAGTCCACCGCGCTCCGGATGCTCGCGGGCCTCGAAGCGTGCGACGAGGGCTCGATCTGGATCGGCGACCGGGATGTGACGCTCGTCCAGCCCAAGGACCGGGACGTGGCGATGGTCTTCCAGAGCTACGCGCTCTACCCGCACCTCACGGTCGCGGAGAACATCGGCTTCCCGCTCAAGCAGCAGAAGGTGCCGAAGGAGGAGCGGCAGAAGCAGGTCCTGGAGGCGGCGCGGATCCTCGACCTCGTGGAGTACCTGGACCGCAAGCCGCGCCAGCTCTCCGGGGGACAGCGCCAGCGGGTAGCGATGGGCCGCGCGATCGTCCGCCACCCGCAGGTCTTCCTCATGGACGAGCCGCTCTCCAACCTCGATGCGAAGCTGCGCGTCCAGACGCGTGCGGAGCTCGCCGACCTCCAGGCGCGACTCGGCGTCACGACCGTCTACGTCACGCACGACCAGGTGGAGGCGATGACGATGGGCGACCGCGTCGCCGTCCTGGACAAGGGCCTCCTCCAGCAGGTGGATGCGCCGGGGGTCCTCTACCGTCGGCCGCGGAACCTCTTCGTCGCGGGCTTCATCGGCTCGCCGCAGATGAACCTCCTGCCCGCCGCGGTGGACGGGAGCACGCTCGTGCTGGGGTCCGCGCGGATCGCGATGGATCCCGCGGTCGCGGCCGCGGTCGCTGCGGCCGGCGGGACGGGGCTCACCCTCGGCGTCCGGCCGCAGGGCTTCGAGCTCGCAGCGGAAGGGATCGCGGCGCGGGTCGTCGTGACCGAGGAGCTCGGCTCGGAGACCTTCATCTTCGTGGAGCTCGAGCACCTCGGGGCACCCGTCCGGCTGCGCGTCCGGGTGGACGCGGACGTCCGCGTCGCGCGGGGCGACACGGTCCACCTCGCCGTCCCCGGTCCGGTCCACGTCTTCGGCGCGGACGGGCTGCGCATCCCGACCGCCGAGGAAGCGAAGGAGCCCGCCTGATGCCTGCCACGTACGACCTCGCCGGCTCCGTCGCGCTCGTCACCGGGGCGGCGGGCGACTTCGGTCGGACGACCGCCGCCCCGGTGA
>JBJTJV010000198.1:0-11660 GCA_046352645.1 Chloroflexota bacterium | reverse complement strand
CGCGACCGCGCTCGTCGTCGCCGCCTTCGCGTCCGGGCACCTCGAGCTGCTCCGCTCGGCCACGATCGCTCGGCTCCATGAGCCGGACCGGGCCACGCCCTACCCGGAGCTGCCGCGGCTCACCGCCGCCGCGCGTGCCTCCGGCGCGCTCGGCGCGGCCCTCTCCGGCGCCGGCTCCTCGGTCATCGCGTTCGCCGCCGACGCGGCAGGTGCGGAGGGGGCGGCCGCGGCAGCTCCGGGTAGGGCGTGGCCCGGTACGGCTCATGGAGCCGATCGATCGTGGCCGAGCGGAGCAGCTCGAGGTGCCCGGACGCGAAGGCGGCGACGACGAGCGCGGTCGCGCCCACGTTGTGCACCGCGTCGCGGAAGGGGACGGTCGGCGGCAGGGCGGCGCGCATCGCCCGGGTCGCGAGCGGACGATCGGGGACGTAGAGCGCGCAGCGCAGCGACGCGGGCGGATCGAAGCGGACCGCGTGCGGCGCGCCGTCCACCGTGCCGACGACGACGAACCCGCCGAAGAGCGCGGCGGCGGCGTTGTCCGGGTGCCCCTCGAGCTCGGTCGCGAGCGCGAGGATCCGCTCGCGCGAGAGGACCCCGCCGCCCGCGAGGGCGTCCGCGGCGAGGAAGCCCGCGACGGTCACGGACGCGGACGAGCCCATGCCGCGCGAGAGCGGGATCGCGTTCCACATCCGGACCCGCCAGGCGACCGCGAGCGGGTCGAAGCCGGCCAGCCGCAGGCCGCGCTCGAGCGCGACGATGAAGCGGTTGTGGCGGTCGGCGGAGATGCGCCCTTCCCCCTCGCCCTCCACGGCGAGCGTCACCGCCGGGCCCGCGCCCGGCGCGGCGGTCTCGACCTCCACGACGTTGCCGAGGTCGAGCGCGAGCGCGAGGACGTCGAAGCCCGGCCCGAGGTTCGCGGTGGTCGCGGGGACGTCGACGGTGACCCGGCGACCGGGCGGGAGGTGGCTCACCAGCCGAGCGCCGCGCGCACGCCGGCCGCGGTCGGCGGGGCGGTGAGGGGCGGCCGGGCAAGGCAGGCGGCGCTGTCAGGGTCCTTGAGGCCGTGGCCGGTCAGGACGCACACGACCGTGGCGTCGCGGTCCACGTCGCCCGCGAGCGCGCGCTTGCGCAGGCCCGCGAAGGACGCCGCGCTCGCAGGCTCGCAGAAGATGCCCGCGTGGCGCGCGAGGTCGCGGTACGCCTCGTAGATCTCCTCGTCCGTGACGGCCTCGATCCGGCCGCCGGAGGCATCGCGGGCGGCGAGCGCGAGGTGCGCGCTGGCGGGGTCGCCGATACGGATCGCCGTGGCGAACGTCTCGGGCTTCTCCACCCGCCGACCGAGCACGAGCGGCGCAGCACCCGCGGCCTGGAAGCCCCACATGCGCGGGGTCGTCGCCACGACGCCGGCGTCGCGGTACTCCGTGAAGCCCATCCAGTAGGCGCTGATGTTGCCCGCGTTGCCGACCGGGATCGCGAGGATGTCCGGCGCCCGGCCGAGGTCCTCGCAGATCTCGAAGGCGGCGGTCTTCTGGCCCTGGAGGCGGTAGGGGTTGATCGAGTTCACCACGGTCACCGGGTGCGCCGCGTCGCGCTCCTCGCCGAGCTCGCGGACCACGTCGAGCGCGTCGTCGAAGTTCCCGTCCAGCGAGACGACGTGCGCACCCGCCGCCTGCGCCTGGAGCAGCTTGCCCGCCGCGATCTTGCCCGCGGGGAGGATGACGACGACCTCGAGCCCGGCGGCGGCGCCGTACGCGGCGGCCGATGCCGAGGTGTTCCCCGTCGATGCGCAGATGATCGCCCGGGCCCCCTCCTCGATCGCCTTCGCGACCGCGATGACCATGCCCCGGTCCTTGAAGGAGCCGGTCGGGTTCATCCCCTCGACCTTGAGGTGGAGGCCCGGGACGCCGATCGACTCGCCGAGCGCGCGGGCGTGGACGAGCGGCGTGGCGCCCTCGCCGAGCGTCAGCGCCGGGGTGGCCGGGCCCACCGGGAGGAACGCTGCGTAGCGTTCCGCGAGGCGCGGACGCGGACCGGCACGGACGACGGGGGGCAGGGTCTCCATGGGATCAGACCTCCGGGATCGCCGGGTAGAGGGGCAGGCGCGGGTCCGCGCCCGCGAGGCGGGCACGCAGGGCCGCGAGCGCGACGGGCCGGGTCAGGAAGGCGCCCTCCGCCTGCACGAGGACGGCATCGCCGAGCACGTCGGCGACGGCAGGCGCGGCCGCGGGTCCCGGTGCGACGAGCCAGCTGCGCTCGCCGTCGAGGTCGTCCGCGACGGCCGACGCCCAGCCCGCCACGGGGAGCGGGTCCCACGTGGAGCCCTCGCCGCGGGCGAGCGCGAGCAGGTCGCCGAGGACGGCCGATGCGGTCGCGGGGCCGCCCGCGCCCGGGCCGCGGAGGGAGACGCGCCCCACCGGCGCGCCGTCGATCTCCACGAGGTTCGTGACGCCGCCCGTGGCGCCGAGCGGCGAGGCGGCACCGACCGCGACGGGCGTGACGGCCGCGCGCACGGCATCCGCGCCGGGGACCGCGCGCGCCACGAGCTTGATCGTCATGCCGAGCGCGCGGGCGCCCGCGAGATCGTCCGCGCGGACGCACGTGATGCCGGGCGCCGCGTCGCCCACGACCGCGGGGACCGCCACGCGGATGCGGCGGACATCCGGCCATGCGCCGAAGGCGAGCCGGGCGAGGATCGCGAGCTTGTTCGCGGCATCGTGGCCCTCCACGTCGCCGCTCGGGTCCGCCTCCGCATACCCGCGCTCCTGCGCTTCTGCGAGGACCTCCGCGTAGGGACGTCCGTCCTGGGCCATCGCGCTGAGGATGTGGTTCGTCGTCCCGTTGACGATGCCCCGGACCGCCTCGATGCGGTTCGCGGCGAGGTCGTGGACGAGCGGCCCGAGGACGGGGATCCCGCCCGCGACGGCGGCCTCGCAGCGGAGCGCCACGCCCGCGTCCCGGCAGGCCTGCTCGAGCGCGGGCCCCTTCTCCGCGAGGAGGGCCTTGTTCGCCGTGACGACGGCCTTGCCCGCGGCCATCGCCTGGCGCACCACGACGCCCGCGGTATCCGTGCCGCCGATCACCTCCACGACGACGTCGATCGTGGGATCCGCGGCGAGGTCGAGGAGGTCGCCCGTGCGGCGTACGCGCGGGGGCAGCGCGACACCGCGGGCGCGCTCGGGGTCGCGCACGCCGACGGCGATCAGCTCGGGGGCGGCGATGCCGCGCGCGGCGACGGCGGCCCGCCAGGCCGGGTCGAGCAGGGCGCCCGCGACAGCGGACCCGACGGTGCCGAGACCGAGGAGGGCGACCCGGAGGGGCCGGCGTGCGGAGGCGTCGGTGGGCTGCATCGGAGCGGATTGTACGGGGCCGCGCGTTTCCGGCACGCGCGCCCGCCCGGGACGGGCACGCCACGGATCCCGGGCGGGCGCTGCTATGCTCCGCCCCCGTGAGCAGCCCGACCGCCCCGTCCCCCACCGCCGCGCGCGCCCGCGTCTTCTCCGGCGTCCAGCCGTCCGGTCTGCCGCACGTCGGCAACTGGCTCGGCGCCTTCCGGAACTACGTCGCGATGCAGGACGGCTACGACGCCATCTACTGCATCGTGGACTACCACGCCCTCACGTCCACGCACGACGCGGAGCGGATCCGCCGCAACACGACGGAGATGGCGCTCGGCCTGCTCGCGCTCGGGCTCGACCCGGAGAAGGCGATCCTCTTCCGCCAGTCCGACCGCCCGGAGCACCTCGAGCTCACCTGGCTCCTCGCCTCGGTCACGCCGGTGACGTGGGTGGAGCGGACACCGTCGTTCAAGGAGAAGAAGCGCAACCAGCCCGAGGACGTGAACTTCGCGCTCCTCTCCTACCCGGTCCTCCAGGCGGCGGACATCGCGATCTACAAGGCGCGCTACGTGCCCGTCGGCAAGGACCAGGCGGCGCACCTCGAGCTCGCGCGGGAGATCGTCCGCGCCTGGAACGCACGCTACGGCGCGGTCTTCCCGGAGCCCGAGGCGGTCTTCACGGATTCGCCGATCGTCAAGGGCACGGACGGCGCGAGCAAGATGTCCAAGTCGCTCGGCAACGTGGTGGAGATCTTCGGGCCGGAGGAGACGATCCGCCGGCAGGTGATGAGCATGGTCACGGACACCGAGCGGGTCCGGCGCACCGACCCAGGTCGCCCCCAGGCGTGCAACGTCTGCCAGCTCCACCGGCAGTTCGGCGACGACCACGCGGCGATCTGGGAGGGCGAGCGCTCCGCCACCACCGGCTGCGTGGACACCAAGCGCCTCCTCGCGGACCGGATGCTCGGCTCCTTCGCGGAGGCGCGGGAGCGCCACCGCGAGCTGTCGGAGAAGCCGGGCCTCGTCGAGGAGATCCTCCGCGCGGGCGCCGAGCGGCTGGCGCCGATCGCCCGCGAGACGCTCCGGGAGTGCCACGAGCGGATGGGCCTCGGCCCGCGCTGACCGGGTGCCACGCCCGAGGCCGAACGGAGCGGGGCGCCGGGGGCGCTAGACTGCGGCCATGCTCGGCCGACTGCTCGACGAGGAAGGACGCTGGATCCACGCGATCCTCGTGCTCGGCACGGCGTGCCTCGCCTTCATCCTCCTGGGCCTCGTCTCGGGCTACCTCCAGTTCTTCAGCGACGTCCTCTTCCAGCTCTTCATCGCGTGGCTCTTCGCCTTCATCCTCTCCCCGGTGGTGAGCGCGATCCTCCGGCGCATCCCCGCCCTGCCGCGCGTCGCGGTCGTCGTCTTCGTCTACGGCCTCCTCTTCGTCGTGCTCTCGGCCGCGGTCCTCGCCTTCGGCGCGGCGGCCGCGAACAACGTCTCGGTCTTCATCGCGGAGCTGCCCGCGCTCCTCGAGGACCTGCCCACGACGCTCGCCCCGTGGCAGGAGCAGCTGAACCGGGTCGGCCTCTCCGGCATCAGCCTCGTGGAGCTGGCCAACCGCGCCGCGGCGACCTTCAACGAGTTCATCCGCCAGGAGCAGGTCGCCCGCGGCCTCGCGGACATCGCCGTGGCGAGCCTCGGCGTCGTCGGCAACCTCCTCCTCGTCGTCTTCCTCTCGCTCTTCATCGTGGTGGACAAGGAGCGCATCGTGGCGTTCCTCAACCGCCTCGTGCCGCCGCGCTTCGCCGACGAGGCGAAGCTCTTCGAGACGAGCGTGGCAGCCTCCTTCGGCGGGTTCCTCCGCGGGCAGGTGCTCCAGGGCCTTGTCTACGGCGCGTTCGCCGCGGCAGGCTCGATCTGGCTGAACCTGCCCTACTGGCCCGCGACGACCGCGCTCGTCGTCATCTTCCAGATCATCCCGTTCTTCGGACCGTTCATCTCCTGGGCGCCCCCGGTGGTCGTGGCGATCCTCACGAGCGCGGACGCGAGCGCGACGCCGAACGCGACGCTCTGGATCGCGATCGTCATGGGCATCGGCTGGTTCATCACGATGAACGTCGTCCAGCCGCGCGTGATGGCGACCGCGGTGGGCATCCATCCCGTGATGGTCCTCGTCTCCGTCCTCCTCGGCCTGAAGATCTACGGCGTCGTGGGGGCGATCTTCGCCATCCCGGTCGCCGCGGTCATCTCCGCCTTCTTCTTCCACTACCTGTCGCGCTCCGCGACGGGGAGCCGCGACGTCGCATCGCGCGCCGCGCGCCGCGTGGAGGAGCGCGCCGGCCGGCGCGTCCGCGTCCCCGTCCCGCCGGATGCGCCCGCGGGCGCCGCCGACCTCTCCGTCGCGCGCCGCACGGCGCCCGGGCGCGAGGAGAGCCGCCCCGGCTGACCTCCCGCGCCCTGACCCGGACGGGCCCCGCGTCAGGGCCGCCGGGCCATCCCCTCGAGGGTGCCGTTCGTCGTGCGCGCGATGACCGTCGCGTCCGCGCCCCGTGCGGTCTCGCCCGCAAGGCCCGTCTCGCCCACGTCGAGCGTCGCGAAGTCCGTGCGCACGGGCCCGTTCGTCGTCTGCCCGTCGATCGCGACGGCGGCATCGCCGGGGAAGGCGAGCGAGAGGTCGCCGTTCGTCGTGGTGAAGGCGTGGCGGCCGGCCGCGAGCGTGCCCGAGAACGTCATCCGCGCGTTCGAGGTCGTGGCGCTGACGGTCGCGTCGTGGGCGTCGGCGATGTCCACCGCGCCGTTGCTCGCGCGGACGATGAGCCGGCCGGACGGGCCGTTCATCGCGATCGCGCCGTTCGTGGTGTCCAGGTCGAGATCCGTCCCGCCGCGCGTCGTGACCGCGGCGTTGGAGGTGCGCACGACGCCGCTGCCGCCGCCGTTCGCGACCTCGAGCCGGCCGTGGGAGCTGCGCAGCACCACCGACACGTCCACGGGCACGAGGAGCTCGAGATCCGCGCCGCTCGTGCCGACCTGGCGCGGGTCCACGCGCCGGGCGCTCAGGGTGAGCCGACCGGGCGCCTCCTCCGCCTCGATGCGCACGTTGCCGAGGTCCCGCTGCGCCTCTGCCTCGGAGGTGCCCGAGCCGCGACGCGTGATGCGCACCTCGACGACCGGGTCGTTCCGGCCCTGGACGCCGATCCGCCCGTTGAAGGTCTCCACGACGATGAGCGTCCCCGGGGTCACCGGGAAGGTGCGGCGCTCCTGCTCGGTCGCGGTGATCGAGCCGTTGACCGCGCAGCCCGCGAGGATCCCGGCAAGGAGGACCGCGAGCGCGAGGCAGGCGATGCGTGTCCGTGATGCCACCTTCAGGCGCTCTCGCCGTCCGCCCGATGCGCCGCCACGATCTCGCGGGCCGCGTTCCGGCCGGGCAGGCCGGTGACGCCGCCGCCCGGGTGGGCACCCGACGCGCACAGCCAGAGCCCGGGCACGGGGAGGCGATAGCGGGCCATGCCGAGCCCGGGCCGCCAGGCGAACCAGCGGTCGAGGCCGGGCTCGAGGTGGACCGGGTGGCCGCCCGCGATCCCGAGGGCGTGCGCGAGCGTCGCGGGCGTCTCCACGCTCCGCGCGACGACGCGCGTCCCGAGCCCCGGCAGGACCGGCTCGAGGGTAGCGAGGACACGATCGGCCAGGGCGGCCGGGTCGGCAGCGGCGGGGACCGGCTGGACGACGATGCTCATCACGTGGCGCACGCCCGCTGCATCCGCGCCGTCCACGAGGAGCGGATCGACGAGGCTCGGGATCGTCGCCTCGCACCACGGCGCATCCGGGAGCGCGCCGGACCGGACCGCGCGCAGGGCGTGCTCCATCGCGCGGAGCGGGGGTGCCACGACGAGCCGGCCGCGGAGGATCCGCGCCGCGTCCTCGCCCGACGCACCCGCGACCTCGGGCAGCGCCGCGAGCGCGAGGTTCACCTTGCCCGTGACGCCGCGCACGGGGAGGTTCCCCGCCTCCCAGCCGCCGCGCGGCCCGAGGAGCTCGGGATCGGTCAGGTCGAGCAGGGTCGTGCGCGGATCGAGGCCCGAGACGACGCGTGCCCCCGCGATCTCCTCGCCGTCCGCGAGGATGACGCCGGTCAGCCGCTCGCCGTCCGAGCGGAAGCGGGCGACCGGCGCCCCGGTGCGGATCGTGACGCCGGCAGCGCGCGCGGCCGCGGCGAGGGCGTCGGCGAGCGCGCCCGGCCCGCCGCGCACGTAGACGGTCTCGCCCGCGAGGCCGCCCGCATGGCCCGCTGCGTCGGCAAGCAGGAGGTGCGTGGTCCCCGGGTCCGCGGGGCCGAGCGCCGACCAGCGCATGCCGCGGACCGCGAGGAGCGCCCGCAGCTCCGGCAGCGCGAAGCGGTCCTCGAGGAAGTCCGCGACCGGCTGTGCGAGGACGCGCAGGAGCTCGCCCGCGTCACGGGCCCCGAGGTCGCGCAGGGCGAGCCCGGTCCTCAGGATGCCGGGCAGGTCGCCGAGCGCGAGCGCGCCGGGATCGGGCGGCGTGAGGTGCGCGAGCCGGCCGAGGACGGCAGCGAAGCCGCGCACCTCCGCGTCGGCCCCGGGCCAGGCATCCGCGTCGGCCGCGCTCCGTGCCCGCAGGCCTGCCGCGGTGCGCCCGGGATCGCCCCACAGGACGAGCGGCGGCGCACCCGGGACGAGGCCGCTCGCGCGCACTGCGGGCTGGACGAGCCGCAGGCCGTGCCCGGCGAGGCCGAGGTCGCGCGCGACCGCGGGCGCCAGCCGGCCGACGGTGTGCGCGTACGCGGGGACGCGCGCGCCGGGCACGAGCGTGTCGGACGCGAGCGCGCCCCCGACGCGGGCGGCCCGCTCGAGGACGAGGACGCGCATGCCGGCCCGGCCCAGGTACGCGGCGCAGACGAGCCCGTTGTGGCCGCCGCCGACGACGATCGCGTCGTAGCGCACGCTCACCGCGTCGCCTCCGCGACGGCGTCCGCACGGGCCGCCTCCGCCCGGCGCCCGCGGCCGTCGCCCGCCGCCCGGAGCGCATCCGCCGCCGCGAGCGCGGCGAGCCGCCCGTTCGCGCCCATGATGCCGCCGCCGGGATGGACGGCCGAGCCGCACAGCCACAGGTCGCGGACGGGCGTGCGGTAGCGCGCCCAGCCGGGGACCGGCCGGTTCAGGAAGAGCTGCTCGAGCGAGAGCTCGCCCTGGAAGATGTTCCCCTCGGTCAGGCCCGTCGTCCGCTCGATGTCCAGCGGCGTGAGCACCTGCCGGCCGATGATCCGGTCACGGATCGCGGGCGCCCGCTCGGCGATCGTGTCCACCACGGCGTCACCGAATGCCTCGCGCTTCTCGTCCCACGTCCCCTCGGCGAGCGCGTAGGGCGCGTACTGCACGAAGCACGACACGATGTGCTTGCCGGGCGGCGCAAGGGAGGGCTCCACGAGCGTCGGGATGATCATGTCGATGTACGGGCGGCTGCTGAAGCTCCCGTCGCGCGCCTCCTCATAGGCGCGCTGCATCCGCTCCAGGGAGGGCGAGAAGCTGACCGCACCCCGAAGATGCTCGCCGGGGCCGGGCAGGCACGTGAAGTCCGGCAGGCCGTCGAGGGCGAGGTTCACCTTCCCCGACGAGCCGCGGTAGCGGATCCGGCGGATCGAGGCGACGAATGCGTCGTCGAGCACGCCCGGCTCGAGCAGGTCGAGGAAGGTGACCTTCGCGTCCGTCGATGCGAGGACGATGCGCGCCGCGATCTCCGAGCCGTCGGCGAGCGCGACGCCCGCGGCCCGGCCGGCGCGGACGAGGATCCGGGCGACGGGTGC
Organism: Chloroflexota bacterium; assembly: GCA_046352645.1. Lineage (GTDB taxonomy): Bacteria > Chloroflexota > Limnocylindria > Limnocylindrales > CSP1-4 > JAFMJV01. The sequence goes on along the minus strand of JBJTJV010000198.1, from coordinate 2,520 downwards.
GCCGGTGCGGATCTCCGCGCCCGCGGCGCGCGCGGAGGCGGCGATCGCCTCGCTCACGCCGCCGGTGCCGCCGCGGGGGATCCCCCACGCGCGGAAGGCCCCGTCGATCTCGCCCATGTAGTGGTGGAGGAGGACATACGCGGAGCCCGGCGAGCGGACGCCGAGGAAGGTGCCGATGATCCCCGACGCGGACATCGTCGCCTTGAGCGGGTCGGTCTCGAACCACTGGTCGAGGAAGTCCGCGGCGCTCATCGTCATGAGCTGGACGAACGCCGCCTGGTGGTCACGCGGCAGCTGCGCGAAGTCGCGCGCGAGGCCCGCAAGCCCGAGCAGGTCGCGCGGGTCCGGCCGCGCGGGGTCGGGCGGGGTGAGCCCGAGGATCGGCCGGATGAAGCGGGCGATCCCCGCCATCAGACGGCCGTACTCGCCGTACGCCTCCGCGTCGCGGGCGGACCAGCGGCGGAGCTCGTGCTGCGTGTGCGCGTGGTCGTCCGTGCGCCAGAGGTAGTCGCCGTCGAGCGGGGTGAAGGTGCCGTCGAGGGGCAGGATGGCGAGGCCGTGGCGGGGCAGCTCGAGCTCGCGGATGATCTCCGGCCGCAGGAGGCTGACGACGTAGGAGAAGACGCTGAAGCGGAAGCCCGGGACGACCTCCTCCGTCACCGCCGCACCGCCGAGGACGTCGCGGCGCTCCAGGACGAGCGTGCGCAGGCCCGCGCGCGCAAGGTACGCCGCGCTGACGAGGCCGTTATGGCCGCCGCCGACGATGACGGCGTCGTATCGCTCGGGCACGCGCACCTCCGGGGGTCCCCGGCCGGTCGCCCGGGGCGACCGGGACCGGACCTCGGCCGTCATGGTAGCGCCGCGCGCGCCCGCCGGTCCCACGGGCGGCCGGGTGCGCCGGGCGGTATCGTGGCGCCATGTCCACGCCGGAGCCGACCCCCCACGGCCTGCCGCACACAGCCGCCGCGGGTCCGGCCGCGTTCCGCACGCCCTTCGCCGAGCGGACGGATGCCCTTGCGACCCGGCGTGCATGGCGTGTCTGGGCCGGGCGTTTCGCCGCCTCCGCGTACGCCCCGCACATCGACATCGAGCTGAACGCGATCCGGACGGCCGCCGCCCTCATCGACATCTCGCCGCTCTTCAGCTACCGCGTCGCCGGTCCCGACGCGACGCGGCTGGTGGACCGGGTCGTGACACGCGACGTCTCCGCCGTGCCGCCCGGCCGCGTCCTCTACACGCCCTGGTGCGACGAGGCGGGCAAGGTGCTCGACGACGGCACGATCGCGCGGCTGGACGACGGCGCCTGGCGCTGGACCGCGGCCGAGCCGCAGCTCCGCTGGCTCCACCTGAACGCCCGCGGCCTCGACGTGACGATCGAGGACACGCGCGACCGGCTCGGCGCGCTCGCGCTCCAGGGGCCGCTCGCGCGCGCGGTCCTCGCGGCGGCGAGCAGCGCGGATCTCGCGGACCTGCGCCCCTTCCGCCGGCGTGCACTGACGATCGGGGACGTCGCGTGCGACGTGAGCCGGACGGGCTACACCGGCGACCTCGGCTACGAGGTCTGGTGCGCGGCGGAGGACGCCCTCGCGCTCTGGGACGCGCTCATGGCGGCGGGCGCCGCCTACGGCGTCCGGCCGGTCGGCATCCTCGCCCTCGACGTGGCACGGATCGAGGCCGGGCTGATCATGCTCGACGTGGACTACGCCTCCGCGGCGCATGCGCGCGTCCCCGAGCATGCGTGGTCCCCGGACGAGCTCGGCCTCGGACGGTTCGTGGACCTCGGCACGGGTGTCCCCTTCGTGGGCCGGGCAGCGCTCCGCCGGGAGCGTGCGGCCGGCGGCCCGCCGCGGCGCCTCGTCGGGCTCGTTCTCGACGGCGAGGAGATCGCAGCGCGGGCCGCCGCGCACGGGCTCCCCGCGGCGATGGCGCCCGCCGCATGGCGCGACCGGATCCCCGTCTACCGCGACGGGAGCCAGGTCGGGGTCGCGACGAGCGGTACCTGGTCGCCGCTCCTCAAGCAGGCGCTCGCCCTCGCGACGGTGGAGGCAGGGCTCGCGGCGCCGGGGACGCGGCTGCGGATGGAGTGGACCGTGGACGGCCGGCGCACGACGGTCGGCGCGACCGTCACGCCGCTCCCCTTCTACGACCCGCCGCACCGCCGCGCCTGACCGCGCGCGCGGGCCCGGCTCCGCTCAGGTCCGGGCGAACCGGTAGAGGACGCGCGTGCTGTCGTCCACCGGGATGCGGGCGACGGTCGTCCAGCCGGCAGCGGCGAAGGCAGCGCGGAAGCCGTCCTCGTCGTAGCCCGTGAAGATGTCCTCGCGGCCCGCGAGCAGGCGCTCGACCATCGGATCGCCGCGCGGCACCCACTCCACGATCGCTGCGGGCGCGAGCTCCGCGAGGACCGGGGCGATCATCGGCAGCGGCCGGTTCCGCCCGATCGCGTGATGGTGGAGGAGCGCCAGCGCGTGCACGAGATCGGCAGCGGCGCGGTGCGTCAGCGAGGCGCGCTCCCGGGGG
>JBJTJV010000197.1:0-8612 GCA_046352645.1 Chloroflexota bacterium | reverse complement strand
GCCGCCACGACGAACACGATCATCCAGCTCACCGTCCCGGACACGCTCCGCGGCCGCGTGATGAGCGTCTACCTCACGGTCTTCGCGGGCAGCTCGCCGATCGGCGCGCTCTTCGCGGGCACGATCGCGGCGGCGGCCGGCAGGGGCACGACCGTCGGGCCGGATGGTACCCGGAAGAGGGTGCCGCGCGCGCCGCGAGCGGCAGGAGCACCTGGTTGTTCAGCCCGAAGACGGAGACGACGCCCACGGTCGTGACCGCGAGGAGGATGACCGGCGAGCGACGGACGTGCCGGAGACCCTCCGCGAGCTGCGCGCCGACCGCGCGGACGCTGCGTGGTCGCTCCGCCCGGGGTCGGACATGGAGGTCCGCGGCCCGGATCGCGAGGAGGCCTGCGATCACCGCCACGTAGCTCGCGGCGTTGAGCAGGAAGCAGGCGGCGATGCCGACGGTCGCGATCGCGAGCCCGCCGATCGCGGGCCCGATCACGCGCGACGCGTTGAAGATCGCGCTGTTCAGCCCGATCGCGGACGCGATGTCCTCGCGCCCGACCATCTCGAGCACGAAGGACTGGCGGATCGGCATGTCGAAGGCGTTCACGCAGCCGAGGAGGAAGGCGAGGACGAGCACCTGCCAGACGGCCACCGTGTCCGTGACGACGAGGATGCCGAGCGCGAGCGCGAGGATCGCCGAGGCGACCTGCGTCGCGACCAGCCCGGCCCGGCGCGGGAAGGCATCCGCCGCGATGCCGCCGAAGAGCCCCAGGATCATCACGGGCAGGAACTGCGCCGCGCCGACGACGCCGAGCGCGAGCGGGTCGTCCGTCAGCTCCAGCACGAGCCAGCCCTGCGCCACCGTCTGCATCCAGGTCCCGGGGAGCGAGATGACCTGGCCGAGGGCGAAGAGCCGGTAGCTGCGGTGGCGGAAGACGCGCGGGACGGAGGGCCGACGCAGCGGCCTGCGGCGGGCGGGCCCGGGGTGCGTCATCCCCGGGCGCCGCGCGGGGTCATCCCGCGTCGGCGGGTGCCGCCTCGCCGACCCGTCCGGCCGCGAGCACGACGAGGTCGACGAGTGTCGGATCGTCCACCCGGCTCGTGTCGATGGAGAGGTCGTAGAGCGCGGGGTCGAGATAGTCGGCCCCGAAGACACGGCGGATGTACCCGGACCGACGCTGGTCCATCTGGCGCACGAGCTCCCGCAGCGACCCCGCGTCCGGTCGCGTGTCCGGGGGGATCTCCTCGACGCGTGCGGCGAGGAGGCGGACGCGGTGCTCCATCGGCGCGTGGAGCTGGACGTGGAGCGTGCCGGGGCGGCGGGCGAGGACGCAGGCCCCGCCCCGCCCCATGATCACCGCGTTCCCGCGCGCCGCAGCCTCCTCGATGACGGCGCGCGTGATCCGGGCGAGCTGGTCGCCGACGGCGGCGGCGGGCACGAGCCCCGTCGGGACGGGCGGCAGCGCCGGGTCTGCGGCCCCCGCCGCGAGCGCCCCGGCGATCCGCTGCCAGAGGCCCGGCAGCCGCTCGTCGTAGCCCTCGGCCTCGTCCTCCGGGATCCCCGCCCGCTCCGCCACGGCCGCCACGATCTGGCGGTCGAGGAGCTCGGCGCCGAAGCGCTCCGCGACCGCCTCCCAGACCGCCGCCCGAGCGGCGGCGAACTGGCGGGAGATCGTGATGACGGGCATCGTGCGTAGCGGGGCTCCCGGCGTTCCGGGTCAGCCCGCGCCGGGGGCCTGCGCGGCCAGCTTCGCGAGCGTGTCCACGAGGTCGCGGACCGCCGCGGCGGAGCGCCCGAAGGCCGTCTGCTCGTCCGCGGTGAGCTCGATCTCCACGATCTTCTCGATGCCGCCGCGGCCCAGCTGGACGGGCACGCCGACGAAGAGGCCATCCTGGCCGTACTCGCCCTGGAGGTACGCGGCGCAGGGGAGGATCCGGTGGCGATCGCCGAGGATCGCGTCGACCATCTGCCAGGTCGCGGCCGCGGGCGCGTAGTACGCGGAGCCGGTCTTGAGGAGGGCCACGATCTCCGCGCCGCCGTTCCGCGCCCGGGTGACGAGCTCCTCCAGGCGTGCCGCGGGGATCATCTCCGTGACGGGGACGCCGCCGACGGAGGTGTACCGCGGGAGCGGGACCATCGTGTCGCCGTGGCCACCGAGGACGAACGCGGAGACGTCGGTCACCGAGACGTTCAGCTCCTGGGCGATGAAGGTGCGGAAGCGCGCGGTGTCGAGCACGCCCGCCATCCCGATGACGCGCTCGCGCGGGAAGCCGGACGCCTCCATCGCGACGTGGCACATCGCGTCGAGCGGGTTCGTGACGATGACGAGGATCGCGTCCGGGGAGACGGCCGCGGCGCGGCTGACGACGGAGCGCACGATCCCGGCGTTCTTCGCGAGGAGGTCGTCACGGCTCATCCCCGGCTGGCGCGCGAGGCCGGACGTGACGACGATCACGTCCGAGCCCGCGGTGTCCGCGTAGTCGTTCGTCCCGGTCACCCGCATGTCGTGGCCCACGACGGGAGCGGCCTCGGCGAGGTCGAGCGCCTTGCCCTGGGGGAGGCCCTCGACGATGTCCACGAGGACGACGTCCGCGAGGCCGCTCTCGGCGATGCGCTGGGCAGTGGTCGCCCCGACGTTGCCGGCGCCGATGACGGTGACCTTGGGATGAGCCATGGATCGGGTGCTCCTGCAGCGGGGACGCCGCTCGACCTCTGTCGGGCGGTCCGTGGATTGTACGGCCGTGCCCGCGCGCGGGATGCGGCTATCCTCCCCGCCATGACGCTCGATCGCGACCGCCCGGCCCCGCCCGACCCGGACTGGGGCTTCGACACCCTCGCCGTGCACGCCGGACTGGAGCCGGATGCGCTCACCGGCGCGGTCTCGCCGCCGATCTACCAGACGAGCACCTTCGCCCAGGACGGGGTGGAGCGACCGCGCGGCGGCTGGGAGTACGCGCGCACGGGGAACCCGACGCGCGACCGCCTGGAGCGCGCGATCGCGGCCCTGGAGGGCGGCAGCCACGGTCTCGCCTATGCCAGCGGCGCCGCGGCCACGGCGGCGATCGCGTCGCTCGTGCTGCCCGGCGAGGAGGTCGTCATCTCGGACGACGTCTACGGCGGCACCTTCCGTCTCTTCGAGCGGGTCCTCCGCGAGACGGGCATCGACGCGCGCTACGTGGACCTCTCCCGCGAGGCGCCCGGCGACCTGCCCGCGGACCGGCTCCGCGCGCAGCTCTCCCCGCGCACGCGGATGGTCTGGATCGAATCGCCCTCCAACCCTCTCCTCAAGCTCGTGGACATCGCCGCGGTCGCGTCCGCCGCGCACGCGCACCGTGGCGCGCGGGATGCGACGCCGATCGTCGTCGTGGACAACACCTTCGCGACGCCGGTCATCCAGCGTCCGCTCGCGCTCGGCGCGGACATCGTCTTCCACAGCGCCACCAAGTACCTCGCGGGCCACTCGGACACCGTGAACGGCGTCCTGGCGACGTCGCGCGGGGACCTGTACGACCGGCTGCGCTTCCTCCAGAACGCGGTCGGTGGCATCCCGGGCCCCTTCGACTGCTTCCTCGTGCTGCGCGGGCTGCGCACGCTCGGCCTGCGCGTGGAGCGGCACGCCGCGAACGCGCTCCGCGTGGCGACGGCACTGGCGGCGCGCCCGGACGTGGCGCGCGTCCGCTACCCCGGCCTCGCGGACGGACCGCACGCGCATCCCCAGGCGGCCCTCGCAGCGCGCGCCATGCGCCTGCCCGGCGGGATGGTGAGCTTCGAGCCGACGGCCCACGACGGCCGGAGCGCGGTGGAGCGCGCGCGCCGTATCTGCGAGTCGACGCGGATCTTCACGCTCGCGGAATCGCTCGGCGGCGTGGAATCGCTCATCGAGGTGCCGGCCGTGATGACGCACGGCGCCGTACAGGGCTCGGCGCTCGAGGTGCCCGCGGCGCTCGTCCGGCTCTCCGTGGGCATCGAGGACGCGGACGACCTCGTGGCGGACCTGGTCGCGGCGCTCGACGCGGCGTAGCCGCCGCGCCCGCGCGTCAGGCGGGCGGCAGACGGAGCTCGATCGTCGCGCCGCCGCCGGGCGTCTCGGTGACGATGATCGTCGCGCCGCATCCGTCCGCGAGCGCCCGCACCGTCGCGAGGCCCAGCCCGTGCCCGGCGGCATCCGCACCGGCGCTCCCCTCCCCCGCGAGCGTCGCGCGCGCGCCGGCGGGAAGCCCGGGACCGCGATCGGCGACCGTCAGGCTGCCACCCCCGTCGGCGAGGAGCGCGGTCGCGACCCGCACCGGCCCCGCGCCCCCGGCGGCCACGGCCGCGTTCGTCACGAGGTTCACGAGGATCCGCTCGATCGCGACAGGATCGGCGCGGACCGGGATGGGCGCGGCGAGCTCGAGCGTGAGCGCGACGCCGGCGCCGGCCGCCGCGCGCACCACGGGCAGCGCGGCGTGGACGAGCGCGTCGAGCGGCACGGCGGCAGGCGCGGCGGCCATGGCCATGGGACCGGTGAGCCAGCCGAGCGCGAGCGTCCGGGCACGCGCCGCGAGCACGAGGAGCGCGTCGAGCTCGGCGCGGGCGGGATGCCCGTCGGGCAGGTCCATGCGGGCGAGCTCGGCGTGCGCGGCGATCGCCGCGACGAGGGTGCGCAGGTCGTGGGCGACGCCGCGGTCGTCCGGGCGGCCGGGGGGCACGGCGTCCGGGCGGCCGTAGCCCGCCGCGTCCGCGCCGGCAGGCAGCATCGGATCCTCCGGTCCGCGCACGGTCGGGGCGTCAGCCCGCCGGGGGTGCGTCGGCGCGCGCGGCGAGGAGCGCCTCCCGGCCGGCGTACGGCCCCTCGACGATCACGTCCTCCTCGTGGACCGCGCCGTCCGGCGTCCGCAGGCGGTAGCGGTGGGCGATCGTGCAGATGCCCGATGCGACGGTCGCCCCGACCGAGCAGTACTTCGCCGCGGAGAGCTCGATCGCGCGGCGGATCGCCGCCGGATCGACCGCGCCTTCGATCTCGTGGACGATGGTCACCGAGAGGAAGAGCTGGGGGTGGATCGCGTCGCGCTGCTCGCCCGACGCGTGGATGGCGTAGCGCGTCACCGGCTGCTGCTTCTTGCGCAGGATCGAGATCACGTCGAAGGCGGTGCAGCCGGCGACCGCGAGCGGGATGAGCTCGGCGGGCCGCATCCCCGCGTCGCCGACGCCGTCATCGAGGACCAGGGTGTGGCCGCTCCCGGCGACGGCGTCGAAGCGCAGGCCGTCGCCGGCGAGCCTGAGCGTGGCGGTCTTCGTGGACATCGCGGCCTCCGAGGGCTCCCGGCCGCCGGCAGGCGGCGGCGCACCTGGGGCGAGGATACCGGGGGGCGCCGGGGCCTGCCGCCATGGCCCCGGTCACCGCGCGCCCGCCCGGCAGCGTCCGCCTACCCGACGCGCGGCCCCGCCTGCGCGACCTCCGGCGGCACGCTCCCCGCGAAGCGCGTGAAGTTCTCCGCGAACATCGCCGCGAGGCGCCGGGCCTGCGCGTCGTAGGCCGCCGGGTCGGCCCAGGTGCCACGCGGCTGGAGGACCGCGTCCGGGACGCCGGGGACATGGACCGGGACCTCCACGCCGAAGACCGGGTCGGTCACCGTGGGCACGTCCGCGAGGTCCCCGTTCAGCGCGGCCCGGACCATGTTGCGCGTCTCGGCGATGTTCATCCGGTGGCCGGTGCCGAACGGCCCGCCGGTCCAGCCGGTGTTCACCATCCAGACCGGCACGTCGTGGCGGTCGAGCCGCTCGCCGAGCATCCGGGCATAGACCGCGGGGTGGCGCGGCATGAAGGGGGCGCCGAAGCAGAGCGAGAAGGTCGCGCTCGGCTCCTTCACGCCGACCTCGGTCCCCGCGAGCTTCGCGGTGTAGCCGCTGATGAAGTGGTACATCGCCTGGTCGCGGGTGAGGCGGGAGATCGGCGGCAGGACACCGAACGCATCTGCCGTGAGGAAGATCACGTTCGCCGGGTGCCCCGCCATCCCGTCCTCGGACGAGTTGGAGATGAAGCCGAGCGGGAACGCCCCGCGGGTGTTCTCCGTGATCGATTCGGAATCGAGGTCGAGGGTGCGCGTCTCGGCGTCGTAGACGACGTTCTCGAGGATCGTGCCGAAGCGGCGGGTCGTGGAGTAGATGTCCGGCTCGTAGATGTGGGAGAGCCGGATCGTCTTCGCGTAGCAGCCGCCCTCGAAGTTGAAGACGCCGTCCGGGCCCCAGCCGTGCTCGTCGTCGCCGATGAGCGTCCGCTCGGGGTCCGCCGAGAGCGTCGTCTTGCCCGTCCCCGAGAGGCCGAAGAAGATCGCCACGTCACCGCGCGCCCCGACGTTCACCGCCGAGTGCATCGGCAGCACCCCCTCGTCGGGGAGGCGGTAGTTCATGATCCCGAAGGCGCCCTTCTTGATCTCGCCGGCGTACTCCGTGCCGACGATGATGATCTCCTGGCGGGAGAGGTGGACGAGGATCGCGGTCTCCGAGCGGGTGCCGTCGCGCGCGGGATCGGCCCGGAAGGACGGCGCGTCGATGATCGTGAAGTTCGGGCGGAACCCGTCGAGCTCGCCCGGGCGCGGCCGGAGGAAGAGGTTGTCGCAGAAGATGCTCGCCCAGGCGGTCTCGGTCCAGGCGCGCAGGGAGCGGCGGTAGGCCGGGTCGGCGCCGACGAAGCCCTCCTGCGCGAAGACCTCGCGCTCCGCGAGGTGGTCGATGACGCGCGACCGGAGCGCGTCGTAGCGGTCCTCCGCGATCGGCTGGTTGAAGCCGCCCCACCAGACGTGGTCGTGGATGGCGGGCTCATCCACGATGAACTTGTCCTGCGGCGAGCGGCCGGTGTGCCTGCCGGTCCGGACGACGAGCGGCCCGCCGTCCACGACGATGCCCTCGCCGCGCCGGATGGCGTGCTCGTAGAGCGACGCGGGCGGGAGGTTCACGTGGCGGACGCGACCGAGCGCATCGGGGATCGCGGGTACGGGATCGGGACGTGCGGACACCCTGCCTCCTTCGGGGTCCGACCGCGGGAGGACGCAGGCGGACGCCGTGGTGAGGGACCGGCCGCGCGTACCCGCGCCACCTGAGCGCGGCAGTCGGCTTTCGCAGTCCGTTCTGCCATCTGCCGGATCGCGGGTATCCGGGGCCACGCGCGGCTCTCCGCGCGGGCACCGGGCCCCCACGCCGGAACGCCGTGACTGTAGCAGCCGCGGGAAACGGTTTCCGCGCATCCGCGCACCGATGGCACGGGACGCTGGTCGCCGGGCGGGACGCGGCCGGACGTTGCGCACCGGATCGGGCGCGCCGACGACCCCCCGCCTGCGCGGGCGCCGCCGCGGTCAGCCGACGGCGGGGCGGCGGGCGAGGTGCTCGAGGTTGTCGAGCTTCGTGAGGACGCCGGCCGGCGTGCCGCCGGAGACGACGAGGAGCGCACCCGCACCGCGGGAGAGGACCTCGAACGCCTCGTCGAGCGTGCCGTCCGCGCCGATCGTGGGCAGGGGCCGGAGCATGACCTCGCCGACCGTGCGCTCCACGATCGCGGGGTTCCGGTACGCACGCTCGAGGAGGCCGCGCTCGTCGATCGAGCCGACGATCCCCTCGATGCGGTCGTCGTCCGCCTCGCTCACGGGCATCTGGCTGATGCCGTAGCGCTGGAGCAGCTCGATCGCGTCCGCCACGCGGTCCGTGGTCCGCGCGACGACGACCCTGGGGCGGGCGCCGTCCACGCGCCGGGCGTCGAGCACCGCGCCGACGGGCTGGAGGCCGGCTTCCGCGCCCATCATCCCGTTGGCGCGCATCCACTCGTCGTTGTAGACCTTGGAGAGGTAGTTCCGCCCGCTGTCCGGGAGGAGCACGACCATCACCGCGTCCCTGCCCTCACCGGACGCGGTGAGCTCGCGGGCGACGGTGAGCGCCGCCACGAGCGCCGTGCCGCAGGAGCCGCCGGCGAGGATGCCCTCCTCGCGCGTGAGGCGCCGGGCGGCCGCGAACGCGTCGCGGTCCGAGACGCGCACCCAGCGGTCCACCACGGTGGGGTCGTACGTGCCCGGGAAGAAGTCCTCGCCGACGCCCTCGGTGAGGTACGGGCGCGGCGTGTCGCCCGAGAGCACGCTGCCCTCCGGATCCGCGCCCACGACGCGGATCGCGGGGTTCTGCTCCTTGAGGTAGCGGCCCGAGCCGCTGATCGTGCCGCCCGTGCCCGCGGAGAAGACCGCGTGGGTGATCCGCCCCTCGGTCTGGCGCCAGATCTCCGGGCCGGTCGTCCGGACGTGGGCGGCCGGGTTCTCCATGTTGTGATACTGGTCCGGCTGGTAGGCACCCGGGATGTCGCGGGCGAGGCGGCGCGCCACGGAGTAGTAGGACTCCGGCGATTCCGGCTCCACGTTCGTGGGGCAGAGGACGACCTCCGCACCGTACGCGCGCAGGAGCGCCTGCTTCTCCGCGGACTGCTTGTCCGCCATGACGAAGATGCAGCGGTACCCCTTGAGCGCCGCGGCGATCGCGAGGCCGTGGCCGGTGTTCCCGCTCGTGGGCTCGATGATCGTCCCGCCCGGCTTCAGGAGGCCGGCGCGCTCGGCCGCCTCGATCATCGGCAGGCCGATCCGGTCCTTCACCGATCCGCCCGGGT
>JBJTJV010000196.1:0-4519 GCA_046352645.1 Chloroflexota bacterium | reverse complement strand
GTTGTCCGCCTTGCGCGCGATCTTGTCGATCTCGTCGATGTAGATGATGCCCCGCTGGGCACGCGCGACATCGAAGTCCGCCGCCTGGATGAGGCGCAGCAGGATGTTCTCCACGTCCTCGCCGACGTAGCCCGCCTCCGTGAGCGACGTGGCATCCGCGATGCAGAAGGGCACGTCGAGGACGCGGGCGAGCGTCTGCGCGAGGAGGGTCTTGCCGCTACCGGTGGGGCCGACGAGGAGGACGTTCGCCTTCTGGAGCTCGACCTCATCGACCTGGTTGCCGGCCTCGACGCGCTGGTCGTGGTTGTAGACGGCGACCGAGAGGACGCGCTTGGCCCGCTCCTGGCTGATGACGTACGCATCGAGTGCGTCCTTGATATCGCGCGGGTTCGGTAGCTTCGTGACGCCGGGCCGCGGGCGCGGCGCCTCGAGCATCTCCTCCTCGATGATCTCCTGGCAGAGGTGGATGCACTCGTCGCAGATGTACACGCCCTGCCCGGCGATCAGCTTGCGGACCTGCTCCTGGCTCTTGCCGCAGAAGCTGCACCGGTACGGCACCTTCGTGCCCTTCCCGGTCGTGGTGGACATCCCTCGTCGTCCCCTTGTGCTCGGTCGCCGTGCGCGCCCGCGCCCGTCAGCGCGACGCCTTGCCCGAGCCCGGGGTCGGCGGCTCGTCCGTGGGGCGGCTCTCGGTCACGGCACCCCGACCGTGACGGGCCTCGCTGATGAGCGACCGATCGCGCTCCGCGTAGACCTCGTCGATGATGCCATACGCCTTCGCCTGCTCGGGGGAGAGGAAGTAGTCCCGCTCCGTGTCGCGCATGATCCGCTCCACGGTCTGGCCCGTGTGCTTCGCGAGGATCTCGTGGAGCTTGTTGTTCAGCTCCTCGAGCTCCCGGACCTGGATGAGGATGTCCGGGGTGGTGCCACGGAACCCGCCGGAACCCTGGTGGATCATGATCCGGCTGTTGGGCAGCGCGTAGCGCTTCCCCTTCGCGCCGGCCGCGAGCAGCACGGACGCCATCGAGGCGGCCATGCCGATGCAGATGGTGCTCACCGGGGCGCGCAGGTACTGCATCGTGTCGTAGATGGCGAGGCCGGACGTCACGACGCCGCCGGGCGAGTTGATGTAGATGCTGATGTCCCGGTCGGGGTCCTCCGCCTCGAGGAAGAGGAGCTGCGCGATGACGAGGTTCGCGATGTGGTCCTCGATCCCGTCGCCCAGGAAGATGATCCGCTCCTTGAGGAGGCGGCTGTAGATGTCGTAGGCACGCTCGCCGCGGCTGGAGCTCTCGATGACCATGGGCACGAGCATCGCGCTCGTCGTCCGGGCCGCCTCGAGGGCGGCGGACCGGCCGGGGACCGGCGGCAGGCGCCGGCTCATGCCACGGCCTCCGGCTCGGCGGCATCGGGCTGATCCTCGCTGTGCCGGACGTTCGCGAACGCGGGGTGCTCCGCGATCCAGCGGTCGATGATCCCTTCAACGGTCCGGGTCCGGCGGAGCGTGCTGCGCACGTAGCTCCGGCCACGCGGCGAGGCGATGTACTCGGCGAACCGCCGATCCTCGCCGTTCGCCGCGACCGCGCGGGCCACCTCACGCTCCACGTCGTCCTCCGGGACGGTCACCTGCTCGGCGTCGGCGACCGCGCCGAGCACGAGCAGCACCTTCACGCGGTGCTCCGCGCTCTCGCGCATCTCCTCGCGCAGCTTCTCCTCGTCGCGCTCGGTCGCCTCGAGGTACTCGGGCATCCCGATCCCCTGCTGCGCGAGCCGGACCTTGAGCTCGTCGACCATCACGTCGATCTCGCGCGCGACGAGAAGGTCGGACGGGCTGACCGTGGCGTTCGCGGCGGCGTACTCGATGATGCGGTCCGCGAACCCGTGGCGCGCGCGGTCGAGCGCGTTCCGCTCCAGGCGCGCCGCGACCTCCGTCCGCAGCGCCGCGAGGTCCGCGTATGCCCCGAGCGAGCCCGCGAAGGCATCGTCGAGGGGCGGCAGCATCCGCTCGCGCAGCTCGAGGAGCGTCACGTCGAAGCACACCTCGGCGCCGGCGAGCTCCTCCTGGCCGTAATCGGCGGGGAAGGTGATGTCGAAGGTCTTCGACTCGCCCTCGGACAGGCCGACGACCTGGTCCTCGAACCCCGGGATCATCCGCTCGCTGCCGAGCACGAGCGGGAACCGATCGGCCTGTGCCCCCTCGACCGGCGCACCGTCCCGCGAGCCGGCGAACGAGACGACCGCGTAGTCGCCCGACTGCGCCGGGCGACCCTCGACCGGCGCGAGCGAGGCCTGCTGGTCGCGCAGCTGGTCGAGCACCTGGTCGACCTTGTCCGGCGTGACCTCCTCGATCTCCGGCGTGAAGCCGAAGCCCGCGTAGTCGCCCAGCGTCACCGTGGGCCGGAGCGGGATCTCCACCCGGTAGCGCGCGCCGGAGAGCTCCGAGAAGCCCTCCCATGCGGGGTTCCCCGGGATCTCGAGGATCTCGAGGTCCTTCTGCTCGCGCAGCGCTTCGAGGATCGAGCGCCGGTAGAGGTGGTCGCGGGCGTCGTCGTAGATCGGGTCCGGCCGCGCCAGGTCCGAGCGATCGATGCCGAGCGCCCGCTCGAGCATCTGGCGCGGCACCTTCCCCGGCCGGAAGCCGGGAACGCGGACGCGGCCCGCCTGGTGGCGGACGGCCTCGTCCACGGCGGAGCGGACACGTTCCGCGGTGACCTCGACCTCGACGACGGCGGTGCTGCGCTCGGCAGGCGTGACAGTGACCTTCACGAAGGGGACGACTCCTGATGCGTGGAAGCGCGAGTATACGGACGGCGGCGCTCCCGCGCCGGTCCACGGCCGGATGGCGGGAGCTGCACAGCGAGCGGAAGTGGTGGAACGGCAGACACGCCGGCCTTAGGAGCCGGTGGCCTCACGGCCATGCGGGTTCGAGTCCCGCCTTCCGCACCACGTCCCGGCGCGTCCGCAGGACGTGCCTCAGGCGCGGGGATCGTCCTTCCGTCCGGCGTCGAAGAGCCGGGCCACGAGCACCTGCGCCCCCCGCCGGCCGATCGGCCCGACGAGGGCGTCGTAGGTGCGCCAGAACGAGGTCGCGGCGCCGGGCTCGCGGCGGACGCGCCCCTTGCGCCGCAGGTAGTCCGCGAAGTCCCGCTCCAGCGCGGCGCGGACCTTCGGGTCGCGCGAGAGACCGGAATCGCGCAGGACCCGCTCGACCTCGTCGGGCAGGAGCCCCGCGCCGGACGGTCCGCGCCGCGGCAGGAGCCGGCCCGCCGCGCGCAGGACACGCCGCGGCCCGCCGAGCGCGAGGAAGCCCGCGCCACCGGCCAGCGCCGCCGTGCGGACCGGATCACGCCGCACCCATGTCCGCGGGTCCGCCGCTGCCTTCCCCGCATCGACGGCGCCGTCGAGCGCGAGCCCGAGCTCCGCCCGTGCCAGCGCGAGCTCGGCCTGCGCACGCGCGACGGCAGGGTCGACGGGACGCGCGGTGGTCGCGGCCGAGGGGGTGCCAGGGTCCGCAGGCGCCGCGCCGGCCGCAGGCGTCGCACCGGCCGCGCGCGCGTCGGCGGCCGCAGGCGTCGCGCCGACCGCGTCCCCGGGGGGCGTCGCGCCGGCCGCATCGCCCGCGGCGGGCGGCGGCACCGCGGCGGCCCCGGCGCGCCTCGCCTGCCGCTCGGCCTTCCGGGCGGCCTTGCGCGCCATCCGGTCCGGATCGTCCGTGCGGCTCATCTGCCCAGCACCCTCCTGCGGATCCGTGTCAGCTCGGCCTCCGCCCAGGTCCGTGTCTCCTGCGCGGCCGCGAGCGTCGCCCGGGGCACAAGACGGTCGTAGCGGGCGGCGGGGTCCACCCCTGCGCGCAGCGCCCGCGCGACACCGAAAGCGACCCACGCAGCGAGGAAGACGGACAGGCCGATCGCCGCGGCAGGCTGCAGGCCCACGCGCACGATGCCCAGGATCAGGCCGCCGATCGCGCCGACGGCGAGCCCCGCGCCCACGGCCCGCCCGCGCCCAGGCCCACGCACCGCGACGAGGCCCACCACCATCCCGACGAGCCCACCCGCGAGCACGGCGACGCCGGCGGGGAACGGCCCGGGAGGCTGGCCGGCCGCTCCCGCAGCGGCGTTCCCTGCTGCCTCCGCCGCGCTCGGCAGCACGCCCGACCCGAGCACGAGACCGACGACGACACCCACGAGCAGGGCAGGCAGCACGGCCCGGACGAACAGGCGCGGTGCGACGCCCGCGAGCTCCAGCCCCACCGGTGTGCAGACGACGACCGTGACGAGGACGCCATGGACGATCCCCCAGCCGAGCGAGCCGAAGAGCCACTCCCCGAGGAAGAGCCAGCCGCCGACCCACAGGAGGACGAGCGCAAGGAGGGCGAGGACGAGAACGAGCGCACCGAGCCCGACGATGAGCGCGAGCTCGCGGCCTGCCGCACCGAGCTCGGCGCGCAGCAGCGCGATGTGCGCCCGGGCGAGGCGGAGGGCGGCCGCGCGCAGCCGCTGGAAGGCGGGCATCACGGGCG
>JBJTJV010000195.1:0-13249 GCA_046352645.1 Chloroflexota bacterium | reverse complement strand
GGATGCTCGTCCCGCACCCGCCGGCCGCGAGCTCGTCGATGCGGCGGCCGACGAGCGGATCGCCCGGCGCGACCCGGCGCTGCTCGATCGCGAACGACGCGCCCCCGGAAGAGAGCGCCGCGTCGATGTAGTCCACGACCGCGGGGCGTGTCGCGAGCTCCGCGATCCGTCGCCCGGCCATGGTGTACGGGGAGACGATCCGGTCCGCGCCTGCCTGGCGCAGCTTCGCCTCCGCGGACGGGCCGGCAGCCCGCGCGACGATCGTGAGCGCGGGGTTCCGCGTCCGCGCTGAGAGCACGACGTAGACGTTCTGGGCGTCCGAGTCCACGGACGCCACGAGCCCGGCGGCCCGCCCGATCCCCGCGGCATCGAGCGTGGCATCCTCGGTCACGTCGCCCGCGACGGTGTCGAACCCGTCCGCGTGCGCACGCTCGAGCGAGGCGGGGTCGCGGTCGAGCACGACGACGGCGCGGCCGGCGCGGCGCAGCTCGTGCGCGACGGTGGTCCCGACGCGGCCGTAGCCGCAGACGAGGATGTGGCCGCTCCGGCCTGCGATCCGCTCCGCCATCCGCCTCCGCTCCCGTCTGCCGCTCGCGAGGTCCGCGGCGAGCGTCTCCGCCATGATGCCGACGCCGCCGAAGATCAGCGCCACGCCCGCGAACGCCGCGAGCATCGTCACCGCCCGACCGGTCGCATCGAGCTCCCGGACCTCGCGGAAGCCGATCGTGGTGACCGTGATCACCGTCATGTAGAGGCCGTCCGCGACGGACCAGCCGAGGACGACGACGTAGACCGCGGTGAAGGCCGCGATCGTGATCGCCACGGCCGCCAGCCAGCGGCGGAGCGGCGTGCCGCCCGGGAGCCGGGCGAGGATCGCCGTCACCCGGTGGTCTGGGTCGTGCCGTCCGGCCCGGGCATCGTGCATCGGCGCAATCTACGCGCTCCCGCGGGCCGGTGCCCGCCGTCCGCCGTGGTAGCGTCCGCATGCCGGGAACCGCCCGGCCGGCGGGCCCGGACGGCCCGGATCGGGAGGTCGTGATGGTCCTGCGGCGCCTGCTCGGCGGGGATGGGGGAAGCGACGGCGCGCCCGCCGGTGGCGGCGGCACGACGGGCGAGACAGCGACGGTCCGCCGGATCGCCGCGTCGCTCGAGGCGCTGCCGCTCGCGGAGCGGCGTCGGATCGCCGGCTTCGCCTACGTCCTCGGACGCGCGGCGAACGCGGACCTCTCGGTGGCCCCGGAGGAGGTCGCCGCGATCGAGCGCGCCGTCCGCGACGAGGGCGGGCTCAGCGAGGCCCAGGCGGTCCTCGTGGTGGAGATCGCGCGCAGCCAGGCGGAGCTCTACGGCGGCACGGAGGACTTCCTCGTGACGCGCGAGTACGCGCGGGATGCGTCACGCGAGGAGCGTGAGCGGCTCCTGCGGACCGCCTTCTCCGTGGCCGCCACGGACGGCACGATCAGCGCGATCGAGAGCGCGGAGCTCGACGAGATCGGCCGCGAGCTCGGCTTCGCGCCCCCGGAGGTGAACGCCCTCCGGGGCACCTTCCGCGAGTCCCTCGCGTCGGTCCAGGCGCTGCGCGCGATCCGCCCGCCGGACGCGGCCCGCTGAGCCGCTCCACCGGGCGACGCCCGTCCGGCCCCGTGGCGTCATCGCCGCCGATGCCGCCCACGCCGACCGCCCTTCCCGCGCGCGCCCGCCTCGCCGTGCCACGGGCCGCGATGCGCCGCCGGATCGTCGGGCCGGACCTGCCGCTCGCGGACCCGGCCCCGGCCGGCCGTACGCTGACGCTCGCCGACGGCCGCGTCCTCGGCTGGGACGATACGGGCGACGCCGCAGGGACGCCGGTCGTGTGGCTCCACGGCTTCGGCAGCACGCGCCTGATCCGCCACCCGGACGACGCGATCGCCGCCCGTCTGGGTGTCCGGCTCATCGCCCCGGACCGCCCCGGCGTGGGCCTTTCGAGCCCGCAGCCGGGTCGGCGCGTGGTGGACCACGCGGACGAGATCGTGCGCATCGCGGACACGATCGGCGTCGGCCGCTTCGGCATCCTCGCCTGGTCGGGCGGCGGTCCGTATGCGCTCGCCTGTGCCCACCGCCACCCCGACCGTGTCGCGCACGTGGGCCTCGTCTCGGCGGCCGCCCCGCTCGCCGGGCCGCAGGCGGGCGCGTATGTCACGCCCTTCCATCGCCTCGCCGGCGGCGCATCCGCGGTCGCGCCGTGGGCCGTGCGCGCCGCGATGCTCCGATGGGCCCGTGCGCAGCGGCGGGACCCGGCAGCCCACCTCGACGCGGCGATCGACGGGATGGTCCCCGCCGACCGCGACATCCTCGCCGAGCCGCGCTTCCGCGCGGTGATGCTGCGCAACGCCGCGGAGCTCTACCGCCAGGGGATCCGCGGCCTTGCCGACGAGGCGCTCCTCATCACCCGCGACTGGGGCTTCCCACTCGAGCGGATCGACGTCCCCGTGCGGATCTGGCACGGCGAGCTCGATCCGGCCGTCCCTGCCGCGATGGGCCGCCACCTCGCCGCCCGGATCCCGGGCGCGGAGGCGACCTTCCTGCCGGAGGAGGGCCACCAGCTCTTCCTTGCCCGGTGGGAGGAGCTTCTCGGCGCGGTCGCCGAGCGGACGCGCGGGGCGCTCGGGGGTCGGGCGGGATGACCGGCACGGTCGGACGGGCGGCCGGTCGACCCGATGCCACCGCGTCCGGCGGGCGCGCCCGCGGCCCTGCCCGGCGCCGGACCGCGCTGCTCGCGGCGCTCCTCGGCCTGGCGCTGGCGGTCCCGGGGCCGATCGCCGCGCCGGCCCTGGCCGCGACGCCGCGGAGCCCCATCGGCACGAACCTCGCCGCGATCGCGAGCTGGTCCACGCAGATCCCCTTCACGGATGCCTTCCGCTCGGCGCGCCCCTGGATCAGCCAGCGTACGGGCGCCCCGTGGGGGGAGGGAGGTCCGCTCGCGCTCACGCCGGAGGGCTGGGTCGCCTCGCTCGAGCCCGGCCAGAGCGCCGAGACGGTGCTGCTCGACGGTGGCGGCTACCCGCCCGGCCGCTACACCATCCGCTGGCAGGGCACCGGGACGATCGGCTTCCCGATCGCGCCCGCGGAGATCGTCTCGGAGGCGCCCGGCAGGATCGTCGTGCGACCGGACATGGAGACCGGGCTCTGGCTCTCCATCCTCGCCACGGATCCCGCGGACCCGATCCGCGGGATCGAGGTCCTCCTGCCGGGCTTCGGCGAGATGGAGGACCCGCCGCTCTTCCACCCGGCGTTCCTGCGCACCCTCCGGCCGTTCGGGATCCTCCGGTTCATGGACTGGATGGGCACGAACGACCCGGCGATCGGCGCGGGTGCCCTCGGTCGGGCGCAGGTGGACGACGCCACGTGGATGCGCCGGGGCGTGCCGATGGAGGTGATCGGCGCGCTCGCGAGCATGCTGGACGCGGAGCCCTGGATCACCGTCCCGCACGGCGCCACGGATGCCCAGGTGCGCGCCCTCGTGAGCGCGCTCGACGGCGCTCTCGATCCCGGGCTGCGGATCTGGCTCGAGTGGTCGAACGAGACGTGGAACCCGGTCTTCCCCCAGGCCGCGTACGCCGAGGAGCGTGGCCGCGCCCTCCGGCTCTCCGACGATCCGTACGAGGCGGCCCTCCGCTACCACGCCCTGCGTGCGACCGAGGTGATCGCGATCGCCGCGGACGCGGTGGGCCGGGAGCGCATCGTCGGCGTCCTCGCCGCGCAGTCGGCGAACCCGTGGACGGGTGCCACGGTGGCCGGCTTCCGGGACGCGGCCGAGGTCGCGGACGTGCTCGCGGTGGCGCCGTACATCGACGGGTTCGGCACGCCCGACCGCGCGCGGCGGGTCCGCCGCCTGACCCCCGCGCAGCTCCTCCGCCTGATGACGATCGCCGTCGAGGGCGATCTGCGCGCCACGACCGCCGAGAACGCCGCGGTCGCCCGGGAGGCGGGCCTCCGCCTCGTCGCCTACGAATCCGGGCAGCACCTCGTGGGCGTCTTCGGCGCGGAGAACGATGCGCGGCTCACGCGCCTCTTCGTCGCCACGAACCGCGACCCCGGGATGGAGCGGCTCTACCGGCGCTACCTGCGCATGTGGACCGCGGCCGGCGGCGCCGAGCTCGTCCACTTCACGGACGTCGCGGCGTACGGGAAGTGGGGGAGCTGGGGCGTGCTCGAGCGGCAGCTCCAGCCGCTCGCGCGGGCGCCGAAGATGCGCGCCCTGCGCGCGCGCATCGCGGCCCTCGCGGACCGCTGACGCGCCGATCCCCCGGCGGGGGTCGCCGGGGGATCGCATCGGTCGGCCGTGGCGTTGCTGCGCACCGACCGAGGATCAGATCCGGCCGCGCGGGACCGTGTGCCAGTAGGTCCGGTTGAAGACGATCTTGCCGAGGTGCCAGGCGCGGTTCGGCTTCGGCGGCTTCGGCGGGTGCGTGTAGTCGAACTGAAGGAGCGTCCCCTTCCCGTCGCCGATCTCGAAGAAGCACATCACCTTGCCGGTGTACGTCCCCTCCTTCGCCGCGGGCTCCCGGCCGAGCACGCGGGCCGCGATCCGCTCGGCCACGACCGGGGCCTCGAAGTGCGCGGTGGAGCCCGCCTTGGAGAGCGGCAGGTCCGTCGCGTCGCCGAGCGCCCAGATGTCCTCGTGCCCCCTGACGTTCAGCGTCGCGGGGTCCGTGGGCAGCCAGCCGGCGGCGGGCGCGAGCCCGGAATCGATGACGACCTGGGCGCCCTTGTGCGGCGGCACGAGGATGAGCAGGTCGTAGGGGAGCTCCTCGCCCTCGAGGCTTGCGACGACCCGGCGCTCCGGGTCGATCGTCTCCACGTTGAAGAAGGTGTGGAGCTCGATCCCCTTCTGCTCGAGGATCGGGGTCGCCATCTCGCTCACGCTCTCGATGGTGAATGCGCGTCCGATCGGCGAGCAGTAGTGGAGCTCGCTCCCCTCGCGCAGGCCGCGTTCGCGGAGCTCGGCCTCGATGAGGAAGGCGACCTCGAGCGGTGCGGGCGGGCACTTGTAGGGGAGCCCTGCGATGCCGATGACGATCCGTCCGCCGGTGAAGGCATCGAGCGCGGCGCGCAGCCGCTCGGCGCCCTCCGCGGTGTAGAAGTGATGCGCCTCCTCGGGGAGGTGCGCGATGGCCTCGGGCACGATCCGCGAGCCCGTCGCGATGACGAGCTCGTCCCAGGCGAGCTCCATCCCGCCGTCGAGGGTGACGACCCGCGCCGCGGGGTCGATCGCCGCGTTCCGCCCGGTGACGAGCCCGACCCGTGCGTCGAGGAGGGAGCGCTCCGGCCGCCCGAGCCGCTCGGCGCGCTCGCCGCCCATCGCGATGTACATGAAGCCGGGCTGGTAGACGTGCGTCCCGGTCTCGTCCACGACAC
Organism: Chloroflexota bacterium; assembly: GCA_046352645.1. GTDB lineage: Bacteria > Chloroflexota > Limnocylindria > Limnocylindrales > CSP1-4 > JAFMJV01. The sequence continues at coordinate 7,855 of JBJTJV010000195.1, read as the reverse complement.
GCACCCGCACGCGGCCCGCGTCGATCTCCTTCTTCAGCTTCCGGGAGACGAGGTTCGCGGCGAGCGTGCCGCCGACGCCCCCGCCGAGGACGAGGATCTCACGCATCTTCCCGTCACCGCACCTTCTCGACGACGATCGCGTCGTAGCCGTCGCGGGTCTCGAGGGCGACGAGCCGGTGGCCGGCCTTCGCGACCCACTTCGGGATGTCCACCTTGCTCCCCGAATCGCTCGACAGGACGGCGATCGTGTCGCCCACGGCGCCCTCGCGGATCGCGCGGATGAGCTCCATGAGCGGGCCGGGGCAGAACGACCCGCGGGCATCGACCGTGCGGGTGATCGTGGGTGCAGGCATCGGACGTCTCCTTTCTCGGCCGGGCCGGGGTCAGATGAAGAGCGAGGCGGTGCCCGGCTGGGTCATCAGCTCGATGACCGTAGCCGCACCGGCGGGCTCGCCGATCCCGTCGACCATCTGGTCGCGCCGCAGGCCGAACATGTCCATGGTCATCTGGCAGGGGATGAGCTCCACGCCCAGCGCCTGGCAGGCCTCGAGCAGCTCGGCGGGCTTCGCCACGTGGTGCTCGTCGCTCAGCTTCCCGATCATCCACGGGCCCATACCCGCGAACTGCATCTTCGAGAGCTTCAGGTGGTGGATGCCCGGGCGCTGCATGAGCGCGAGCATCTTCTGCATCCAGCCCTCGCCCGTGATCCGGTGCTCGTCCTTCACGAAGGGCAGCAGCCCCCAGAAGGTGATGAAGATCTTCGTCGGCACGCCCGACGCGGCGGCGGTGCTCGCGAGGATCAGGGTGGGCATGATCCGGTCGTACTCGCCGCTCCAGGCGACGATCACGAGCCCCTTCTGCGCCACGGTGCCGGAGTCGGCCGAGGCAGGCGCGGGCGTCGCCATCGGGGGGATGAAGGTCTCGTCCGGGGTCGCGACGGCGGCCGGCCGGTCGAGCGTCGGCGTGGTCATGGCGGGTCTCCTTCCTCGCGCGTCAGGCGCGCCGGATGACGAAGCGGTAGACGCCTGCGTCCTGCGTCTGCTCGACGAGCGCGTTGCCTGTCGAGCGCGTCCACGCGGCGAAGTCCTTGAGGCTGCCGGGGTCCGTGGCGAGGACCTCGACGAGCGCGCCCGCCGCGAGGCCCTTCACGGCCTGGGCGGTCTTCACGATCGGCATCGGGCAGGAGAGCCCGCGCGCATCGACCGTGACGGCGATCGTTCCCGTGGTCATCGTGTGCCTCCTTGGGCGTGTCTGCGGGGCCGGGTCAGATGAACAGGACCTGGGCGTCCTCGGCCGCGATGTGGAAGGCGGTCACGCCCTCCACGCCATCGACGAGCGGGTCGAGGTCGGACGGGTCGAGGTGGAGGAGGTCCATCGTGAGCGAGCAGGCCGCGATCTCCACCTCGCCGAGGTCCTTCGCCTGGCGCAGGGTCTCGGCCCAGCTCGCCTGGCCCGCGGCCCGCAGGGCGTCCACGGCCGCGCGCCCGGCGGGCCCGGCCTCGGGCGCAAGGCCGTGGTCCGCGTCGATGCGATCCTTCCGGAACGCGTCCACCGCCCAGTACTGCAGGAAGATGTGCACCGGCCGTCCGAGGGCGGCGGCGCCGGCCGCGAGGACCGCGGCTGCCTGGAGCTTGTCGTCCGTCCCCGAGAAGAGGACGAGCGCGAGGGTCCGTTCGCTCATCTCACGCTCCGATCCGGCGCGCACCCGGCGCGCCCATGGCGACGCTGCCCGCGTCGCGGGGGGCCGGCCGGCCGTCGAGCCGGGCGGAGATGTCGGCGAGGCGTGCGAGGCGGCGGCGCATCACGCCCGCCATGAGCTCGCACGCATCGAGGACGCCGCGATCCGCGAGCCGGTACTGCACCTCCCGGCCGTCGCGGCGTGCCTCCACGAGGCCGGCGGACCGCATCACCGCGAGGTGCTGCGAGGCATTCGGCTGGCTGACGCCCAGCGCATCCGCGAGCCGACCGACCTCCACGGGGCCATCGGCGAGCGCATGGAGGAGCGCGATCCTCGTCGGGTGGGCGAGGGTCCGGCAGATCTCCGCCATGAGCGCGTAGGTCGCATCCATGGCCCGATCATCGTCCCATGCGCAGATGCGCATGCATGCCCATCGGGCACGGATCGGGGGTGCCGGCCGGACTCTTCCGCACGGGCCCCCCGGCCCGGTGCGCCTGCGCCCCGGGGGGTCAGCCGGCGCGCCGGGCCCGGTGCGGCACGACGAGGACCGAGCAGCGCGCGTGGGTGAGGACGGAGCGCGCCACGCTGCCGAGGAGGATCCGGTCCAGGCCGCTCCGCCCGTGGGTGCCGAGGGCGACGAGGTCCGCGCCCCGCGCCTCCGCCTCGTCCACGATCGCGGCTGCCGGGTCGCCCGTGCGCACCGTCCAGCCCACCGTCCGGCCGCCTGCCGAGAGCCGGTCGGCCGCGTCGCGCGCGATCCGCTCGTGGTGCTCGCGGGTGGCGGCAGCGCGCGCCGCCGCGATCGCGGCCAGGCGTGCGGGATCCGCGCCGCGCAGGTCGTCCGGTCCCGCCTCGTCGTGCTCCGCGACGCTCACCACCTCGACGGGAAGGCGTGCGAGCGGGCCGATCGCGGCGAGCGCGGCCGCGGCGCCCCGCGCCACCTCCGACCCGTCATCCGCGAGGAGGATGCGTCGGACCGTCGCCGCACGTGCGACGAGGACCGGGCAGGGCGCCCGCTCCACGAGCTCCGCGCAGACCGAGCCGAGGAGCGCCGTCCGGATCGCGCCCATCCCGCGGCTCCCCGTGACGATGCAGTCCGCGCCCCAGGCGGCCGCCGCGTCCGCGATCGCTCCGCTCGGTCGGCCGACGAGGATCGCCGTCGTCACGGTCGCCCCGGTCCGCTCGAGCCGCGCCGCCTCGTGGGCGAGGTGCGCGTGCAGCTCGACCCGGAGCGAGCCCTCGAGCTCGTGGGCGATGGCCGTGCCTGCAGCCGACCACGGTCCCGCGAGATGGACCGTGTCGAGCACGGTGACGAGCCGGGCCTCCGTCCCCGGGGGCCACGCGAGCGCCCCCACAAGGTCGATCGCGCGGCCGGCCGCCGCCGATCCGGCCGTGGCCGCGAGGATGCGCAGCGTCCACCTCCTGCGCCTCCACGATGGCGCGGCCGCTGGTCCGCCGTCACCTGCCCGATGGCCCGAACGGACGGCGCCGGACGGTGCGCGACCGGGCGCATCGGGACCGGGGGCGCCCTCGGGCTACCGGGCGTCCGAGGCCTCCGCCGCGAGCAGGACCGTGACGAGCGCGTCGAGCTCGGCCCAGGAGGGCACGCCCGGCGCGAGCTCGCCCCCGATGACGAGCGTCGGCGTCGAGGCGATGCCGCGCGCCGCGCCCGCCTGCGTCTCCTCCTCCACCGCCGCGATGAGGGCCGGGTCATCGAGGAGCGCGAGGAACGCGGTCCGGTCGAGGCCCGCGAGGACGGCCATCTCCGCGAGTCGATCGCGCGACAGGGCGCCCTTGTTCTCGCCCTTCTGGTTCGCGAAGACGAGCGCGTGCATCTCCCAGAACCTCCCGCCGAGCTGCTCGGCGGCGCGCATCGCGACGGCCGCATCGAGCGATTCCGGGCCGAGGAAGGCGAAGTCCCGGTAGACGAGCCGGACGTCGCCCGCCGCGATCTGCTTCGCCATGAGGAGCGGCTCGATCTCGCGGGTCCAGATGCCGCACGCGGGGCACTGGGGGTCCTCGTAGACCTCGATCGTGAGACGGGCGTCCGGGGCGCCGAAGGTCCGGCCCTCGCGGGGCACGCCCGCGACGAGGCCGGCCATCGGGGTGCGCACCGAGTCGACGGTCCCCGGTCGCGTGGACAGGACGAGCCCGAGGACGACGATGACGCCGATCGCGAGCGCGCCGATCGATGCGAGGACGACCGGGGAGCGCAGGACACCCGCGCCCGCGGGGGCGGATGCGCGCGTTCGACCGGCGGCACGCTCGGCGGCGCGCCGTGCGCGCCGATCCTGCGGGGGCGGGGGCGGGGTCGTGGTGCTCATCGGATCCCGGAGACCTCCTGCAACCAGTGCCAGCTCTCCAGGCGCTCTGCCTGGGTCGCCACAAGCTCGGCGCTCGGCGCGCCGTCGGGGCCGAAGTGGGCGGCGAAACGGCCTTCCGTGCGCGCGAACGCAAGGAAGTCGAGCGGGTCGCCGTCGGGGAGCGCGGCCCAGTCCTCGCGGAGCGCCGGGTTCCCCTGGAGGGAGAGGCGCTCGCGGAGCCGCGGGCCGCGGCGCGGGTCGTACGTGAAGAGCGGGAAGGCGCGCGATTCCACCGCGAGCCGCGCCTGGCGGTTCGCGGCGTCGTCCGCGATGCCGTGCTCGGGCTGGCAGGGCGTGTAGGCGACGATCACCGCGGGGCCCGGGTGGCTGTTCGCCTCGAGCACGGCGCGGTAGAAGTGGTTGATGTGCGCGGGCGTCGTCTGGGCCACGTAGACCTCGCCGTGCGCGAGGATGATCCGGGCGAGCTCCTTGCGCCGCTCGTCGCGGCCATGGAGCTGCGTGCCGAAGGCGGAGAGCTTCGTCACCTGGCCACCGAAGCTCGCCGTGGACGCCTGACCGCCGGTGTTGGAGTACGCCTGCGTGTCGAGCACGAGGACCTTGATGTCCGCCCCCGCCGCCACCATCCGCGACAGCGACTGGAAGCCGATGTCGTACATCCCGCCGTCGCCGCCGAGGACCCACAGCCGACGCTCGGCGTGCCCCGCCTGGTCCCAGCGGGCCCGGATGCCCAGGGCATCGGCCGGTGCGTTCTCGAACAGCGAGTTCGTCCACGGCACGAGGTACGGGTTGAAGGGGTAGGTGCTGCCGTAGACGGTGGTGCAGCCGGTCGCGGCCACGATCCCCATGGAGCGAGGCCCGTGGATCTGGAGGGTCGCCGCGACCAGCATCCGGATCGCGGTCGCCTCGCCGCACCCCGAGCAGGAGCCCGCGCCGCCGACATAGCCGAAGGCGTGCTCGCCGAGCATGAGATCGGCGAGGACCTTCTCGTTGCGGTAGGCCGGCGGCGTCGGGGGGAGCGCGCGGAAGAGGCGCATGTCCCGCGCGGCGCGCTCGAGCGTGCCCTCGCCCGTCCCCTCGTCCGCGACCTTCTCGGTCATCACGAGCGCGGAATGCCCGAGCGCGGCGCAGACCTCCACGCACTCGGCACAGCCCTTGCAGTGGACCGGCTCCACGAAGATGCCGAAGCTCGCGGGCGCGTCCCCGCGCCGGGCGGGCACCTCGGCGAACTTCGTCGTCCGGGTGAAGTGGGCCGTGGCCGTCGTCGTGGCGCGCTCCGGGTCGCGCTCGCCTGCGGCGAAGGCGGCGATCCGGCCGGGCAGGTCCGCCTCCGGGACCGCGATGCCCAGGATGGCGCTGTCCGGGCAGGCGGTGACGCAGGCCATGCAGCCGACGCAGCGCTCCGCCACGAGGTCGGGGATGCGCGGGGCGAGGCCGGAGAAGTCGCGCACCGCGGCCGTGCCCGGTGGGATGAGGCTGCGCGCCGCGCCCGTGTCCGCGGGCAGCTCGCGATCGGCGATGCCGCGCCGGTAGGCCGGGATCACCGACGCACCGAACGCCTCCACGTATGCCGATACGTCGAGCAGCTCCTCCACCTGGGCCGCCAGGCGCGCCTCGTGGTGCTCCTTGGGCTCGCCCGCGGCCTTCGCGAGCGGATCGGTGGGGACGGTGCCGGGATCGGCGGGGACCAGGGTGACCGGCGGCGCGCCGTGGCCGTCGTCGGGGGCCGGGACGGGGATCCGGGACGTGGTCATGCGCGGCCTCCCGCGATCGCGCGCACGATGTCGCGCGTGGAGATCACCCCGATCGGCGCGCTCGCGTCGGGGGCGACGACGATGAGCCGGTGGACGTGGGCGCGCTCCATGAGCGCGGCGGCCTCGGCGAGCGGCATGAGCGGGTCCGCGGTGAGCGCGGGCGCGTGCATCAGGTGGCGGACGGCGAGACCCGGCCAGCGGCTCCAGAGGTGCTCGGTGGCCCGGGCGCGCACGAGGTCGCTCTCGGCTAGGACGCCGACGAGCGCGCCGTCGCGGTCGACGACCGGCAGGCCGCCGATGCCGTGCTCCTCGAGAAGACGTGCCGCCTCGGACAGCGGCGCGTCCGCGGGGACCGTGATCGGCTCGGGGGTCATGACGTCGCCCACGACCGGGCCGTCCTTCCGGGTCATCGCATCGCCTCCTCGCTCCGGGCATCGGCCGGGCTGCCGCCGCCGGCGCCGATCGCCGCGGTGACGTCGATCAGGCCGTCGTACGCCGCGCGGATCGCGGCGAGGTTCGCCTCCACGACCGCGCTTCCGCGCTTGCCGAAGTACCGCTCCAGGACGCCGCGGAGCGCCGGGAAGAGCGCGGGACCCGTCAGCCCCGTCCGCTCCGCGAAGGGTGCGAGCCGGAGGAAGACACCGACGAGGGCGACACCCTGCATCCGGACGACGAGGTCTGGCCGTGGCGCGTGGCGCCGGGAGATCTCCGCGGTGTCGAGCGCGGTGACGCGGATGCCCCGGGCCAGGATCTCCGCCCGCGCGGTCGCCGGCAGGCTCGCCCAGATCGCCTCGGGGTCCCCGAGCGGGCTGTGGAGGAAGACCGTGCCGCCGTCCACGAGCCCCGCGAGCGGTGCCCCCTGGCGGAAGGCGGCGACGTCGTGGACGGGGACGAGCTCGACGGTGTGGAGCTCCGCGTGGCCACGGATCCGGGCATCGGCGATCGTCAGGTAGTAGGTCGTGGGCAGCCCCTTCTTCTCCGATCCGTAGCGCGGGTACGCCTGCACCTGGACGCCGAAGAGCTCGCCGCAGAGCGTGGCCACGAGCTTGTTCGTGGTCACCGAGCCGAAGCCGCCGATCGAGTGGCCGCGGACGATCCATGCGCCCGCCGGGCGCAGCTCGAGCGGCGCCGCGACGAGGCCGAGGCGATGGCGGATCCCGAGCGCCACGTATGGCCGGCGCTCCATCTCCGCGGGGTCCGCGAGGAGCGCGTAGACCGCCGCGAGGTCGCCCGCGGTCACGTCGCGTGCGCCGAGGCCCGCCGCCCCGGAGACCACCCGCGGGACCGGCAGGCCCGTGGTCGCGCGCTCGAGGAGCGCGCTGCGCACCTCGCGGGTGAGCGGGTTCCAGGCCGCCAGCGGCTCGTCCGTCCGCTCGAGGACCGCGACCGCCCGCGCGCCCCCGAGCGCGGCTGCGATCGCGGCGGCCGGGAAGGGTCGCCATGCGGTCACCGCGAGGCTGCCGACGCGCTCGCCGCGCGCCCGCAGGTGGTCCACGACCGCCGGCAGCGTGTCCGCGATCGTGCCCATGGCGACGACGATCCGCTCGGCGTCCTCGCAGCGGTAGGCATCCACGGGCGCATACGGACGGCCGGTCCGCTCGCCCCACTCGGCCATCGCCGCCGCCAGGTCGGGAAGGATCGGGTCCGTGAACGCGCGCTGCGCGATGCGGCCCTTCATGTAGCTGTCCTGGTTCTGGACGACGCCGCTCATGAGCGCCTCCGCGGGGTCGAACAGGTCGCGGATGCGCGTCCGCGGGTCGCCCACGAAGTCCCGGAGCAGGTCGTCCTCCGGCAGGCGCGCGTTCTCCAGGGTGTGCGTGGTGAGGAAGCCGTCCTGGGCCACGATGAAGGGCGTCTGCGCGTCCTCCGCCACGCGCCGGGCGATCGCGGCGAGGTCCGCCGCCTCCTGCACGTTCCGGGCGAAGAGGATGCCCCAGCCGGTGTCGGAGACGGCGTAGACGTCGTCGTGGCCCGCGTGGATGCTCAGCGCCTGGCTCGTCAGCGCCCGCGCCCCCACGTGGAAGACCGCGGGGAGCCGCTTGCCGGCGATGACGAAGAGGACCTCCTTCATGAGGACGAGCCCCTGCCCCGCGGTCTTCCAC
>JBJTJV010000194.1:0-11465 GCA_046352645.1 Chloroflexota bacterium | reverse complement strand
CATGGTAGCCCGCGCCCGCATGGGAGCCCGCGACGGCCCCTGAGCCCGAGCCCGCGCCCGAGCCCGCGCCCGCATGGGAGCCCGCGCCCGCCCCCGAGCCGGCGCCTGCCGACGTGGGCTGGGACCCGGGCGCCGACCTCTGGGCTGCGCCCGCCCCGGGTGCTGCCGATCCCGCCGCCCGCGCGCTCCCCGTCCACGACGCGTTCGAGCCCGTGGACCCGGCCGATGCGGCCGGCGCGCCCGCGGAGGTTCTTCCCGCCGCGGACGATGACGACCGCACCCCCCGCGCGTCAGGGAAGCGCCGGAGCCGCTGGCGGATCTGACCGACCGCGGCGCGCCCGCGCACCCCGCGAGTCAGCGACCCGGCCGCTCCGCAGCGGCTGCCACGAACGCACGGAAGAGCCGCGCGAATGCGTCCGGCGTGGAATCGATCCGCTCCGGGTGGCACTGCACGGCGACGAAGAACCGCGGCCCCGGCCGCTCGAACGCCTCGATGAGCGTCCCTCCGGGGTAGGGCGACGTCCCCGTGGGCACGAGCCCCGGCGCCAGTCGGTCGGGCGTCACGCCCTGGTGGTGGTAGCTGTTCACCGGCAGCGTCGCGCCATCCGGCACGCCGAGGATCGCGGCGAGCCGGCTCCCGGCGGACAGAACGAGCGGGTGGACCGTGGCGGGCCCGCTACCGGGCGGCGGCCCCTCGTGGCCGTCCACGTGCTGGATGAGCCGCCCGCCCGCAAAGACGTTCAGCGCCTGGAGGCCGCGGCAGATCCCGAGCACCGGCAGCGCGTGCGCCTCCGCGGCCGCGAACGCCTCCGCCTCCAGCGCGTCCCGGGCCGGGTCCATCCCCGTCGCGCCCGCGACCTCCTCGCCGTAGCGCGCCGGATCGATGTCCGCCCCGCCGCTGATCATCAGGCCTTCCATGGACGCGAGGATCCGCGCCCGCTCGGCCGGTGGCGTGTCCGGCGCAAGCCCCACGGCCTCGCCGCCAGCGCACTCGGCCGCGGCGAGATACCAGCGCACCTTGCGCGCGTTCAGGCTGTCGGCGGGCTCGTGGGCGACCGCGGCGTGCGTCACGACGATCCGCGGCGGGCGGTCCGATGGCATAGGCGGAAAGCGTACCCGGAGCGCGCCCGGCCGCGTCCGCCGGACGTGCACGTCCGCTCGACGCGCGTCCGCTGCGTGCCGCCCCTCCGTCAGGCGGCGGCGGACGAACCGGCCGGGCCTGCCGTGTCGTCGCCGGCCGGGTCGCCGGCCGCGCCGTCCTCGACCGCTCCCGGCGGCATGGTCGCGAGCCCGTCGGCTGCGATCGCGACCCGCGACCCGCCGGCACGCTTCGCGACGTAGCAGGCCGCGTCCGCCGCGCCGATCATCCCCTCCGCGTCCGCGGCATCCGCCGGGTGCAGCGCGATCCCGATCGAGCAGGCGACGCGGTCGTCCGAGGCGGCACGGACCGCGCGCGGCAGTCGCTCGGCGACCTCGACAGCGCTCGCGCCGGTCGTATCCGGCAGGATGATCGCGAACTCGTCGCCGCCGTAGCGGTAGACGCGGTCGGTCTCGCGGCAGGCCGCGGCGAGCGCCTCCGCGACCGCGCGAAGGAGCCGGTTCCCCGATTCGTGCCCGTGCGTGTCGTTCCAGGACTTGAAGTCGTCGAGGTCGATCATCAGCAGGCCGAACGGCGTGCCGCGCGCGATCGCCCCGGCGAGCTCGTCGCGGAAGGCGCCGTGGTTCCGCAGGCCCGTGAGCGGGTCGGTTGCGGCGCGCTCCTCCACGGCCCGGTGCGCGACGGCATTCGCGAGCGCGATGGAGACCTGCCCCGCGAAGAGCGAGACGAGCTCGACCTCCCAGGGCTCGAACCGCACCCCGCGCCCCCGCCGCTCCAGGCGGAGCGTGCCGGTGCCGCCATCCCTCCGCCGCAGCGGCGCGACGATCCGCGCCCACGTGCCCGCGCCGTCCTCGAGCACGCGCACCCCGTCTGCGGCGTCCCCGTCGCGCATCTCCACGGTCAGCTGGTCCACCGGCACGAGCGCGCCGAGGCGGGCCGTGATCTCGTCGATGACGCGCCGCGGGTCGAGCGAGGAGAGGATCGATTCCGTGACACGGAGGAGCTCGCTCTGCGTCTCCAGGCGGCGCTCCAGGTGGCGCGACTGCTCCCGCAGCTGCTCCGTCGTGTCCGCGTTCACCATCGCCTGGGCCGCCATCGCGGCGTAGATCTCCAGGTAGCGCAGGTCGTCCTCGCCGAACCGGTCGAGCCCGAGGCGCGAGAGGACGATCACGCCGATCACGCGGGCGTCGTCGCGGAGCGGCACGAGGAGCATCGATTCGTCGAGGCTCGCGTCCGTCCCGGGGACGGTGCGCGCACGCGGGTCATGCGCCGCGTCGCCGAGGATCGCGGGGGTGCCGTGACGGACGACCCAGCCGGTGATCCCCTCGCCCACGCGCAGCCGGAGCCGCTCGCCGTCCACGGACGCATACGGGTCGCGCGTGCCGAGCCAGGCGACCGGCAGGAGCTCGTCGCCCGCGACCCGGTAGACGCGGACGTCGTCGTAGGCGATCAGCTCCCGCAGCTCCTGGCAGATCGCCTGCCCGATCTCCGCGACGGAGAGGAAGCGCGTCAGGCGCATCCCGAGGGCGCGGATGGACGCGAGCTGCGCCGCCCAGCCGGCCATGCGTGCAAGGTCGCGGGCATTCCGCAGGGCGACGGTCGCCTGGGCCGCGAGGCTCTCGAGCATCTCGAGCTCGTCCGCCGTCCAGGCATGCGGTGCGTCGTGGCAGAGGGCGAGCGCCCCGTCCGTGCCGAGCGGTGCGAGCGCGATGCTGCCGATGCCCGAGCGCTCGGCGGCAGCCGCGAGATCGGCCGCGCGCGGGTCGGTCGCGGGCGCGAGGATCGCGACGGAGCGTCCGGCGGCGAGCGCCGCGTGCAGGGGGCCTGCCGCGGCCGCGAGCGCGAGCGCGCCCGCGAGGCGGGCCGGCGTCCCGTCCGATGTCGTGACCGCGTGCGCGCCGTCCCGGCCGGCGAGCGTCACGAGCGTATGGTCCGCGCCGAACGGCCGCGCGGCCCCGGTCGCGAGCCGCTCGGTCAGCTGCGGCACGTCGAGCCGTGCGCCGAGCTCCGCGCCGAGCTCCGCCACCGAGCGCCAGCGCGCGGCGTCGCCGGGGCCGCGATCGGCGATCCGTGCCCGGCGGGTGGCGAGCTCGAGGATGCCCGCGGTGAGCGTCAGGAGCTCGCGGGTCCGGTCATCCGCGCTCGCGAGGTCCGGGAGCTCGGCGATGAGCACGCCCCAGGCCCCCTCGCCGCTGCCGATCGGCGTGACGAGGTGGCAGACGGACGCGCCGGCGGTCGTCCGGCGGCCGGCGGCGGTGGTCTCGGGCTCGGCCACGCCCGCCATCTGGCGGCCGTCACGGGTCGCACGGAGCGCGAGCTCCGTATCCACCGTCTGCCACCAGGACCGGGCGCGGTGGATGCCGTCCGCCGTGCGCGCCACGAGCCTGCCGTCCTCCCACGCGCCGATCGCGATCATCCGGAAGCGCGCCGGGTCGCGCAGCATGCGGGTCGCCGCGCGGAGCGCGGTGTCGAGGTCGCCGGCCTGGGCGGTCGCGCCTGCGAGCCCGGTGACCGCGTCGATGATCCCGGCGTCGCCGCCGCCCTGTGTCGCGGACGGGCGGACGGGGAAGGGGACGACGGGCCGACCCGCGGCGTCGTCGGGGAGGCGGAAGGGGGCGCCCGCGGGGGCGGCGAGCACGCGGCCGGGGACGTCGAGCGCCCAGGCGACGGAGCGCGATCCGCGCGGCACCAGGCGGCTGCGGAAGGCGGCCGGCGGCGCCGGGTTCGGGCGCATCGCGTCGAGGAAGGCGGCGATCTCGTCGCGACGGTAGCGGCGGTCCCCCCGGGCGTTGGCGCGGACGCACGCGAGCCGGCCCTGGTCGGTCCACGTGCGCACGGTGTTCACGTGCACGCCGAGGAGCCGGGCCGCCTCGCCCACGCTCAGGGTGTCCGCTTCGAGGTTCACGTCGCTTGGCTCTCCGTTCTCCGGCAGGCCGATCCGATCGACCGGACCCGCAGGCTACGGAGCGCGCCGCCACGGTCGACATGGGATGGAAGTACCCCGGGCCCCACCCGGTCCCGGTGCCGCGAGCGTGGCCGGGCGGCCGGGGATGACGGCGTACCTTCGTCGGGGGGGCCGGGCCGACCGGGTGCGGCCCGGGCGCAGCGTGCCGCGTCCGCGCGGCGGGTCAGCTGCGGCGCGTGATCCGCGTCCAGGCCACGGTCACGGCGGCGGACGCCGCCCCGAGCAGCACGACGCCGAGCAGGATCTCGATCGGGGATCCGCGCAGGCCGGGCGCGGTGCCCGAGCTCCGTGGGTCGATCGCGGGCCCGGGCGCGTCCGGCACCGCCGACGCCACCGGCACCGCCGACGCCACCGGCACCGCCGACGGCAGCGGCGATGCGCCCACCACCGCCGACCCGGTCGCGAGCGCGAGCACGCCCGCGAGGACGGTCGCGGCACCGGCCGAGCGCAGCCGACGCAGCCTCATGCGCCGATCACCGCCGCGACGAGCGCGGCCCCCACGAGCGCGCCGCTCGCGGCGAGCAGGACGACGATCGCGCGCACGGTGCCGCGCCGGTCGGCCGCAAGGACGCGCATCGCGGCCGGGGGGTCGAGCGGCGTGAGGATGAGCGGGCGGCCCAGACCCGCCGTGAGCTGCGGCTCCCCGTCCGGGCCGATGCGCGGCACCCCGATCGCGGTCGCGTGCTCCACCGCGGAGACCTGCTCCACGCGCAGGTGGACACGCGCCGCCGGGTCCGCCGGGAGGCGGGCCGCGGGGATCCGCTCCCGCATGTGCTCCGGGATCTCCGCCGCGGTGCCCTCCGCGACGCGGGGGACCACCACGAGCCCCGCCCCGAGCGCCGCGAGGTCGAGCGCCACGAAGTCCTGGCGGTCCTCGAGGCCGAAGGGGACCGCAAGCCGCTCGTCATCGAGCGGGTGGCGCCGGCCGCGCGCGTCCGACCACTCCAGGCGCTGGCGGCGGTAGACGAGGGGCTTGTCGTTCTCGTCGGGGAACTCCTCGTCGGACGCGATCCGGCCGTGGATCCGGACGAGCCGCTCCTCGCCGCTCCGCGCGGCGGCCGCGACCTCCGCGAGCGGCAGGACCGGCGCGACGGCCAGGAGCCGGCCCACGCGCCACGCGGCGCCCACGCGACGGAGCAGGACGAGCGCGACCACGAGGGCCGCGATGCCCGCGAGCAGGAGGGCCGCGGCGATCATGCGGCGCGCGTCCCGGACGACCTGCGCCGCGCGTCCGTCATGCGCGGGCCGGTCCGGCGGGCAGGAAAAGGCCCGAAGCTACCTCCGCAGGACATGAGCCGCGAGCGTGCCGCGACCTGCAGTCCCGCTCCCAGCATCTCCGGGCGTTAGGCCACGGTAGGTGCCGGACCTGCTCGGGGTCAACGGGAGTTGTCCACGGAACCGCGGTGGACGCTCCACTCCATCCACGCTCCGTCCACAGGTTATCCACGCGCTCAGCGGTCCAGGGTGCGGCCGGTCGCCGGATCGAGGGTGACGAGCAGCCCGCCCCACGTCGCGAGGACGAGCCGGCCGCCCACGAGGTCCGCCTCCGCGACGACGTCGCCGTGGGCGATCCGCCAGACCGGCGCGCCGTCCGCATCGAGCGCGACGGTCTCCACCTCCGACTGGACGATGACGTGCGCGAGCCGCGAGGAGCCGAGCACGGCGACGAGCGGCGTCCGGCTCGCGTGGTCCCAGCGGAGCGCACCCGTCCGTGCCGCCAGCGCGTAGAGGACGAACCCGTACTTCACGAGCAGGAGCCCCGGCGTGTCCCAGAGCATCCCGCGCGGCTCGTCGTGGATCGGCGATGCGAAGCGCGCCGTCCAGGTACCGAGCGGCCCCTCCACGCGCAGCTCCGCGCGGCAGAGCCGGTCCGGTGTGGGCGAGACGCGCGGTCCGTGGTCGGTGAGGTCGCCACCGGCCTCGCGCACCGCGTCGAGGGCCGCGACCTGGCCGGAGCCGGTCCAGCGGTAGCGCGCCGCCAGCCCGCCCGGGTACTGGACGACCGCGCGCCTGGGCTCCGGCGCGGGGGGCGGCGCGGCCCCGAGGTCGCGCGTCACGCGCGCGGCGCGCGCGATGCCGTCTGCCGGGCGGGAACGGGGCTGCCGACGACGCGGATCGCGGGCGCGGCCGGACCCTCCGCGAAGGGCACGACGGTCGCGTTCGCGAGCATGCGCAGGGTGGCGGGCGGCACCGTGAAGACCGCCTGGGGGCTGCCCGCGGCCGCCCAGACCTGCGGGAAGAGGCCGAGGTCCGCGTCCATGAAGACGCGCAGCGGGCGCCGGTGCCCGAACGGCGGGATGCCGCCGATCGGGAACCCCGTGAGCTCCGCGGCCTCCTGGTGGCTCGCGCGACGCAGGCCCGGCAGGCCGACGAGGGCCGCGAGCCGGTCCACCTCCACGCGGTTCGGGCCGCTCACGAGGGCGACGATCGCCTCCAGCCCACCGTCCGCGGGCGCCACGAAGACGAGGCTCTTCACGATCTGCCCCAGTCGCGCACCGACCGCCCGGGCCGCATCGGCCGCGGTCTGTGCGGGCTCCGCGAAGGTGAGGATGTGGAGGGTGATCCCCTTGCGGGCCGCAGCGTCGAGGACGCGGCGATGGCCCGGGTTCGTGGACTCGCGCACGGCCGGGAGTCTAGCACGCACCCCCTGCGCTAAACTCCTCCCACCATCACGAATCATGGGACAGGGGAGCGCCGTTCCCGGCGCTGAGAGTGCGGCAGATGCCGCAGACCCTCGGAACCTGATCCGGGTCATGCCGGCGAAGGGAGTCCAGACGCAGCGGCCTCCGTCCCACCCCATCCACGGAGGCCGTTCCTCATGTCCGGACCCGCAGCGCCGCGCGTCCTCATCGTCGCCGATGGCGACGGCGTGGCCGCGGGCATCGCAGCGGTCCTCGCCTCCGTCCCCGAGCGCCCCTTCACGATCGCCGCGGACGGCGGTGCCGCGCAGGCGCTCGCCGCGGGCCTGGCGCCGGACCTCGTGATCGGCGACCGCGACTCGCTCGCGCCGGAGGCGGCGGCGCTCCTCGCGGCGCGCGGCATCCCCATCGAGCGTGCGCCGGTCATGAAGGACGAGAGCGACACGGAGCTGTGCATCGCCGCCGCCCGCGCGCGCGGCGCCCGCTGGATCCGGCTCGTGGGCGCGCTCGGCGGGCCGCGCGTGGAGCACGCCGTGGCGAACCTCGGCCTGCTCGCGCTCCCGGCGCTCGACGGCGTGGACGTCGCGATCGTCGCCCCGCCGTCCACGATCCGGCGCGCCGGCCGCACGGACGGCCCCGGCAGCCTCGCGCTCGCGGGCGCCCCCGGCGACCACGTCTCGCTCCTGCCGCTCGCCGGCCCCGTCGCAGGCGTGACCACGGACGGGCTCCTCTACCCCCTCCGCGACGAGCCGCTCCTGCCCGGTCCCGCCCGGGGGCTCTCGAACGCGCTCGTCGGCACCGGCGCGACCGTGCACGTCGGACGCGGCGTCCTCCTCGTCATCCAGACCCCCGCAGACCCCCGCAGCCAGGAGGCCCACCCGTGACCCGTCCCCGCCAGCGCGTCGCGCTCGCCCTCGCCGTCGGCCTGGCGGCGCTCCTCCCCGCCGGCGCACCGGCCGCGTCGCCCGCGCCTGCGCCCGCCGCGGACCGGATCACGCTCGTCACCCACGATTCGTTCGCCCTCACGCCGGAGGTCCTCGCGGTCTTCACCGAGCGGACCGGGGTCGCCGTGGAGATCCTCACCGCGGGTGACGCGGGGTCGCTCGTCAACCAGTCGATCCTCGCGGGCGACCGGCCGCTCGGCGACGTGATCTTCGGCATCGACGACGCCTTCCTCTCCCGCGCGCTCGACGCGGGGATCCTGGAGCCGTACCGGCCCGCCGCGCTCGCCGAGGTCCCGGCGGCGCTCGTCCTCGACCCGGAAGGTCGGGCCACGCCGATCGACTACGGCGACGTGTGCCTGAACGTGGACCTCGCCGCGTTCGGGGGCGACGGCCCGCCGCTGCCGACCACGCTGGACGACCTGCTCCTCCCGGCCTACCGCGACCTGCTCGTCGTGCAGGATGCCGCGACCTCGTCGCCCGGCCTCGCCTTCCTCCTCGCGACGATCGCCCGCTACGGCGAGGACGGCTGGCGCGACTACTGGGCCGGGCTGCGCGCGAACGGCCTCCTCGTCGCGGCCGACTGGACGGACGCGTACTACACGCGCTTCTCCGGCGGCGCGGGCGAGGGCGACCGGCCGATCGTCGTCTCGTACGCGTCGAGCCCGGTCGCCGAGGTGATCTACGCCGACCCGCGCCCCGCGACCCCGCCGACCGGCGTGATCGAGGACGGCTGCTACCGCCAGATCGAGCACGCGGGCGTCCTGCGCGGCACGGACGCGCCCGCGGAGGCCCGCGCCTTCGTGGACTTCCTCCTCTCGCCGGAGGTCCAGGGCGACATCCCGCTGAACATGTTCGTCTCGCCGGTCCTGCCCGGCGCGCCCGTGCCGGACGACTACCGTGCCTTTGCCGTCGTGCCCGCCGCGCCCCTGCGCGTGGATCCCGCGGTCATCGCCGCCGAGCGGGACCGCTGGATCGCCGAGTGGACGGAGGTCGTCCTCCGGTGAGGCCCTGGGCGGCGCTCCTCCTCGCGACCCCGCCCGCGCTCTTCCTCGCCGTCTTCTTCCTCTGGCCGGTCGCCGCGATCGTGGGGCTCGGCCTCCTCCCGGAGGGTGGCCCGGATCCCGGCGCGGTGGTCGCGACCTGGCTCGCGCCCGCCACGCTCCGCGTCCTCGCCTGGACGGTCGGGCTCGCCGTGGCCGCGACCGCGCTGACGCTCGCGGTCGGGCTGCCCGCCGCCTGGGTATTCGCGCGCTTCCGGTTCCCCGGCAAGCGGCTCCTCCGCGCGCTCCTGACGGTGCCGTTCGTGCTGCCGAGCGTCGTCGTCGGCGCGGCCTTCCTCGCGCTCCTCGGGCCGCGCAGCCCGCTGAACGCGCTCCTCCAAGCGCTCCTCGGCCCGGACGCGCCGCAGGTCCGTCTCGACGCATCCGCGGAGGCGATCCTGCTCGCGGCGGTCTTCTACAACGTCGCGGTCGTGCTCCGGCTCGTGGGCGGGCTCTGGGCGCACATCGATCCGCGGATGGAGGAGGCGGCGCGCGTCCTCGGCGCCTCGCCCTGGCGCGCCTTCCGCACCGTGACCTGGCCGCTCCTGCGCCCCGCGGTCCTCTCCGCGACCTCGATCGTCCTGCTCTTCACGCTCACGTCCTTCGGCATCGTCGTGGTCCTCGGCGGACCGGCCCGGGCCACGCTGGAGGTGGAGATCTGGCGCCGGACGGCCCTCCTGCTCGACCTGCGCGGCGCCGCCGCGCTCTCCCTCCTCCAGATCGTGGGCGTCTTCCTCCTCCTGCTCGTGAACGCGCGTGCCCAGGAGCGGCTCGCGGTCGTCCAGCGCCTGCGGCCCGCCGCGGAGACCGAGCGCGCGCCCGCCACGCGCCGGGAGCGGCTCGTGGTCACCAGCGTCGCGGGCGGCCTCGCGCTCCTCGTCGCGCTGCCGCTGCTCGTCCTCGTGGAGCGCTCCCTCGCGGGCAGCACGGGCTACTCGCTCGATGCGTGGACGTCGCTCGCCGAGCTCCCCCGCCGTGCCGGGCTCTTCGTGCCGCCGCTGGAGGCCGTGCGCACCTCGCTCGGGTTCGCCCTCGCGACGCTGTGCATCGCGGGTCCGCTCGGGCTGTGCGCCGCGCTCGCGATCGCCTCCGGCCGCGGCTGGCTGCCGCAGACCTTCGACGCGCTCGTGATGCTCCCGCTCGGCACCTCGGCCGTCACCGTCGGCTTCGGCTTCCTCGTCGCGCTGGACACGCCCCCGCTGGACCTGCGCACCTCGATCCTGCTCATCCCGCTCGCGCACGCGCTCGTCGCGCTGCCGTTCGTGGTGCGCGCGACGCTGCCGGTGCTCCGCTCCATCGACCCGCGGCTGCGGGAGGCCGCGGCCGTCCTGGGCGCCGCGCCGGCACGGGCGTGGCGCGAGGTGGACGGGCCGCTCATCGCACGCGCCGCGCTCGTGGGCGCGGCCTTCGCGTTCGCGATCTCGCTCGGCGAGTTCGGCGCGACGCTCTTCATCGTCCGCCCGGACGCGCCCACGCTCCCGGTCGCGATCTGGCGCCTCCTCGGCCTGCCGGGCGCGCTCCCCTTCGCCCAGGCGATGGCGCTCTCCACGATCCTCGTCGTCTGCACCGGCCTCGCCGTGCTCGCCATCGAGCGCGTCCGCGGCAGCGGGCCGAGCCCCTTCTAGGCGCCCGCGATGCTCGTCCTCGCCGGGGTCGCCGCGCGCTACGGGCCGCGCGAGGTCGTGCGCGACATCGACCTCAGCGTCCCCGCCGGCCAGGTCGTCAGCCTGCTCGGCCCGAGCGGCAGCGGCAAGACGACGCTCCTGCGCCTCGTCGCGGGGCTGGAGCGCCCCTCCGCCGGCCGCATCCTCCTGGCCGGCCGCGACCTCGCGGACGTGCCGGTCCACGCGCGCGGCATCGGGCTGATGTTCCAGGACTACGCCCTCTTCCCGCATCGCGACATCGGCGGCAACGTGGGCTTCGGGCTGCGCATGGCCGGTTGGGACGCGGAGCGGATCCGGGCACGCGTGGCGGAGGTCCTCGCGCTCGTCGGGCTGCCGGGGACGGAGCGCCGGCCGGTGGCGCAGCTCTCCGGCGGCGAGCAGCAGCGCGTCGCGCTCGCCCGCGCCATCGCGCCGAACCCGCGCCTGCTCATGCTCGACGAGCCCATGGGCTCGCTCGACCGCGCCCTCCGCGAGCGCCTCCCCGACGAGCTCGCCGCGCTCTTCCGCGCGCTCTCGCTCACCGTCCTCTACGTCACCCACGACCAGGACGAGGCGCTCCGCGTGGCCGACCGGATCGTCCTCCTCGCCGGCGGCCGGATCGAGGCGGACGGCACGCCGGAGGCGCTCTGGTCCGCGCCGCCGACCGTCTTCGCCGCGACCTTCCTGGGCTTCCGCGCCATCGGCCACGGCACCATCGAGGACGGGCTGCTGCGCGGGCCGTGGGGCCCGATCCCGCTCCTGCCCGGGCAGCCGGCGGGCGGCGCGGCCGACGACGCGGCCCGGGCGGCCGTGGCCGCGGCCGTCGCCCGGGGCACGCCCGTGCCCTTCCTGCTCCGGCCGGACGCGCTCCGGCTGGACGCGGCCGGGGCGCTCGCGGGCAGCGTGGCGGCCCGCCGCTTCCGCGGTGACCACGTCCTGGTGACCGTGCGCTTCGCCGATGCCCCGGATCTCGAGGTGGAGGTCCGTGGCGGCGCGCTGCCCGCGCCCGGGGCCGCCGTCCGCGTCGCGATCGACCCGGCCGGGCTCGTCCCCCTGCGCGACTGAGCCGCGGCCGGCGGCGCCCCCGCGGCGCGGGCGGGCCGCGCTACCCTTCCGCGCATGAGCACGCATCCCC
>JBJTJV010000193.1:0-13780 GCA_046352645.1 Chloroflexota bacterium | reverse complement strand
CGTAGGCGATGCGCGCGGCGTGGCGCACGAGGGTGCCCGCGGCCGGATCGGTCTCGATCACGTGCCCGGCCGACCGCGGCGCCCACGCCCGCGCCGACGGCCGCGCCGACGCCGCGTCCGACCGTCGCTCCGACCGCCACGCCGCCCGGCGCCCCGGACCAGCTCGCACGGATCCGCGCCGCCGGCGTGCTCCGCGTGAACCTCGATCTCGCGGATGGACCGTGGGGCTTCGTCGGGCCCGCCGGCGGCCCGTCCGGCTTCGACGCCGCGGTCGCCAAGGCGATCGCCCGGCGGCTCGGCGTCGCGACCTCGGTGACGTCGTGGCCCGCGGAGGCGATCCGCGACGGCGCCTGGGAGGACCGCTTCGACATCGCCCTCGCCCGGATCCCCGTCACCCCGGACCAGGCGGCGCGCCTCGTCCTCTCGCAGCCCTACGCGTGGGACCCGCAGCAGCTCGCCGCGACGGTCGCGTCCGGTGTCGTGGATCCCGACGGCCTCGCGGGAGCCGCGATCTGCACGGAAGCCGGGATGCCGGCTGCCGGGTGGCTCGATGGCACGCTCCTGCCCGATCCGCTGGGGCCGCTGCCCGCGATCCCGCCGATCGGTGCGGCCGCCTGGCCGGTCGCGGCGGACGGCGAATGCACGACCGCGATCGCGGACGGATCCGCCCCGTTCACGGGCTGGCTCGCCTCGTGGCCGACCGTCGATGCCGCGATCGCCGGCGGGCTGCCCGCGGTCGCGGTCGGTGTGCCGGTGCTCTGGCTCCCGGTCGCGGTCGGGTTCGACCCGGCCGTGGGTGACGGCGCGACCCTGCGCGCGGCGATCGATGCCGTGCTCGCCGAGCTCGCCGCGGACGGGACGCTCGCCCGCCTCTCCGCCCGTGCCTTCCGGGGCGCGGACCTCACCGTGCTCCCGATCGACGGGGTGCCGGTCGTCGTCGCGAGCCCGCTGCCGAGCGCGTCGGCGGCGCCCTGATCGCCCCCCGAAAGGAGTTCGACCCGCCGGGGCCGCGGTGCGGCGCCCGGCGGGTCACGGACCGGCGGGTCGGTCCGGGGTCAGGAGGCGGAGAGGGTCGCTCCGCCGGCCGGCGGAGGGGTGCAGGATACCGCGCGGCACGGACGATTCCTCGTCATCCGTGCCAAACGTCAGGAAACGGGCGGGACCTCGATCCGCCGGCCCGCCCGGAGCGCCTCCGCGACCGCGTCCGTGAACGCCATGTAGCGGACCGCGGTCGGCACGTCCGTACGCGTCACGGGCGCTCCGTCGCGGATCGCCGCGACCACGTCCGCTTCCACGCGCCAGTCGCCGCGCTCCGCCTCTGCGATCGCGACCGTCTCCGGCGCGCCGCCGGACCGCGCCAGGAGCAGGCGGTCATCCCCCCAGGTGTAGCGGAGCGCCCCCGCGGTCCCGGCGATCGTCACGCCATCGGGCTCCGGGCGCGGCGTCGCGGAGAGGTCGAACGTGGCGTGGATCGGGCCGGGCAGCTCGGCGACCGCGACGAGGTGGTCGGGGATGTCCGCGGCCTCCGTCCGACCGTCCGGCCACGTGACCCGCGGCTCCATGACCGCCCCGGTCGCGCTGACCGCGGTCGCGGCGGGCAGCCAGCGCAGGAGCGCCTCGTAGAGGATGCCGAGCGCCATCACGTTGTTCCCGCTGTGGCGCCGCAGCCGCCGCCACGGGTCCGCGGTCGTCACCCCGCCGGACGTCGCGAGGCGTACGGTCCGCACCGCGCCGAGCGTGCCGTCCGCCACGATCCGGGCGATCGCTGCATCCGCCCGGATCGTCATGGGGGAGGGGACGACCATGACCACCTGCCCCGGGTGGGCAGCCATCGCGCCGAGGACGGCATCGGCGCCCGCGCGATCCATGGACAGGCGCGCCTGGCAGAGGACGTGCTTGCCCGCCGCGAGCGCGGCGAGCGTGATCGGCACGTGGAGATCGGGCCACGTCGCAACGACCACGAGGTCCACCCCGGGGTCCGCGACGAGCGCCTCCCACCCGGTATGCGCCCGGGGGATGCCGAGCTCGGCGGCCGTGGCGGCGGCCGACGCCGGCGTGCGCGCCGCGACCGCGGCGATCTCCACGCCGGAGAGCGCCCGGAAGCCCGGCACATGGCGCTCGCGCGCGATGCCGCCGAGGCCCGCGAAGCCGACCCGGATCCGTTCCATCGTCCGCCGTCCCTCCCTGGCGCGGGGTGCCGCGCCGATGCCGCCGGGGCTCCGCCCGGCCGCTAGATTGTGGCGGGGACCGCAGCGGCAGGGAGGACGGACGTGGAGCTCGGCACGATCATCGCGGGGGGCATGCTCGCCGACGGTACCGGCGGGCCGGTCCGGCGCGCGGACGTCGGCATCGACGGCGACCGGATCGTCGCGGTCGGCGACCTACGCGGCGCGGGCGCGGCCGAGCGGATCGACGCGACCGGCCTGCTCGTCACGCCCGGCTTCGTGGACCTCCACGGGCACTCCGACCTCACCGTCCTCTCCGACGGGCGGGCCCGGAGCAAGGTCCGCCAGGGGATCACGACCGAGGTCTCCGGGAACTGCGGGCTCACGGCCTACCCGGCACCCACGGCGCACGCGGCCGCCAGCCGGCGCGCTGCCGGCAACGTGGCTCTCGACCCCGCCGTCCCGCTCACCTGGGCTTCCACCGCCGGCTACCGCGACGCGCTCGCGGCCGCGGGGGTCGCGCTGAACATGGCGGTCCTGACCGGGCACGTGGCGCTCCGGATCGCCGTCGGCGGGGAGGGCGCCGCGCCGCTCGACGGGCGCGCGATCGCGCACCTCGAGGCGGAGGCGGACCGGGCCCTCGGGGAAGGCGCGGTCGGCATCTCCACGGGGCTCATGTACCCGCCCGCGATGTTCGCGCAGCCCGACGAGCTCGACGCGCTCGGGCGGGCGGTGGCCCGGCACGACGCGATCTTCGCGGTCCACATGCGCAACTACGGCGACACGCTCCTCGAGGCGGTGGACGAGGCGCTCGGGGTGGCACGCCGGACGGGCTGCCGGCTCCAGGTCAGCCACCTTGCCGTCGCGGGCAGGCGGAACTGGGGGAAGGTGCGCACGGCCCTCGCGCGGATCGACGCGGCGCGCGCCGAGGGGCTGGACATCGGCGCGGACATCTACCCCTACCTCGCGGGGAGCGCGAACCTCTCGCAGCTCCTGCCGGGCTGGGCGCAGGAGGGCGGCAGCCCGGCGATCGCCGCCCGCCTCGCGGATCCGGCCGTGCGGGAGCGGATCCGCGCCGAGTGGATCCCCACGCTCCACCTGGGCTGGGACGAGGTCTTCGTCTCGCTCGTGGACGCGGAGCTCGCCCCGAGCGTCCTCGGGAAGTCGATCGCGGACGCGGGTGCGGCGCTCGGGCTGCCGCCGGACGCAGCGTGCCTGGAGCTCATCGCGCGCACGGAGGACCGCGTCCAGATGGTCGCGTTCGGGCGATCGGAGGACGACATGCGCGCGGTCCTCGAGCATCCCGCGGGCGCGGTCGGCTCGGATGGCATCGCGCTCGACCCCGACGGGCCGACCGGGCGCGGCCGGCCGCACCCTCGCTCGTATGGCTGCTACCCGCGCCTCCTCGGCCGGCTCGTCCGCGAGGAGGGACTCCTGCCGCTCGAGCGGGCGGTGGCGATGGCGACCGCGATCCCCGCGGCGCGCGCCCGGCTGGCGGACCGCGGCACCGTGACGCCGGGCGCATTCGCGGACGTCGTCGTGCTCGACCCCGCGACGGTCCGCGACACCGCGACCTTCGAGGAGCCCGCACGCTTCCCCGAGGGGATCGTGCACGTCCGCGTGAACGGCGTCGCGGTCGTCTCCGGCGGCGCGCAGGTGGACGCCGCGCGGCCCGGCCGCGTTCTCGCGCGCGGCTGAGCGCGGCCCACCCGGGGTCAGGCGATGATCAGCTCGCCCCCGTGGATGTCCACGTTCGCGCCGGTGATGTAGGCCGCCTCGTCCGAGACGAGGAAGGCGATGAGCGCGGCGAGCTCGGCCGGGTCCGCGAAGCGCTCGAACGGGATCGAGCGGCGGACCGCCTCGAGGCCCTCCGCGTCCCGCGAGGCGCGCACCATCGGCGTGTCCACGATGCCCGGCGAGATCGCGTTCACCCGGATCCGGTGCTTCGCCCATTCGCGCGCGAGGTGGCGGGTGAGACCGAGCACGCCCGCCTTCGCGGTCGTGTAGTGCGCACCGCCGAGCGTGGAGGTGGCACGGCCCGCCATCGAGGCGAGGTTGCAGATCGCGCCCCCGCCGCGCGCCACGAGGAACGGCTGGGCGGCGGCCGCGCACAGGAAGGTGGACGTGAGGTTCGCGTCCACCACGAGGTGCCATTCCTCCGGCGTGATCCGCTCCGCCGCGGTGGAGCGCAGGATTCCCGCGTTGTTCACGACGATGTCGATGCCCCCGAACGCGTCCGCGGTCCGGCGCATGAGCGCGGCGACCGCGTCCGGGTCCGTCACGTCCGTGGCGCACGCGATGGCCCGGCCACCCGCGGCGACGATCGCCGCGGCGACCTCCTCGGCCGGCTCCGCGTCCCGGTCCGCGACCGCGACCGCCGCGCCGTCCGCGGCGAGCCGCTCCGCGATCGCGCGGCCGATCCCGCGCCCTGCCCCCGTCACGACCGCTGCGCGGCCCGCGAAACGCTGCGTCATCCTCTCCCTCGTCGGCGGTTGCCCGTTGCGCTGCCGATCGTAGCCCCCACGGAGCCCGATCGATGGATGCGCCTGCCACCTCTCCCGTCCGCCGCCGCGTCGGCTCATCCGCAGGCCGCCCGTGAGCGCCCCCGCGCGGATCGCGCTCCTCGACTGGGACTGGACGCTCCGCGACGGCTTCACCGCGTCGCCCTGGCTCCGGGCCCTCGCGCGCGACGCGCAGGAGCTGGCCGCCGCGGACCGGTTCGACGCGGCCCTCGCCGCCTACCTCGCGGGGTCGCTCGCCTACGACCGCCTCGCGCTCCTCGCCGAGGAGGTCTACGTCGGCATCGCGGCCGGGCGGCCGGTGGCCGAGCTCGCCGAGCGCGCGGAGGCGGTCGCGGCGACCGACCGGTTGCGGCCGGGGGCGGAGGCGCTGCTCGCGGCGCTCCGGAGCGCGGGGATCCGGCCCGTCGTCATCTCCGGCGCGCCGGTCGAGGTGCTCCGTGCCCATGCCCGGCGGCTCGGCATCGACCCGGCCGACGTCACCGGCTGGGAGCTCGCGCGCGACGGGGACCGGATCGCGCCGCGCCTCGCCTCCGGGAACACGGCGCGCGCCGAGGCGAAGGCCGTCGTCGTCGCGCGCGTCGCGGCCGGCGCGGAGGTCGTGCTCGGCATCGGCGATTCGGACGGCGACCGGCCGCTCGTGGCCGCGGCGCGCATCGGCGCCTGGGTCGATCCGCGGACGGCCGACGAGGCGCGGCGGGTGCGCTGGACGGACGGCCGGGACGGATCGACGGGGACCGGGTCGCTCGCGGACCTCGCGCGGGTGCCGGCTGCAGCCTGAGCGACGGGGCGGGATGGACGGGCGGTCGGCCGGGCCGTAGAGTGGCGCCGAGCGCGGGCGCCGGGCCCGCATGCCGCTGCACGGGGTGACCGGATGATCCGTCGACGCTCCCTTCTCCTGTCGCTGACGCTCGTGGGGACGCTCCTCGGCGTCGCGGCGATGCCCGCGAGCGCCGCCGGCGTCCGCTTCGGCAACGCGCTGAAGTACAGCAACGGGAACGTCCGTGAGCCGGACATCCGCCAGTGCGACGTGACCGGCCCGAACGAGGGCGACCCCTGCACGATGGTCTCCGCGCTGCCGCTCGATGTCGCGCGCGGCATCCGCGCGCCGAAGGATGGCCGGATCGTGAAGATCCGCCTCGTGGCCGCGGAGGCCGGCAGCTTCCGGCTGATGTTCGCCCAGGCGAAGCCCGCTGCGCGCGAGGCGCGGATCGTGAAGCGCGGCCCGATGGTGAGCTTCGACGGGACCGGGGGGATCGAGACCCGGACGATCGATGTCACCGTGAAGAAGGGCTGGTACATGGCGATCCAGGCGAGCACCTTCCGCACGCTCGACTGCTTCTCCGGCTCGCCCGCGCAGCTGGAGTTCCAGCCCCCGCCCCAGGTCGGCGGCCCGTTCGCCGAGGCGGACCACACGAACGGCTGCTACCTGCTCGTCGAGCTTCAGTACGCCGCCTGATCCTCGTCAGGGGATCCGGCGCGCCACGACCACGTCGATCGGGCGGTCGGCGACGACCGCCCCGTCCTCCATCGCGAGCAGGCGGCCCGTGAGGAACCAGGTCTCCGGGGTCGCGCGCAGCGCGAGCTGACCGCGGACCTCGATCGTGGGCCCGCCCGGGTGCTCCAGGACCACGGTCCGCTCCGCGCTGAAGCGCGCGGTCGCCGGATCGTCGTCCGTGATCTCCGCCCGGTCGTCCGCCCCGGCGTGCACCACGATGCCGTTCGAGGCGAGCCGGGTGCGCCCGCTGTCGATGACGTTGCGGACGCTGCTCCGCCCGTCGGCGACGTGGACCTCGCGCGTGTCGCGGCCGGGCACGAGCGTCTCCGCCGCGGGCGCGGGCCGCCAGGCGCGCCCCAGGTCGATCGGCGCAGCACCGCCGGCGGCCGGGCGGACGGGCAGCTCGAGCGTCGACGCGGCCGGCAGGAAGCGGAGCGTGCCGGGGACGGCCTCCGGCCAGACCATCGGCCAGCTCGTCGTGGCGAGCGCGATCCGGATCCGGTGGCCCGGGCGGAAGGCATACGCGACGTCGTCGAGCGTGAGCGTCAGGACGCCGTCCGTGGCGTCCGGGTCGCCGGGCGCGCCCGCGTGGCGGATGACGTAGCTCACCCGCGTGGAGCGGCCGTCCGGGGCGACGTCGCACAGGCGCGCGATGACGAGGCCGGGCCGTGCGTCCGCGGGCAGCGCGAGGCGCAGGACGGGCGCGCCGAGGATCTCCACGCGCTCGGCGAGGACCGGCCCGTCGAAGCAGAGCGAGCGCGCGTCGTCCGCCGCCTGGTCGCCGGGGAGCTCCGGGCCGCGCCCACCGGTCCCGAATGGGCACCACTCGCCGGCGCTGCTGCCCACGTCCTGCGCCGTCCGGACCGAGACGAGCGCGCCCGCCTCGCCCGCCGCCGCGGCCCCCGGCGGAGCGAGCGACCCGTCCGCGCCGAGCGCCCACGCCTCCGACCCGATCCGCGGCGACGGCCACGCGGCTTCCGCGACCCAGCGGCCCTCCGCCGTGGCGTACCACGGCTCGGGCGGCAGCCCGTCCGGCAGGAACGCCTGGAGGGCGGGCCACGCATCCGCGCCGTTCTCCACGTCGCGCAGCCAGCGGTCCCACCAGGCGAGCGCGACGCCGAGGAAGTCGATGCCGGGGCCGGGGCCCGCGGTGTGCGGATAGCCGTGCGCCCACGGCCCGATGATCCCCTTCACGGGTGCGGAGAGACCCGCGAGGAGGCGCGGGATCGCGTTGGAGTAGCCGTCCTGCCAGCCGCCGAGCGCGAGGGTGGGCGCGACGATCGCCGCGTGGTCCTCGATCACCGACCCGTGCCGCCAGTACGCGTCACGCTCCTGGTGCCGCAGCCACTCGGCCGCGGCGGGCGCATCCGCGGCGAGCGCGATCCGCTCGTGCCAGCGCGCGCGCCAGCCCGGACCGCTCACCGCGGGGTCCGGGGGCAGCGCCATCCAGCAGAGGAACGTCGCGCCCCAGTCGAACCCGTCCGTGAGGAGGGCCCCACCGCGGTGGTGCATGTCGTCCGTGAACCGGTCGTCCGTGGAGCAGCTCGTCACGATCGCGCCGAGCGCGGGTGGCCGGAGCGCCGCGACCTGGAGTGCGTTGAAGCCGCCCCAGCTGTTCCCGAACATCCCGACCCGGCCCGTGCACCACGGCTGCTCGGCGAGCCACGCGATGATCGCGGCACCGTCCGCGAGCTCCCGGGCGAGGTACTCGTCCGGGATGGTGCCCTCCGAGTCGCCGGAGCCGCGGATGTCGATGCGCGCGGACGCGTAGCCGTTCGCCGCGAAGGCCGCATGGATCGTCTCGTCGCGGAGCGCGGTGAGGTCGCGCGTGCGGTAGGGGATGAGCTCGAGGAGTGCGGGCACCGGGCGCTCGGCGGAGGCCCACGCGGGGAGCCAGATCCGGCCGGCGAGGCGGGTGCCGTCCGGCATCGGGATCCAGGCCGGGGCGATCTCCCGGACGGGATGGGGCAGGCGGGGGTCGTCGGGCGTGGTCGGCGTCTCCGTCGTCATGCGGACAGCATCGCAGGCGCGTGCGCGTCCGGCGCGCCGGGCATGCACGCCGCGCGCCATGATGCGCACGTCCATCCGTGCCGGAAGAGGGAGCGCCATGATCGTCGTCGGGAACGTCCGCTGCATCGACGGGGTCGCGGACGCCACGCGCGGCCCGCTCGACGTCGTGATCGACGGGGAGCGGATCGTGGCGATCCGGCCGACCGTGCCCGGGCCGGTGCCACCCGCGGAGGCGGACGCGACGCGCGTCGACGGCACGGGCCGGACGCTCCTCGCGGGCTTCGTGGACGCCCACTGCCACTACCCGATCGACCCGCTGGCCGAGGACGGCTTCGCGCTCTTCCGCACGGAGCCGCACGAGCGCACGATCCTGCGCGCCGCCCGCAGCGCCGCGGCCGCGCTGCGCGCCGGCGTCACGACCGCCCGGAGCGCGGGCGCGCCCGGCAACCTGGACGTCCTGCTGCGCGACGCGATCGCCGCGGGCGACGTCCCCGGGCCGCGGCTCCTTGCCGCGGGCCCCGCGCTCACGATCACCGGCGGCCACGGCTGGCTCTTCGGGCGCGAGGCGGACGGCGAGCACGAGCTCGTGCGCGCGGTGCGGACGAACGTCCGGGACGGCGCGGATCACATCAAGGCGGTCGCGAGCGAGGCGGCGATGCTCACGACCGCGGTCGCGGGCGTGGAGGAGATGACGGAGGCCGAGCTGGCCGCGATCGTGCGCGAGGCGGCGCGGCTGCGGCGGCGCGTCATGGCGCACGCGCAGGGCGACCAGGCGGTGCGCAACGCGGCGCGCGCGGGCGTCGCGAGCGTGGAGCACGCCTTCCTCGCGAACGACGAGACGCTCGCGGTGATGCGGGAGTGCGGCACGACGCTCGTGCCCACGCTCACGGTCACGGACGTCTGGTCCAACCTCCCGGGCCGTGCCCCCGACCAGGTGGAGCGGCAGGCCGTCCTCTCGCGGCTCCACCGGCGCTCCACCGAATCGGCGATCGCGATGGGCATCCCGATCGCGACCGGCACGGACTGCGGCGTCCGCGGCGTCCTCCCGGAGCACCTTGCGCGGGAGATCCGCAACGCGTGGGATCACGGCCTCGCGCCGATCGACGCGATCCGGGCCGGGACGATCAACGGCGCCCGGCTCCTCGGCCTCGATGCCGAGATCGGCACGGTGGAGGTCGGCAAGGTGGCCGATCTCGTTCTCGTGGACGGCGATCCGCTCGCGGACCTGCGCCGGCTCGAGGACCCGGTGCTCGTCATCCAGCGCGGCCGGGTCGCGCACGAGCGCGGGGCGCACGCCGGCTGAGCGGTGCCGCCGGGCGGGTCGCGCGGCCTCCGCGGCCGCGCGTCCGTCAGCGGCGGAGGACGCGTCCCGCGAGCGCCCCGGTCGCGGCACCGTCGCGGACCACGACCGCGCCGTTGAGCACGACCGCGGCGATGCCCACTGGCGGTCGGCGCGGTGCGTCCCAGTCGTTCCCCTCGCCGACGGTCTCCGCGTCGAGAAGGACGAGATCCGCGGCGAGGCCGGTGCGGACGTAGCCGCGGTCGCGGATGCGGAGCCGGTCCGCCACGCGCCCGGTCATCCGGTGGACGGCGTCGCCGAGCGTCAGCGCCTGCAGGTCGCGGACCGCGTAGCGGAGGAAGCGCACGTACGTGCCGAAGCCGCGCGGGTGCGGCAGCTCGCCGTGGTAGAGGCCGTCGCTCGTCAGCGACCAGCCGGGATGCGCGATCGTCCGGCGGACCTCGGCGTCGAGCTCCTCCTGGGTGATCCCCCGGCGGTAGACCATCACCGCGTCCGGGAGCTCCTCCTCGAGGATGCGGATGGCGACGTCGGCGACGCTCCGGCCTTCCTCGGCGGCGATCTCCGTGATCGCGCGGCCCACGTACCGGCCGGTCCGCGTCGCGGAGAAGTACGCGCGGACGCGCGCCTCCGGGGTCGCGGACGCCGGTGCGTCCTCCGGGTGGAGGAAGCCGCGCTCCAGGACGGCCGCGATGCGCGCCTTCTCCGCGGGATCGGCGATCCGGGCGAGGACGCCGTCCGTGCCGCCTGCATAGTCCTCCGGCTGGAGGACCGCGAGGAGGTGCGTGCAGCCCGCGGGGTAGCAGTACCAGTCGAAGGTCATCTCGATCCCCTCGGCGCGCGCGGCGTCGATGAGGGGCTCGCTCTCGTCGTCGAGGATCTCGTGCGCGATCGCGACGGGGATCCGTGCCCGCCTGCCGATCTCCGCGCTCTCGCGGTAGGCGCCCGCACGCGTCGCCTGGGCGTAGCGCATGTGCGGCGCATAGATGCCGCCCGCCTCGGCGACCACCGTCGCGAGCGCGACGATCTCGTCCGTGGCGGTGCTCGCGGCCGGCTGGTAGTCGAGGCCGGTCGCGAGGCCGAAGGCGCCCGCGTCCAGCCACTCCGCGAGCGCGGCCTGCTGGGTCGCCATCTCGTCCGTGCTCGCGGGGCCCGGGCGCCAGCCGCAGGCGGCGTAGCGGATCGCCTGGTGCGGCGCGAACGGCGCGATGTTCAGGGGCGAGCGGCCCGCGAACGCGCCGAGGTACTCGCCGGCCGTCCGTGCCGCCGGGACGCGGTCGGCCTGCCCGTACGCGAAGGCCGTGGAGCGCCAGAGCGACGCGGGGTCGTGCGGGCCCTGCGGCGCCCAGCCGAAGCCGTCCGCCCCGGTCGCGTGCGTCGTCACGCCCTCGATGAGCGCGCCGAAGCGATCCTCCGGCGCGCCGTGGAGGAGCGCGAGCTCGGAGTGGACGTGCGCGTCGATGAAGCCCGGGACGATCGTCTTCCCGGTCGCGTCGATCCGCTCGCGCGCGGTCGCCGCGGAGAGGTCCCCGATCGCGGCGATCGCGTCACCGCGGATGCCCACGTCCGCCCGGACCGGCACGGCGCCGGCGGACCCGTCCACGACGGAGCCCCCGGCGAGGATCAGGTCGAACGTCCCGCTCATGTCAGCCTCCCGCGTCCCGCGATCGGGATCACGCGTTCCACGATGCCGCCCCGGTGCGCGACGAACGCGTCGTGGCGGAAGAAGGTCGTATCCGTGTACTCGGGGATGAACTCCACGCGCTCGCCGATGCGCAGCTGGGGCGCCGCCGGCCCGAGCCGCAGGTTCATGTGCTCCGCGGAGAGGTAGACGACCGACGCGTCGGGCACGCCGATCGGCAGCGGCTTCATCTCCTCGCGCTCGGAGAGCGTCTTGAAGCCCGCGTCGAGGATGGCGCGCTCCGGCGCCGGGCGGCCCGACACGCTCGCGAGGATCGTCGCCGCGAACTCGAAGCCGAGCTCGGCGAGGTGGCACTCCTCGGCGTAGAAGCGGTCCACGAAGCAGCCGCCGCCCGCCTGGAGCTCGGTGACGCCCGCGACGTTCGCGGCCCCCATGTACGAGCCCGATCCGCCGACGCTCACGATGCCGACGGGGAGGCCGTCCGCGCGGAGCAGCTCCGCGGTGTCCACCACCTGGGTGAGCGCCGTCCGGATCGCCGCCTCCTTCACCGCGGCCGGCCAGACGGTCAGGGTGTGCCCCTCGTAGCCCATGATCCCCGCAAGCCGCACGCCCGGCGTGTCGGCGATCCGGCGCGCGAGCGCGAGCGCCGGCGCACCGGGCCGGATCCCGCAGCGGTCCATCCCGATGTCCAGCTCCACGAGGACCGGGACCTCCCCGCCCGCGGCGACGCCCGCGGCGCCGGCCATCGCGACGTGCTCGGGCGCATCCACGCACGCGATGACCTCGGCGTGCTCCTGGAGCGCTGCGACGCGCGCCCACTTGACCGGCAGCGGCAGCTCGTACGCGATGAGGACGCTCGGCACGCCACCCGCGACCATCACCTCGGCCTCGGAGACCTTGGCGCACGTGACGCCGTGCGCCCCGATCGCCATCTGCATCTTCGCGATCTCGGGCGACTTGTGCGCCTTGCTGTGGGGGCGCCAGCCGACCCCCTGGGCGGCCATGGCGTCCCACATCCGGCGCGCGTTCCGCTCGAAGCGGTCAAGGTCGAGGAGAAGGACGGGGGTATCGAGCTCGGACACCGGCGTGCCCGGGGCGATGTCGTGGGTCGGTCGGACGATCGGCATGGGGGGCATCGTAGCGAGCGCGGACGCGCGCGGGAGGCCGTTCCCGCGCACCGGGTGCGGGCTAGACTCGCGCCGGGAGGACGCGCCGCACCCGTGCCGGGTCGGCGGGCTGCCACACCGGGAGGACGGATGCGGATCGCGGGCTCGGGGATCGTCTTCGACACGCGCACGGCGCCGGTCAACGAACGCTCGGCCTCGTCGCTCTCCGCGCTGGCCGCGTCCGACGGGACGCTCCTCGTCTCGATGCGCCTCGGCAGCGACCGCGAGGGCCCGGACGGCCACACCGCGGTCCTCGCGAGCCGTGACCGCGGTGCGACCTGGGAGCTGCGCTACCTCGGCCTCGCCGATCGCGACTGGGCGGGCGAGCGCGGCGAGACGCGCGGCTGGTACCTCGCGGAGCCCGAGCCCGGCCGGATCGTCGCGTCGGTCCTCTACGTGGATCGCCTGGACGGGCGCGCCGCGTGGGTCCACCCGGAGACCCAGGGGCTCCTCCCGATGAGCGTCTGGCACCTGGATTCCCGCGATGGGGGCCGGACGTGGACGGACCGCCGCCGGGTGGACCTCGCCCCGTGGCCGGGTGCCTCGCCGACCGGCGAGCTCCTCGTCCTGCCGGGCGGCGTCCTTGCCCAGCCGTTCGAGCACTGGAAGGAGTACGAGGATCCCGCGCCCGGCGTCCCCGCCGCGCACCTGCGGCTCTCGCGGGATGGCGGCCGGACGTGGCCGGACGAGGTCCTCGTCGCCCGCGACCCGGCGAACGCGGTCTTCTCCTGGGACCAGCGGATCGCCGTGCACCCGGTGAGCGGCCGGCTCGTCGCGATGTTCTGGACCCACGAGCCGGCGCGCGGCCTCGATCGCGACGTCCACATCAGCTGGGCCGAGCCGGACGGGACCGGCTGGACGGCGCCCGCACCTACCGGCCTCCCGGGGCAGCACTGCCAGCCGATCCCGCTCGGCGGCGACCGGCTCGCGGCGCTCTACACCCATCGTGGCGCGCCGGCGGGGATCCGCGTCGCACTCTCGGAGGACTTCGGGCGGACATGGGACCGGGCGGGGGAGCTCGAGCTCTACGCGTCGGAGGCCGGGCTCGACGCCGGGGTCGGCGATGCGCGCTCCGCGGACGAGGACTGGAACGTCATGGGTGCCTGGCAGTTCGGCCACCCGCGTGGCTGCCTCCTGCCGGACGGCGAGCTCTTCGCGGCGTGGTACGGCGGGACCGGGACGACGCGCCCCGCCCGCTGGGCGCGGGTCGCCGTCGACGAAGGCTGAGCGAGACGCCGTGCGCGCCGCCGCCCTCGACCTCGAGCCGCGCTGGATCCGCGAGCCGGGCGTGCGCGTCGGCGGCGCGCGCCCGCTCGACGCGGGGAAGGTGCAGGCGCCCTGCGCGATCCCGCTGGCGGATGGCCGGGTCCGGCTCCTCTACACGGCGATCGGCCCGGAACGCCCCTTCCCCGACTGCCAGGGCGTGATCCTCTCCGCGGTCTCCGACGACGGCCTCGCCTTCCGCCCGGAGCCCGGCATCCGC
>JBJTJV010000192.1:0-2523 GCA_046352645.1 Chloroflexota bacterium | reverse complement strand
GCCGCCCTGATCGCCGCGGCGCTCCTGCCGGGCGCCGGCGCGCTCCCGGTGGCCGCGCAGGCGCCCTGCCCGTCCACGGACGCGTCGCCGGCACCCTCCCCCGGCGCGCTCGAGCTCATGCCCGAGGACGCGCGCATCCGCCTCTTCGACGAGGTCTGGCAGTCGGTGGACCTCGGCTACCTCGACGCGGGCTACAACGGCGTGGACTGGGCGGCGATCGGGGACGAGTACGCGCCGTACTTCCTCCAGGTCGAGAGCGCGCAGGAGGCCTACGACCTCGCGGCGGAGATGGTCGAGCTGCTCGGCGACGACGAGGCGGCCTTCACCGACGCGTTCACCGTCGCGGCGTACGTCCCCGAGCCGGACGACTACGTCGGCATCGGGGCGCTCGTGGACGAGAACGCGGCGGAGACCGAGGGCGCGGGGCCGCGGATCCTCTACCTCTTCGCGGGCGGCGGCGCCCTCGACGCGGGGATCCGCCCGCGCGACCGGATCCTCGCGGTCGACGGCGACCCGTGCGTCGCCGTGGGCAAGATCCGCGGGCCCGAAGGGACGACCGTGGAGCTCGAGATCGTCTCGCCCGGCGAGGAGCCCCGGACGGTCACGGTGGAGCGGCGACGGATCGCGCCGGAGATCCTGCCCGTGGTGCGGACCCTCGGCACGGATGACGGCATCGGCTACCTGCGGCTCGATTCGCTCGAGGGGCCGGAGCTCCTCGCGGCGGCCGAGGCGGCGCTCGCCGACTTCGCGGACGCGGGCGTCCGCGGCATCGTCCTCGACGTCCGCTCCACGAACGTGGGCGCGCCCGGGGTCACGGTCGCGCTCCTCTCGCACCTCATGACCGGGGAGGCGGGCGCCCTCTACACGCGCATCGAGAGCGCGCCGATCGAGCTGCCGGGGAGCGACCTCGTGGGCGCCCTCGGCGACGTGCCGCTCGCGATCCTCGTGGACGAGCTGACGATCGGAGAGGCGGAGCGGCTCGCCCTCATCCTCCAGGCCGCCGACCGGGCGACCATCGTGGGCGAGCCGACGGAGGGGCGGACGCGCACGGTGCGCGACCTGCCGCTCGGGGACGGGTCGGTCCTGACGCTGCCGACGATCGGGCTGGAGCTGCCCGGCGGCCGGCGGCTCATGCGCGAAGGCGCGGTGCCGGACATCGACGTGACGGAGGACTGGCTCGACCACCCCGAGGCGGATGACCCGGGGATCCTCGCGGCGGTCGCGGCGATCGAGGACGCCGTGTCGAGCGGCGTGGTCACCCGGGCGCCGTAGGCGTGGGCGTGCGAGGTCGGCGCGGCCTGCCCGCGCTGCCGCTCATCCTCGCGCTCGTCCTCGTTGCGGGGGCGCCCGTGGAGGCCGCGTCCCGGGTCGTCTACCGCGGGCCGGACGGGCGGCGCGAGGTCGCCCTCACCTTCGATGACGGCTGGAGCCTGGAGCGCTGCGAATCGATCGTCGCGACGCTCCGCCGGAAGCGCGCCACCGCGACCTTCTTCATCAACGGGATGTATGCGGCGGCGAACCCGACGCGCTGGCGGCGGGCGCTGGCGGGCTTCCCGGTCGCGAACCACACCCGCTCGCACCCGTTCCTCGACCGGCTCTCCGCGGCCGCGATCCGCGAGCAGATCGCCTCGAGCGAGACGATCGTGGAGCGTGTCATCGGCCGCCAGACGCTCAAGCTCCTCCGGCCACCGTACGGGGCGTACGACAGCGAGGTCCTCCGGGTCGCGGGCTCGCTCGGCTATGCGCGCACCGTGATGTGGACGATCGACAGCTACGACACCCGCGCGTCCGCCACGACCGCGTCCGTGATCCGCTACGGGAGCGGCGGCGGCCCGGGGGCGATCGTCCTTCTCCACTGCGGGCCGTCCGTGACGCCGGGCGCGGTCGGACCGATCATCGACAGCTACCGCGCCCGCGGCTACCGGCTCGTGGGCCTGGACCGGATGCTCGGCATCCGCCCGGACCCGACACCGACCCCGAAGCCGACGCGCACGCCGCGCCCGACCGCGACCCCCGCGCCGACGCCGACCGTCGCCCCGACCGCGACCCCGAGCCCGTCACCCGCGCCGACACCCGGCCCGTCGTCCACGCCGGGGGGATAGCCGCCGAGGCGCCCCGCCGTCGGGCGGCCGGACCCGCCGTCGGGGCGCGCGTGGGCCTCGGGCGGCCGGACCCGCCGCCGCGCCGGGTCAGATCCCGTAGAAGACCTTCGCCTGGTCGATGAGGAGGCCGAACTCCTCCTCGTTCGGGGTCGCCGCGGTCGCGTCCTCGATGAACGTGCCGCCGATGACGCCGACGTCGTTCGGCCCGGTCCCGGGCAGGTGCTTGGGCATGATGTAGAAGGAGCGCTTCGCCTTCATCCCGGACGCGGTCGTCCCCACGGGCAGGTAGATGAGGATCATCGGCGTGACGTCCGCCACGACCTGGTCGCGGAGCATCACGAGGTGGCCCTGGACGGACACCATCTCCGGGTCGGCATCGAGCTCCGCCGCGCCCAGCCCCGTGCAGTCGAAGACGAGCGCG
>JBJTJV010000191.1:0-2274 GCA_046352645.1 Chloroflexota bacterium | reverse complement strand
TGACGGCCGCGCTCGCGCTCGGCGCCACCCTGCTCCCCGCAGCCGCGCCGGCCGTCCTCGCGGGCGGGCCGTGCCGGGCGACCCGCACCTCGAGCGGCACCCCTGCCACCACACACGCCGGGATCATGGACGCGATCGACGCCGAACCGGACGACGAGGCCGCGCTCACGATCACGTTCACCGGGACGTGCGCCGAGCGCCTCTTCATCGGCCGCCTCGCCCCCACCACGATCGTGGGCCGGCGGACCCGTACCACCGGCACGCCGACGCTCGATGCGACGGGCACGGATGGCCCCGCGATCTCCATCTACGCCCGGCCGGTCACCCTCCGCGGCTTCACGGTCACCGGCGGCAGCGGCACGGACGGCGGCGATCCCGCCGGCCCCGCGCACGGCGGCGGCCTCTACATCGAGAGCTCCACCGTCACCCTCGTGGACATGCGGATCACCCGCAACGAGACCCGCAACGACGGCCACGGCGGCGGCATCTACGCGTCCGCGGCGCTCGGCGGCGTGGGCAGCCCACCGTCCCCCGCCCGCCTCGTCATCCGCGGCAGGACGGTCATCACGGACAACACCGCGGCCGGGGACGGCGGCGGCATCCACGCCGACCCCGGGATGACCGTGCGCGTGACGGGGAGCACGCGCATCCACGCGAACCACGCCACGGACGGCGGCGGCATCTCCATCACCGGATCGGACACGGAGACGACCACGCTCCTCCTCCGCGACCGCGCGACCGTGACGGGTAACGACGCATCCAGTGGCGGCGGGATCCACGGCACCGGCTCGCTGGAGATCACGATCGCGAGCGGTGCGTCCGTCCAGACGAACACCGCGTCCGTGGGCGGCGGCCTCTACATCGACGATGTCGGCCGGCTGCGGCTCCTGGGGCTCGTGGCGGGGAACACCGCGACCGTGGGCGGCGGCGGGATCTACCTGTCGACCGCGTTCCTGGTCGCGACCGCGACGGCGCGGATCACCGGCAACGAGGGCGGCACCGGCGGCGGGATCGCGTCGCTCGATTCCTCGGTCGTCCTTGGCGGCACGCTCGTCTCCGGCAACCGCGCGACGACCGACGAAGGGGGCGGGATCTTCCTCAACGGCGACCTCGCCGGGCTCATCACGGACGGCGCACGGATCACGGGCAATCGCGCGCGCACCAACGGCGGCGGCATCTACCTCAGGGGCACCGCGACCGCCGAGCTCACGGACACCACGATCACCGGCAACCGGGCGGGCTTCGTGGAGACGGGTGCGTCACCGGGCGGGTGCGGAGCGGGGATCGCCCTCGTCGGCGCTTCCGAGCTGACCCTGCGCGGCACGTCGCTCATCGCGGGGAACCGCTCCACGCTCGCGGTCCTCGTGCCCGGGGCAGGCATCTGCGCGAAGTCGTCCACCGTCACGATCGGCCGCGGGGCGACGATCCGGGGGAACCGCTTCACCCAGAGCGGCGACGGCGGCGGCATCGGGGTCGCGAACGGCACGCTCTCGGTGACCGGCCCCGTGACGATCTCGGGGAACACCGCCACGAGCGGCGACGGGGGCGGCATCCGCGCCGAGTACTCCACGACCACGCTCACGCGGCTCGTCCTCGCGGACAACGCGGCCGGCGAGCGGGGTGGCGGGATCTCCACATACGAGGGGAGCGTGACCGTCGGGGCTTCGACGATCCGGGGAAACACCGCCGCATTCGACGGTGGCGGGATCTCGGTCGCCGGTACGAGCGGGCTCCTCATCGTGGACACCGTGACGATCGCCGGCAATGCCGCCGCGTTCGGTGGCGGCGGGATCGCGATCCAGGGCGGCGGCGCGTTCGTGCGGGATTCGGTGGTGCGTGACAACACGGCGGAGTCCGACGGCGGCGGGATCGCGATCGGGGCAGCGACCCAGATCCACGACACCCTCATCACGGGCAATCGGGGGCGCGCGGGGGGTGGCCTCGCGGTGTCCGCCGAGCTCGCGATGTCCGGCGGCGCGATCCGCGACAACCGCTCCGTCTTCAGTGGTGGCGGGGTCTCCACGAGCGGGGACGGGCCGATCTCGTTCACGGGTACCCGGATCACGGGCAACCTGACCCCCTGGGAGGGCGGCGGCATCTACGTGGGTACACGCAGCGCCTTCTCGCTCGGCAGCGGCGCGCTCGTCCAGGGGAACATCGCCCGCCGGCACGGCGGCGGCGGGATCTACTTCGAGGACTCGATCGACTGGACCTGCTCGTCGGCCGTCCGCGGCAACACCCCGGACGACGTCATGGGCGTCTCCGGCGGCTCGC
>JBJTJV010000190.1:0-2245 GCA_046352645.1 Chloroflexota bacterium | reverse complement strand
TGCCGGCCTTTCGCTCGATTGCCTCCCGTGCCCGCTCCTGCGATCCCGCAGCCGCAGGCATGCGGACGCTCGAGAAGACGAACCCGCCCTGCCGATGGACCCCCTCCTTCAGCAGGGCCACCCGAGCCCCCGCGAAGACGGCGCCCGCATCCTGGCCGAATGCACGCTGACCTTGGCCGCCGAGCATGGCGGCCAAGGCCAGCGCAACCGCCCATCTGCCGGGGGCAAGCCTCGGCACGCGGACGGCGGGAACCCGGCTCAAGGATCCTCGCCCTCGGCCCCGGAACCGCTCGAAGGCTTGCCGCCGACCGTGGTGGCCTTCTTTGGCGAGGCCTGCTCCGGGGCGCGCTTGGTGCCTATGCCAGCGCCGCCCGAGGCGCCGCCCGCGGCACGCAGCTTGTCGCCGAGGTCATTGGCTGCCAGGGCCTCGCTCACGGACCACACCATGACGGAGCCCTTGGTGAGCCGGTCGCTCTGCGGATGCTGCTTCTCCCACGGCAAGGCCTCCAGCATTCCGGGTTCCTTGAGCTTCTCGGTCCGTGCATTGATCTCCTCGGAGTACCGCGACTCAGACTTGAACTCCGAGGTGTCGTCGGCGAACTCCGTCAGGCTCGACGCCTCGAGGTCGCTTTCGGCAGTCATCACCAGCTCACCCATGAACCTGCGCAGCTCACCGATGGCCTGCGCGCGCGCCTTCTTGCCGGCGGCGTCGAGCTGCCGCTCCGAGTTCCCGATCGCGGTCGACTGGCCGAAGGCGACCAGGACCACCTCGCCCTTCTCGTTGGTCCGCACCTGAACGCCATGGGTGTAGAGCAGGACGTCGGGACCCTGGGACTCCGCCCATCGCATGATGGACTGCTGCGGAGCGCCGGTCGGGACGGGTCCCTGGCCCAGAAGGGCTCGGTGCAGTTCCGCCGACTTCTTGCTGTAGACCGCCACGACCGCGACCTTGCCGGAGCCTCCGGAGCCCATGCTCTCGAAGGTCCGGAATGCCTGCAGGCCCGACAGCTCGTGCTCGGCGGCGATGTTGACGGCATCCCTGAACTCGGTGCTGCCGAGGATCTTCTTGGCGGCCTGACGCGCGGCCTCCTCGGCCTTGGCCCTCTGCTCGGGGGTCTTGAGCGAGGGATCGATGTTGCGCTCCTTCAGCTGCTTGTCGAGTTCGTGGTTGAGGATCGCCTTGACCTTGGCCAGCGCGCCCGGCTCCCTCGGGGCCAGGGCGGAGGCGCTGGCGATCTCGTCGAGCGGCGGCGTGCCCTCCACGTACTTGAACTTGGTCGAGGTGCTGACCTCGGCGGCGAGGTACTGCACCATCGCCTTCTTGGCCTGGAGCATGGCCTCCTTGGCGGCCTGGCGCCGGCGCTGGTCGAAGGACTCGGTCGGGCCGCCTGTGATCGGCCCCTTCCCGACGACGACGAGGAAGCCGGTGTCCTCGGAGCCGGTGCGGCCGACCGACCACCCCTTCTGGCTCACGAACTTCTTGGCGGCTTGCTCGGCATCCGACTTGCTGGCCTCTGCCTTGCCGAAGTCCTTGTCGAATTCGAACTGGACCGCCACGCCGCCGGCCGGGGCGGCAGCCGCAGGTGCCGCGGCGCCGCCCGGCTCCTGCATGATCGAGGCCGCCGCGGGCGCCGATGCGGCGGCCACCTGGACCGAAGCCTGCGCAAGGCCGACGGAGGTGGACTCGCGGGCCGCGCCGCCGGCCGCCGCGCTCGGATCGCGGCTTTCGCAACCTGCGACGGTGGAGGACAGGCAAAAGGCAGCTGCAAGCGCGGTCCGGTGCGGCGCGAAACGGCGTTCGCAGGGGAAGCTCAGTCCAGGCATCGATCGGGCTCCTTAGGGGTGGTTGGCCGTCCTCGGGTGGTCCCGCGACGGAGTTGGGGCGGGGGTCGACTCACTTCGAGGCCGGCACGGCCTCGCACTTGGCGGGATCGATCAGCGAGGGGTCCCCCTCGACGACGCGGGCCTTCGCCAGTGCGCCGCTGACGGAGGTGACCTCGATGACGGCGATGCGGTCGCGGTCGATCTCCGTGCGGCCGCCAGGGAGCGCGACGTCGACCAGCAGGTTCACGACGAACCGGGCTCCGACGGCCACGGACGAATGGGCTGCGTCAAGGGTGACGGAGCTCCCCGAGACGCGGACGTGCCTGACCGGACCCGGCGGGGCCGCGGCCTGCGCAGCCGGAGCGACCGCGCCGCCGCCCTTGCGGGGAACCGCTTCCGCCAGCGCCTCCGTCAGCGCGCG
>JBJTJV010000189.1:0-8075 GCA_046352645.1 Chloroflexota bacterium | reverse complement strand
GTATACTTCCGCCACCCGTGAGCGAGCGCATCCCCCCCGCCCCGACCGCCGCCCTCGCGCGTCCGCGCCTTGCCGCGCGCGTGCGGAACGTGCCGCCGTCGGGCATCCGTCGCTTCTTCGACATCGCGGCCACGATGCCGGACGTCATCAGCCTCGGGGTCGGTGAGCCGGACTTCCCGAGCCCGCCCCAGGTCGTCGAGGCGGGGATCCGCGCCCTGCGTGCCGGCCACACGCACTACACGAGCAACTACGGCACGCTCGAGCTGCGGCGCGCGCTCGCGGCCCACCTCGAGGGTCGCTACGGCGTGGCCTACGACCCGGCCGACGAGATCCTCGTCACCGTGGGCGCCTCGGAGGCGCTCGCGATCGCCCTTGCCGCGATCGTCGACCCGGGCGACGAGGTCGTCCTCCACGAGCCCTCGTACGTGGCCTACGTGCCGGGCATCGTCTTCGCGGGCGGGGTCCCCGTCCACGTCGCGACCGACCCGGCGGACGACTGGAGCCTCGACCCCGCGCGCCTCGAGGCGGCGATCGGCCCGCGCACGAAGGTCCTCTTCCTCGGCTACCCCTGCAACCCGACCGGCGCCGTCCTCCCGCCGGAGACGCTCCGTGCGGTCGCCGCGATCGCGGAGCGACACGACCTCATCGTCATCTCCGACGAGATCTACGACCGGCTCGTCTACGGAGGCCA
This sequence comes from Chloroflexota bacterium, assembly GCA_046352645.1. GTDB lineage: Bacteria > Chloroflexota > Limnocylindria > Limnocylindrales > CSP1-4 > JAFMJV01. The sequence goes on along the minus strand of JBJTJV010000189.1, from coordinate 7,384 downwards.
TCGCCACGAGGCGTTCAGCGCCCTGCCCGGGATGCGCGAGCGGACGATCCTCCTGGGCGGGTTCTCCAAGGCGTATGCGATGACCGGCTGGCGCGTCGGCTGGGCATGCGCGCCGCGCGACCTGCTCGAGGGGATCGTCAAGATCCACCAGTACCAGATCATGTCCGCGCCGACGATCGCGCAGGACGCGGCGCTCGAGGCGCTCCGCAGCGCCGAGCCGGACGTGGAGCGGATGGTCGGGGAGTACGTCCGCCGTCGCCGCCTCGGCGTGGACGGGCTGCGCCGGATCGGCCTGCCGACCGCCGAGCCGCGGGGCGCCTTCTACGCCTTCCCGCGGATCGCCGATACAGGTCTGACGAGCGATGCGTTCGCCGAGCGGCTGCTTTTCGAGCACCAGGTCGGCGCTGTGCCGGGAGACGCCTTCGGGCCGTCCGGCGCGGGCCATGTGCGCTGCTCGCTCGCCACGGCCTACGACGACCTCGTCGTGGCGCTCGAGCGGATCGACCGCTTCGTCGGCGAGCTCGGGGGTCGGGCGTGACCAGGGATGTCGCGGTCGGCTGGGAGGCCGTGATCGGCATCGAGTGCCACATCCAGCTGCGCACCGTGTCCAAGATGTTCTGCGGCTGCTCCACGGACTTCCAGGAGGCCCCGCCGAACAGCCACTGCTGCCCGGTCTGCCTCGGCCTGCCGGGGGCGCTCCCGGTGATCAACGAGACTGCCGTGCGCCACGTCCTCGCCACCGGGATCGCGATCGGCGGGCGGCTCCTCGACGTGACGCGCTGGGACCGGAAGAACTACTTCTACCCGGACCTGCCGAAGGGGTACCAGATCAGCCAGTACGACCTGCCGCTCGTGCTCGGCGGGTCGCTCACCTTCGACACCTCGGCCGGGCCGGTCACCGTCGGGATCACGCGGGCGCACCTCGAGGAGGACACCGCCCGCCTCGCCCACCGGACGGACGACGACGGCCGTGCCGTGAGCCTCATCGACTTCAACCGCTCGGGGACGCCGCTCCTCGAGATCGTCACCGACCCCGTCATCCACACGGCCGAGGTCGCCCGGCGCTACGCGGAGGAGCTGCGCCTCGTGCTCGTCACGATCGGCGCCTCGGACGCGGCCCTCGAGAGCGGCCAGATGCGCGTCGAGGCGAACGTCTCCCTGCGCCGGCCGGGGACCGAGGCGTTCGGGACGCGCGTCGAGGTCAAGAACATGAACTCCTTCCGCTCCGTGGAGCGGGCGATCGACTTCGAGATCGCGCGCCAGGCGCGCGCGCTCGACGCGGGCGAGCCGCTCGTCCAGGAGACGCGCGGCTGGGACGACGATCGCGGGCTCACCTACCGGATGCGCGTGAAGGAATCGTCGGACGACTACCGCTACTTCCCTGAGCCGGACCTGCCGCCCCTGCGCCTGGACTCCGCGCTCATCGACGCGGTCCGCGCCGGCCTGCCGGAGCTGCCCGCGGCTCGGCGGGCGCGCTACGCGGATCGCCTCGGCATCCCGCCCGCGGACGCCGCCACGATCGCGGCCGACCTCGTCGCAGCCGCGATCCTCGACGCCGCGCTCGCCGCACGCCCGGACCTGCCGCCGCGCCGGCTCGCGAACTGGATCACCGGCGAGGTCCTGCGGCTCGCCAAGGGCGCCTCGGGGGCCGCCGCGATCGCGCGCATCTCCGGCGCGGAGCTCGCCGCGCTCGTCGGGCTCGTGGAGGCGGGCGAGATCTCCGGCACGAACGCCAAGGAGGTCCTCGCGCGCCATGCGGAGGACGGTCGCCCGGTCGCCGCGATCGTCGCGGAGGCGGGCTTCCGCGCGATCACGGACGAGGGCGCGCTCCGGGCCGCAGTCGCAGACGTGATCGCCGCGAACCCGGCGGCCGTCGCAGACGTGCGTGCGGGCAAGCCGCAGGCGATCGGCTTCCTCACCGGCCAGGTGATGCGCGCGACGCGCGGCCAGGCGAACGCCGCACGCGTCGGCGAGCTGCTGCGCGCGGCGCTCGGCGAGGGGTAGGCGCCCCGTGGGGCTCGTCCTCCTCGTGGCGGGCGTCGCCCTCCTCGCGCTCGGGCTCGTCACGGTCCGGCAGCCGCTCGCCCGCCTCCGCAGCCTGCGCGCCACCCAGGCGAACCTCGCCCGCTACGACGACTGGCGCGGGGCCCGCCTGCGCCCGGAGCCCGGCGAGAAGACCGGCGCGGACCTGATGCTCGACGTGCTCCGGCGCACGGTGATCATCCGCGGCGCGATCGCCGGGGCCGGGGCGATCCTCATCCTCGCGGGCCTGCTCGTCCGCTAGGCCGGGGACCGTCCGCGGACCCGTCCGCGAGCGGATCGCCACCGCGGAGGCGGCCCTGCCCCGTGCGGCGCTCCACGCTGCGCCGCCCCACGGCGTGTGGCTCAGCGCGGGATGCGCCGCAGCTCGATCGCGGTGCAGCGGTCCATGACGACCGGGAGGCCGCCCGCGTGGGCGACCCGTGCGCCATCCCAGCTGACCACCCCGATCTGGAGCCAGAGCGAGCGGCAGCCGGTCGCCACGGCCTCGGCGGCGATCGCGGGGACATGCTCCGGCCGCCGGAAGACGTCCACGATGTCGAACGGGCCACCGGCCGCCACTGCGTCGGCGAGCGTCGGATGGCACGGACGGCCGAGCACCTCGGGTGCGGCGGGGTTGACCGGGACGCAGTCGTAGCCGGCGCGCAGCAGGGCGGCCATCACGCCGTGGGAGGGCCGCGACGGGTCCGGCGAGGCGCCCACGATCGCGATCCGGCGCGCCCCCGCGAGCAGGGCCACGGCACCTGCCGTGTCCAGCACGGGGACCGGGCCGCGGCCCTCCTCGAGGTCGAGCTGGGCGCGCGCCCGGGCGCGCTCGTCCGCGGTCATCCGGTCACCGCGTGCGCGTCGGCGCCGGCCCGCGCACGGCTGCGCAGGCCGGCACGTGTCCGGCAGGGGAGCGCACGGGGCCCGGTGGCGGCGATGCACATGGGACAAGTATCGGCCACCCGGCGCTCCGGCCGGTGCGGTCCGGCGCCGCAGGCCACGCGCGGAGCCGCACGTCAGCGCGGGCGGATGAGCCGGACGGTGTCCACGGCGGCCTCCACGCGCACCCCGGGAGCGGCCGTCGCCACGAGGACGATGGCGACCCGCGCGCCCGCGAACCGCGCCGGGAGCGGCGCGGCGAACGTGGCCCAGCGGGTCTTCCGTGCGCTCCCGTCGCCCGTGAGGCGGATCGCCTCGGCGGGCTCGATCGCGGGGTCCTCGGCGACGATCCACACGACGAGGCCGTCGTCCGGCCCGGCATCCGCGCCCATTGCGATGCGCGCCGCGAGCCGGAGCGCCACGGACCCGTCCGCCGGCAGCGCGATCCAGGGCGAGCGGATCGTGGTCGTGCCGCCCGCGAGCGCGTCGCCCGGGGCGAGCCCGGTCGCGAGCGCCCCGATGCCGGTCTCCGCGCCGGCGCGCTGCTTTCCATCAGCCCGCGGCGTGCCCCGAGCCCACCGGCCGGAGGTCGCGTCGTCCGTCCCTGCCGGGTCGGCGACCCAGCCGCCGGCGGCCTCGAGGTCGTCGTAGTACGGGCCGCACCAGGCCGCGGCCTCCCCGGCCGCGGCCCACGGGCAGCCCGCCGCCGCGATGAGGCGGAGGAGGAGCGGCCGCGTACGTCGCAGGAGCGCGGGCAGCTGCTCGTCCGGGAGGTAGTAGCGGTCCGGGGTGGCCATCGTCCCGCGCGCGGGCGAGAGCTCGACCGTGAAGGAGAAGACGCGCCCGCGGGCGTACATCCAGTCGATCATGTCCCCGTCGGAGGGGTAGAGCGCGCTCGACTGCATCGGCCGGAAGCGGGCGGCATCGGCGAGCTCCCGCCCGAGGGCGCGGAACGCCCGCAGGTCCTGGGGCGTCATGGGGCCGGCTCGGTCCGCGCGCGTGTAGGCCCAGGGCCAGAGGACGAGCTCGCCGGTCGCATGGAGGCTCGCGTGGACGCGGATCCGCGGCCGACCGTCCGTCGCGCGCGCGAGGACGAGGTCGCGGAGGGCGCGCGTCTCCGGCGCGGACCACGGGCGCGGCCCGCGGTAGTCCTCGGCGGACGGGCTGCCGGACGAGCCGCCGCAGCAGCCCCAGCGGTAGCCCCAGGTGCGGTTCAGGTCCACGCCCACGGCCGACGTGCCGCGCAGCGGCTGGCGGTTCTTCCGCCACGCCGCGTACCACGACGCGCCGCCCGGCCCCCACGGGCGGACCGGCGCGGAGAGGTCCCAGGCGAGCCCGTCGGGGTCGAGCATCGGCACGACCCAGATGACGCGTGTGTCCACGAGCCGGGTCACCCGGCGACCGAGCGGGTCGGTGCCGCCGTACCTGCCCACGAGGACGCGCACGAGGTCGATCGCCACCTCCGCGGAGAGGTGCTCGCGCGCATGGTGGAGCCCGTCCACGAGGACCTCGGGCTCGCCCTCGGCGTCCACCGGGTCGTCCGCGTGGTCCGTGATCCGCGCGGCCCAGATCTCCCGCCCCTGCGCGCTCCGGCCGATCGAGCGGATCTCGAGGATCGCGGGGTGCGCAGCGGCGAGCTCGGCGAGGAGCCGCGTCAGCTCCGGGTAGCTCGTGTAGCCCGCGTCGCCCGGGGGGTAGCCGGGCTCCGCGGCCGCGACCGGCACGGCGGACGAGCCGGCGAGCGCGAGGATGAGCGCCGCGAGCCCGGCGAGCACGCCGTCGCGGACGCGCCAGGGTCGCTGCGCGGGGAGTGGCACGGTCGGCACCGCCGCATCCTATACTCCGACTCCGAGCGCGTCCGCAGGGCGCGAGAGCGGGAGACCCGAGTGGCCGAGCGTGCCCTTCCGGCACCGACCGGGCCGCGCGTCGCGGTGATCGAGGACGACGACGCGATCCGGCGACTCCTCGTCCGCTCGCTCGAGGCGGAAGGCTTCGGCGTGATCTCCCTCGCCGACGGCGATTCGGGCATCCGGGCGATCCACGAGCACCAGCCCGACCTCGTGCTCCTCGACCTCACGCTCCCCCGCGTGGACGGGTACGACCTGCTCCGACGGCTCCGGGCAGACGCCCGGACGGTCGCGCTCCCCGTCATCGTCCTCACGGCGCACACCGCCTCCGCGGACATGGTCGCCGCCCTCGACGCGGGCGCGGACGACTACATCGCGAAGCCCTTCCAGCAGGCCGAGCTCCTCGCCCGGGTGCGGAGCGCCTGGCGGATGCGCCAGGTCCTGCTGCGGATGGAGGATGCGCACGCCATCGTCGTCGCCCTCGTGAACGCGGTCGAGGCGAAGGACGTGGACCTCAAGGACCACTGCCGGAACCTCGCCTTCCGGGCGGCGCGACTTGGCGCCTACGTCGGTCTGCGCGACCAGGAGCTCGAGGAGGTCGCCTTCGGCGCGCTCCTCCACGACATCGGCAAGATCGCCATCCCCGAGCGGATCCTCCACAAGCCGGGCCCGCTGACGGACGCGGAGTTCGCGGAGATGCGGCTCCACCCGGAGATCGGCGAGCGGATCATCGGCCCGCTCCGGATGGCCGGCGCCTTCTCGCCGATCATCCGCCACCACCACGAGCGCTGGGACGGACGCGGCTACCCCGACCGGCTCGCCGGCGAGACGATCCCCCTCGGCGCGCGCATCGTCGCGATCGCCGACGCGTACGACGCGATCGTCCGGGGCCGCGTCTACCGAGCGGCGCGGACGCACGCGGAGGCCGTGGACGAGCTGCTCCGCCACGCCGGGACGCAGTTCGACCCCGGGCTCGTGCCGCTCTTCATCGACGAGGTGGACCGGGTCGCGAACGGCGCGCCGCCGCCCGTGGAGCTGCCCTCGGTGGCGCGGCTGGCGGTCGCGATCCCCATCCGTCCGGGAAGCCCGGTGCGGCCGGGCGGATGAGCGCGCCGGGCCCGGGCGGGCGGACGCCGGGTCCGAGCCCGTTCCGCTATCACCTCGTCCGGCTCGTCCTCGCGGCGATCGCGGGCGCCTACGTGCGCATCCGCGTCGAGGGTGCCGAGCGGCTGCCCGCGAGCGGCGGCTACATCGCCTGCTTCAACCATCCGTCGTGGCTCGATCCGATCGTCCTTGCCGCCGCGTGGCCGGACCGCCGCCGCCGCCTCTTCGTCTTCGGGCCGCGCGAGGAGGACATGTCCACCGGTGCGCGGAACCGGATCATCACCTGGACGGGGCGCGGCATCCCGTTCCGCCCGCACGGCGCGGATGCCCGCGATGCCGCCCGTCGGTCGGTCGCAGTCCTTCGCGCGGGCCAGGGCCTGGCCATCGCGGGCGAGGGGCGCCTCTCCGATGCGGAGGGCGTCGTCCGGCCGCTCGAGACGGGCGTCGGGCACATCGCCCAGCTCGCGGGCGTGCCGGTCGTGCCGGTCGGGATCGTCGGCACGCGCTGGGTCCGGTTCGGCAAGCGGATCCGGGTGGTCATCGGCGACCCGGTCGGGACGGGGGCACGTGGCGGCGGCCGCGACGGCGCCCGTGCGCTGACCGAGGACGCGCACGCCGCGATCGCCGCGCTCATCGCGGGCGCCACGGATGGCCCGCGCCCCGGCGGGGTCGGGGCGTGGCGCTCCGAGGCCTTCAACGACCGACCCTGGCTGGACGCGGCCCCCGCCGACCCGGCTCCGGGGGGCGCGCCCGATGGGCCGGCCGGTGCATCGGGCGGCGGCGCATGAGCGGCCCGCTCGCCGTCCGCGGCATCGTCTTCGGTGGCCCCGGGGCGCCCCTCGTCCCCGAGCCCCTTCTCCTCGACCCGCCCGGGCCCGGCGAGGTCCGCGTCCGCATCGTCGGCTCGGGCGTCTGCCGCTCCGACCTGCACGTGGTGGACGGGGACTGGGCGCGACCGGCGGGCGTCGTCCTCGGCCACGAGGGCGCGGGGATCGTGGAATCGCTCGGGCCCGGTGTCCCGGAGCGCCCCGCCGACCGACCCGCGGGGAGTGGCGGCATCCGCGTCGGCGATCTCGTCGTGCTCGCCTGGACCGCACCCTGCGGCTCGTGCGCTGCGTGCGGGCGCGGCGAGCAGTGGCTGTGCACCACGCCGCGCGGCGACGGGCACCGCCTCGACGCCGACTCGGTCCGCCTGCGCCGCCCGGACGGCAGCCCGGTCGGCGTCTACAGCGGCACCGGCACGCACGCGAGCGCGCAGGTCGTCGCGGTCGAGGCGGCGATCCCGGTCGATCCCCGGACGCCGCATGCGGTCGCGGCGCTCATCGGGTGCGCGGCGACGACCGGCGTCGGGGCTGTCCGGAACACCGCGCGCGTCGCGGCCGGGGAGCGCGTCGCGATCGCGGGCGCGGGCGGGGTCGGCCTCGCCGCGCTCCTCGCGGCCCGGGATGCGGGCGCCACCGTGACGGTGATCGACCCGGTGCCCGCGAAGCGCGACCTGGCGCGCGCGCTCGGGGCGGACGCGGCCGTCC
>JBJTJV010000188.1:0-6687 GCA_046352645.1 Chloroflexota bacterium | reverse complement strand
AGCTTGCCGTCCACGACGAGCTCACCGCCGTAGCTGAAGTACGGGTAGTTGAACCAGGCGGCCATCGCTTCCTGGCCCTTCCCCTCGTAGTAGAAGGGGATCTCGACGCCCGCGGCCTTGAGCTTGCGGGCGGCCTCGAGGAGCTCGTCCCACGTGGTCGGCACGGCCTCGATGCCGGCCTGCTCGAAGAGCGCCTGGTTGTAGAAGACGGCGCGCGCGGACGCGCCGTACGAGAGACCGGTCAGGCCGCCCTCGTAGCGGGCGCCATCCCGCAGCGCCGGGTCCATCCGGCCGAGCAGGTCCGGGCTGTACCCCGCCTCCTCCCAGTCGAGGAGGACGCCCGCGTCCGCGAGCGGCGGGAGCCACGAGGTCGCGATCTGCGCCACATCCGGCGGCGCGCCACCCGACGCCTGGGTGGTCAGGGAGTCGCGGTAGGTGTCGAGATTGGGCATCTCGAGGATCAGCTCGACGTTGGGATGGAGGGCGTTGAAGTCCGCCTTCATCTGGTCGAGCCAGGGCTGCATCTTCGCGTCGTACGCGATGAAGTTCACCCGCAGCTTGCCGGACAGCTCGTCCTGCGCGAGGGCGGCACCCCCGGCGATCGCGGACCCTGCGATCGCAGCCGTCGCCCCGACGACCGCGAGGCGCACGGCAGTGGACCTGGTAACTCGCACGCGTACCTCCTCACTGGGGGCCGCCGATCCCGGTGCCCGGGGCCGGGCGGGCCCGCTCGCCGACCATGACCGGCCGGTCGGGGCATTGTGGCCGGATGTGACGGTCGCGGCAAGGCGGAGCCGCACCCTGGTCGGACCGGTCCGCCGCTCCCGGCCCGGTGACCGGCGGTGCGCGCCCGTGCCCACCGGCCGTCCGGCGCGCGGCCTAGACTCCGGGCCACACCCCGGCCGCCCGGACCGGCACCCGCTCGGAGGACGAGCGTGACCATGGAGAACCGCCTCGGCGACGCGCAGCACTTCATCGACGGAGCGGAGGTCCCGTCGCGCTCCGGGCGCACGTTCGCCTCCGTCGACCCCGCGACGGGCGCGGAGATCGCGCGCGTGGCGTTCGGCGAGGCGGAGGACGTCGACCGGGCGGTCGCAGCGGCGCGGACGGCCTTCCGGGCGGGGACCTGGGCACGCCTCGCGCCCGGCGAGCGGGCGAAGCGGCTGCGCCGGCTCGGGGAGCTGATCCATGCCGAGGCGGACGCGATCGGCGCGGTGGAATCACGGGACACGGGCAAGCCGCTCGCGCAGGCGACCGCGGAGGTGCACGTCGGGGCGGACTTCTACACGTACTTCGCGGGTCACGCGGAGCTGCCCGACGGGCGCACGTACCCCGTCGATGCGGGCCACTTCGTCTACGCGCGCCGCGAGCCGTACGGGGTCGTGGGCGCGATCTCGCCCTGGAACTACCCCTTCCTGCTCGCCTGCTGGAAGACGGCGCCCGCGCTCGCGGTCGGCAACAGCGTCGTGCTGAAGATGGCGGAGCAGACGCCGCTCTCCACGTCGCTGCTCGCCCGCCTCACCCGCGAGGCGGGGATCCCGGACGGCGTCTTCAACGTGGTCCACGGCGACGGGCCCACGACGGGCGCCGCGCTCGTCGCGCACCCGCACGTGCCCAAGCTCACCTTCACCGGCTCGACGGCCGTCGGCCAGGCGATCCTGCGCTCCGCGGCCGATCACGTGAAGAGCGTCCACCTCGAGCTCGGCGGCAAGACGCCGAACATCGTCTTCGCGGATGCGGACATCGACCAGGCGGTCGCAGGGTCGCTCTTCACCGCGTTCTACAACAGCGGCCAGATCTGCACGAGCGGCTCGCGGCTCCTCGTGGAGGCGTCCGTGGCGGACAGGTTCACGGAGGCGCTCGTCGCCCGCGCACGCGCCATCCGCGTGGGCGATCCCGCCGCGGCCGGGACGCAGCTCGGGCCGCTCATCTCCGCCGAGCAGCACACGCGCGTCTCCGGCTACATCGCCGAGGGCCTGCGCCAGGGCGCGACGCTCGCGCTCGGCGGCGGACGGGCGAGCGTCGCCGCGAGCGGCGGCTACTTCGTGGAGCCGACCGTCTTCACCGGCGTGACGCCGGACATGCGCATCGCCCAGGAGGAGATCTTCGGCCCCGTCCTGTCTGTGATGACGTTCCGCGACGAGGAGGAGGCGATCGCCATCGCGAACGACGTGATCTACGGCCTGGCCGCGACCGTCTGGACCACCGACCTCGGGCGGACCTTCCGCGTCGCGGAGCGCCTGGAGGCCGGGATCATCTGGACGAACGCCCCGCACTACCTGCCGGTGAACGTCCCCTACGAGGGCCACAAGCTCTCGGGGCTCGGCGAGGACCTCGGCGTCGAGGCGCGGGACACGTTCACGCACCTCAAGACGCACGTCATCAACCACGGCGGCGGCCGGATGGGCTGGGCGTGACCGATCCGGCGGTCGGGCCGCCCCTGCCGGCCGTGGCGGGCGCACCGGACGCCGCCGCCCGCGCCGCCGCCCGCGCCCTCTTCCACCCGGCACCGCGCTCGATCTACCTGGACACCGCGACGTATGGCCTGCCGCCCGACCCGACGGTCGCGGCGATGGGCGAGGCGATCGCCGCGTGGCAGGCGGGGACAGCGCGCTGGAAGGACGACTGGGACGAGCCGCTCGAGGAGGTCCCCGGCCTCTTCGCCGACCTGGTCGGCGCCCCGCGCGGGACGATCGCGCGGATCCCCCAGGCGTCCGTCGGGACGGGGCTCGTCGCCGCGGCGCTCGGCCCCGCGGACGAGGTCGTCGTGCCGGACGACGAGTTCACCTCCACGCTCTACCCGCTCCTCGTCGCGGAGCGACGCGGGGCGCGGATCCGCCAGGTGCCGCTGGACGGGCTCGCCGACGCGATCGGGCCGCGCACGACGCTCGTGGCGACGAGCATCGTCCAGATGCAGACCGGCCGGATGGCGGACCTGCCCGCGGTCCTCGACCGGGCGGAGGCGGTCGGGGCGCGCGTCCTCCTCGACGGGACCCAGGCGATCCCGTTCGTGCCGCTCGCGACGCACCTCCCGCGCATCGACTACCTCGTCTGCTCGGGCTACAAGCACCTCCTCTGCCCGCGCGGCGCATCGTTCCTCTACGTCCGGCGGGAGCGCTGGGACGAGCTCGAGCCGTTGAACGCGAACTGGCGGGCGGCGGACCTCCCGTTCGGGCGGTACTTCGGCGGGCCGCTCCACCTCGCGCCGGACGCGGCGCGCTTCGACGTGTCGCTCGGCTGGATCACCTGGATGGGCGCGATGGCCTCGCTCCGCCTGCTCGTCGCGTGGCAGCGCCAGGGGCTCCTCGCGGGTGTCGTGGCGCTCGCCCGCGACCTCGCGGCGCAGGCCGGGGTGCCCCACGCGGGGGCGACGCTCGTCTCGGTCCCCACGCCGGACCCGGTCGCCGCGGGGGTCGCGCTCGGCAGCGCCGGGGTGAAAGCCGCGCTCCGCGGGACGGGGATCCGCTTCGCGCCGCACGTCTGGACCACGGACGCGGAGATCGCCGTGGCGGCCGCCGCGATCGCGCCGTTCCGCGGCTGACGGGAGCCCGGTCCGCGCCGGCCACGCGGACGGCCCCGGGCGGGCGTACGGGCGCCGATGGACAGCCTTGCTAGAATCCTCCACACTTCGCTCCCGGCCATGGGCGACCGGGAGGCCCCACGAGGAGGACAGATGCAGACCCCCAGGATCCGACGCACGCGGCAGGTCGCCGCGGTGCTCGGCGTCGCGCTCGCGCTCGGCGCGACCGCCGTCCCCGCCGCCGCGCGCAGCCCCCTCGCGCCGAGCGCGACCGAGCTCGCCGGCATCGCGCAGGCGAACGGCGCGAAGCGGTGCGTCGTGCGCCATGACGGCGTGAGCTATACGAACCTCCAGGACGGCGTGGACGCCGCCGAGGAGGGCGAGGTCGTCACGCTGCAGGGGACCTGCGCGGGCTTCACGTACATCGACAAGGACCTCACGATCAAGGGCGTCCGGACGGCCACCTCCGGCATGCCCACGATCACCGGGCGCCGGACGATCCCGCTCCTCCACGTGGCAGGGCTCGAGGTCGTCTACGGGTCGGCGGGCAGCAAGGTCCGACCGGCAGGGACGGAGCCCGGCTGGAACACCGTCGCGACGATCATCGGGATCCGCCTGATGCGCGGCTTCCATGCATCCGAGGGCGCGATCTTCATCGGCGACGGCTCCGGGCTGATCCTCCGCAACGCGCTCGTGACGCGCAACCGCGGCACGGAGAACGGCGCCATCGACGGCGACGGCAACACGCTCCTCGTGCTGCGCGGCTCCACGGAGATCAGCCGCAACCGCGCGATCGACGGTGACGGCGGCGCGGTGGACTTCGGGGCAGACAGCCGCATCGAGATGCACGGGACGAGCCGGATCCACCACAACCGCTCCTGGGAGGACGGCGGCGCGATCTACATCGGCCCGGACAGCGTGCTCGTGATGAACGACGACACCTCGATCGACAGCAACCGCACGATCAGCGACGACGACGCGGGCGGCATCGACGCGTGGAGCGAGACCGGCGGCCTCATCGAGCTGAACGACCGTGCCCGCATCGCGGGCAACCGCTCGTCCGACGACGGCGGCGGCATCGACGCCTACAACTACACGATCGTCCTCAACGACGACGCGCGGATCGTCAACAACGTGGCCGACTATGGCGGCGGCGTCCGGCTCGGCAGCAGCGAGCTGTACATCAACGACACCGCCCGGATCAGCAGCAACTACGGCGACCGTGGCGGTGGCATCTACGCCTTCGACGGGTCGCTCGTCGCGGCCTCCGGCTCCAGCCGGATCGGCAGCAACCGTGCGGTCATCGGCAACGGCGGTGGCATCCACGCCACCGACAGCACGGTCAGCCTGAGCGGCAGCAGCCGGGTCACGGGGAACCGTGCGGTCACCCAGGGCGGCGGGGTGTGGCTGGGCTGGTCCACCCTCACGATGTCGGACACGGCATGGGTGGATACGAACCGCGTCATCAGCGGTAACGGCGGCGGCGTGTGGGCCATCTTCACGGACATCACCCTCGGCGGCTCTGCCGCGATCGAGGACAACCGTGCCCCCGGCCGGGGCGGCGGCGTCCACCTCGACGGACCGGGCGAGCTGGACATGGACGGAAGCGCGCTCATCCGCGACAACATCGCGGGCGCAGCGGCGAACAGCGGCGGCGGCGTCTGGGCCTCGTGCGCCGCGACGCTCACGGATCTCGCGAGCGGCACGAACGTGTACGGCAACAGCCCCGACCAGGTCTTCTGGGAGACCTGCTGACCCGCGGGAACGCGGCGACGCACCACCGCCGACCCCCCGCGGCCCGACCGGGCCCGGGGGGTCGGTCCGTTCCCGGGGGCCTGCGCGCTCGGTCCGCAGGGCAGCCGGTGCGCCGGGCAGGGTAGACTCACGCCGAAAGGCCTGCGCGTCCCGGCCGGCGCCGAGGTCCGATCATCGCCCCACCCGAACGCCCGGCCGGGCCGCGGAGCAGCGTGCTCCCCGCGCGGCAGCAGCACGGGGTGCCACGGGTCGCCCGGTCGAATCAGCCTGCGGCCCTCGTGCCGCCCCACCGAGAAGGAGCACAGATGACGAAGCGGTCCCGCTTCGAGCGCGAGCGCCGGCGCGCCGAGAACGAGGCGATCGTGCGCTACGAGGCCGAGGTCCGCGGCCGGATCCCCGCGGACGTCGCGCGCGACTTCACGCGTGCCGTGGAAGCCGCCCGCGCCCGCGATGTTGTCGCGGATGAGCGCGCTTCCGTCCATGTCCAGCTCGCCCGGTCCGTCGAGGTGGACGCCGCCGCCCCGGCCGCGAGCCGAAGCCGCCCAAGAACGAGACGCGCGGCCGCCGGCGGTCCGGCTGATGCCGCGCAAGCGCAAGGTCGCCTGGACGCCGCCGCGGCCCGTCCGCGGCGCAGCTCCCGCGGCGGCCCCCCGGCCGGTGACGCCCCCCCCGTTCTCCGTCATCGACCTGAACGCCGGCCGCGGCCGCGCGGACATCGTCGCGGGCGGCCGCGTCCGGGGCGGCGGCTCCCGCCCGTTCGCGGGCGAGACCGGCGTCATCGAGCGCGTGATCCCCGGCGCGATCCCCGCGGCGCTCGTGCGCACGGCGAGCGGTCGCTCCGGCCGTGTCCGCCTCGTGGACTGCGAGCCGCTCCGCGGCGACGAGCCGAAGGCGCCTGCGCCGGACGCGGAGGCCGCCGAGGCCTGAGCCGCGGCCGCCGGCCGATCGCCGGACGGCGGCGCTACGCGTGCCGACCGAGCCGGACGCTCGGCCGGAAGCCCTCGCGCACCCGCCGGTCCAGGACGAGCGCGCCCCGGACGATGACGATCGCCGGGTCGCGCAGCGCGGACGGCGTCGCGAGCGGGTCGCCCGTCACCGCGATCAGGTCCGCGACCCAGCCCTCCTCCACGTAGCCGACGTCGGGGAGGCGGAAGAGGCGCGCGTCGTTGATCGTCGCGGCCGCGAGCGCGTCGCGCGGGTGCATCCCGAGCTCCACGTAGATCTCGAGCTCGCTCGCCATGTCCCCGATGTGCACGAGGGGCGCGCCGCCGTCGTTGCCGGCCGCGATCGGGACGCCGCGCGCGAAGGCGATCTCCAGCGTCCGCAGGAGCGTCTCGGAGAGCGCCCGGCACTTCTCCACGACGTAGTCGGGGATGCCGAGCTCCGTGCCGCCCTCCAGGATCGCGCGGTCC
>JBJTJV010000187.1:0-2529 GCA_046352645.1 Chloroflexota bacterium | reverse complement strand
GCCCCCCGCGCCGCGCCCCGACCCCGCGCCCTCCCTCGGCGCGGATCCCCGCGCGCTCGTCTTCGTGCAGCACGCATCGGCGCGCGTGCGGACCGCGCTCCCCGCGGCCCGTGCCCTGCTCGCGCCCGGCGACGAGATCCTCGTCACGGACCATGAGTACAACGCGGCCGCGAACGCGGCGGCCGTGGTGGCGGCGGAGACGGGCGCGCGCATCCGCGTCGCTCGCCTCCCCTGGCCGGACCCCGATGCCGACGCGATCGTGGCGGCCGTCCTCGGCGCGACCGGCCCACGTACCCGCGTGGCGCTCGTCTCCCACGTCACGCGCGCGACCGCGACCGTCCTGCCGATCGGCCCGATCGTCGCGGGCCTGGAGGCGCGTGGCGTCGCCACGATCGTGGACAGCGCGCACGGCCCCGGCCTCGTGCCCTTCGCCATCGACGCCATCGGCGCGTCCTGGCTCACGGGCAACGCGCACAAGTGGCTGTGCGCGCCCAAGGGCGCCGCCGTCCTCCATGTCCGCGCCGACCGGCGTGCGTTCACCCGGCCGCTCGTGACCTCGCCCGGCTGGAACGCGCCGGTCCCCGAGCGGGCACGCTTCCTCGCGGAGGCCGACTGGACGGGAACGCTCGACCCGTCGCCGATCCTCGCGATCCCCGACGCGCTCCGCGCGCTCGGCGCGCTCCACCCCGACGGCTGGCCCGGTCTCATGGCCGCGAACCGACGGGACGCGCTCGCCGCACGCGACCGGCTCCTCGGGCTGACGGGCGCGCGGCCTCTCGTCCCGGATGCGCTCAGCGCGGCGATGGTCCTCGTGCCGATCCCGGACGCGCTCACGCCGGAACCGGCCGCGGACGACCCCGCGGCGGACGCCGGACGGCTGCGCCCGGAGGATCCGCTCGCCGCGGCGCTCCGGTCCGCGGGGATCGTCGTGCCCGTCTTCACCTTCCCGGCGACACGCGCGCACGGACCTGCGCGGCGGCTGCTCCGTGTGAGCTGGCAGCGGCACGTCCGCGCCGCGGACATCGCGCGGCTCGCGGAGGCGCTCCGCGCCCGCGGCCTCGGCGCCTGAGGGCACGGCCCGCCGGGCGGCGCCGCGTCTGCCGTCAGGCAGGCTCTGACGCGTCCGCCTCCTGCGCCGCCTGCCAGCGCGCGGCCACGAGCTCGGAGATGAGCGTCTCGGTCCCTGCCGCGACCGCGGGGTCCGTGTCGCCGGGGTAGCGGACGCAGGCAGCCGCGTCGGGCACGTCCGCGCCCACGACCGCGACGGTGCTCCCCCGCCGGCGGAGCCAGTCGAGCGCCTGCGCGTCCCAGCGCGATCCCGCGAGCAGGAGCGCGCGGTAGTCGAGGCTCTTCGCGAGGTAGACGTCCACGTGCGCCCAGTCGCCCGTCTCCGACCCGACGCCCGGGCGGCGGGGGCACTCGCGGTACATGAGCGCGGACTGGAGCGCGGACGACCAGCGCTCGGCGGGCGCGAGGACGGCGACGCCATCGGGGCCATCGAGCGCCGCGGAGACGGCGGGGCGCCAGCCCTCCTCGCGGGCGAGCAGGTCCTCGGTCGCGGCGCCCACGCGCTGCGCCAGGCCCGCCACGTCCGCGTGGACGCCGGTCAGGCGGGCCTCGATCGCCCGGAGCAGGAGGAGGGTGTGCTGGAAGGTGCGGCAGGCGACCCCGCTCACCTCCTCGCCGGCCGCGAGGTCGAGCACCGCGTCCGCGTGCTCGGTCACCGGGGCGCCGGGCCGGTTCGTGATCGCGATGACGCGGGAGCGGCCCCGGTGACGCTCGAGCGCGGCGAGCGTCTCCACGCTCCCGCCGTTCGCGCTGATCGCGAGGACGAGCGTCCCCGGCCCCGCGGGCGTGCCGACCTCCGCGGAGGCGACCCCCTCGACCGCGTAGAGCCCAGCGGCCCGGAGCCGCGGCGCGCTCACGACCGCCGCGTAGCGCGAGCTGCCCATGCCGAGCAGCACGATGCGCTCCGGGCGCGCGGGGATCGCATCGAGCAGGCCGGGCTGCGCGAGGTGCGCGGCGAGGCGCGCCAGGGCGGCGGGCTTGGCGGCAAGGTCGGCAAGGAGGGTGGCTGCGCTCATCGCGGAACCATCGCACGGATCGCGCCCATCGGAGCGTAGCGCCAGCGCGGCAGGTGCTCCGCCGCGTAGAGGAGCTCGCGCATCTCCTGCTCCACGCGCAGCGCACGGACCCGGTCCGCGTCCGGCCGCGTCCGGCCGGCTGCGACGGCGGCATCCGCGTACGCACCCGCAGCGGCCGCGGTCTCCGCGGCGATCCAGCGCGCGACCGGCGCCTCCGCCGACGGGCCGAGCCGCCGGGCCACGATCCGGCCGACGTGGTCGATGCTGCACAGGAGCCCGGCGAGGTCGCGCTCCGGCAGGTCCGGCGCGCCGAGCGCGTCCGCCGGGGCGACCGGGTTGCCGTCGAAGTCGATCACGGCGAGCCCCGCCGCCGAGCGGAGGACCTGGCCCACGTGGAAGTCGCCGTGCACCGGCTGCACCCGGGCCCCGTCGAGCGCGGCGAGCG
>JBJTJV010000186.1:0-3075 GCA_046352645.1 Chloroflexota bacterium | reverse complement strand
GGACCGCGCGCGGGGCGCATCGGCAGGGTGCCGCCCGGCGGGGCCTTGGCTAGAGTGGAGCGTGCCGGCGGCATGGAGCCAGCCCGCCCGAGCCGATGGGGCCCGGCGCTCGCCGCACGACGAGGAGAGGACCGCCGACCGTGACGACCGAGCCCCTCGCCGCGCCGAACGCGTGGCGCATCGCCCAGCATCAGTTCGACCTCGCGGCGGAGCGCCTGGACCTGGACCCGGGTCTCCGCGCGGTCCTGCGCGAGCCGCGGCGCGAGCTGACCGTCCACTTCCCCGTCCGGATGGACGACGGCTCGGTCCGCGTCTTCACGGGCTACCGGGTCCAGCACAACGTGGGCCGTGGCCCCGCGAAGGGCGGCATCCGCTATCACCCCGATGTCACGCTCGACGAGGTGAAGGCCCTCGCCATGTGGATGACGTGGAAGTGCGCCGTGGTGGGGATCCCGTTCGGTGGCGGCAAGGGCGGGGTCGCGGTGGACCCCAAGGGCCTCAGCCGACGGGAGCTCGAGAAGCTCACCCGGCGCTTCACCACGGAGCTCTCCGTGCTCATCGGGCCCGAGCGCGACATCCCCGCGCCGGACGTGAACACGAACGCCCAGGTGATGGCCTGGATCCTCGACACGTACTCGATGCACCAGGGCCACACGGTCCCCGCGGTCGTGACCGGCAAGCCGATCGCCCTCGGCGGCTCGGAGGGCCGCAACGAGGCCACCGCGCGTGGCGCGGTCTTCTGCATCGGCGAGGCCGCGGCACGCATGGGGATGCCGGTGGCCGGCGCGCGGGTCGCGGTCCAGGGCTTCGGCAACGCGGGCTCCGTGGCGGCGATGCTCCTCGCGGCCGAGGGGGCGCGCGTCATCGCCGTCTCCGATTCCGCCGGCGGCATCCACGCGCCCGACGGCCTCGACCTCGGCGCGCCGCGTGCGTGGAAGGCCGACCACGGCGTCCTCGCGGGCGTCCCGGCGGCGCGCACGATCACGAATGCCGAGCTCCTCGCGCTCCCCTGCGAGATCCTCGTCCCTGCCGCGCTCGAGAACCAGATCACGGGCGCGAACGCGGGTGCGATCGGCGCCCGGCTCGTCGCCGAGGCCGCGAACGGCCCGACGACCCCGGACGCGGACCGGATCCTCGCCGAGCGCGGCATCGTCGTCATCCCGGACATCCTGTGCAACGCCGGTGGCGTGACCGTCTCGTACTTCGAGTGGGTCCAGGACCTCAACCGCGACCACTGGAGCGAGACCGAGGTGAACGGCAAGCTCCGCGAGATCATGGTCCGGGCGTTCGGCGAGGTCTGGCGGATGCACGAGACGGCGACGTGCGACCTGCGCACCGCGGCCTACCTCGTGGCGGTCGAGCGGGTGGCCAAGGCGACCGAGCTGCGCGGTCTCTACCCGTAGGCGGGCGGACCGGCCCGGACGGTCGGGCGGGGGGTGGGTGCTACCATCGCCCCATGCTGGACCACGAAGAGCAGTTCCTCTTCCGCGAGGAGATCCTCCATCTCGCGGGCACGATGGGAGAGACGGTCATCCTCGACAACGTCGAGGACCTCCTCACGGACGTGATCACGAGCCCGCGCTTCGATTCCGAGGTCTTCACGCTCGAGCGCTCGCTCCAGGTGATGCTGGGCGCGCGCGCGGGGACCACGCTCGTCGGGCTGCTCACGGTGAGCCCGGAGGTCTTCGACCAGGTCGCCGACGTGCATATCGCGGGCGAGGTCCACGAACGTCTCGTCGCGTGGCGGGCGCGCTTCGGCCTCGCCATCGACAACGCCCTGAACTTCCTCAACACCCCGGACGGCATCCAGGGCCACAACTTCGGCACCCAGGTGGCGCACGTGGACGACCGGCCGGTCCTCCAGGGGCGCCTGACGCTCGTCCGCTACAACAACGAGCCGCAGTTCTTCCTCGCGGACGCGGGGGTCTTCTACTCGCTCATCGTGGACATCCTCGAGCGGCTCGGGCCGCACAGCGGGCCGGGGACGGTGGATGACGAGACGCTCGGGCGGCTGCGGGATGCCGTGGCGCTCATCGAGCGCCGGACGGGGACGCGCGAGCGCGCCTGACCGGACGCGTGGATAGTGCGCCGGCGCTCGCCGGCGCCCGCAGGGGGACGGGGGAGGTGGACGAACGGCGCGTGTGGACCGATGATGTCATCTCGGAAGGCGCGGCAGGTGACCGCGCACAGAGGAGGAACCCAGTGAAGACTCGGACCCTCGCCATCGGCGCCGCCGGCGTCATGGCTCTCTCCGCGCTCGCGCCGCTCGGCGCGACGGCGCAGGACCCCGTCGAGCTCGTCATCGAGAGCTGGCGGAACGACGACCTGGCGATCTGGGAGGACCAGATCATCCCGGCGTTCGAGGCGCAGCACCCGGACATCAAGGTGACGTTCGCCCCGACCCCGCCCGCGGACTACAACGCGACGCTCCAGACGAAGCTCGAGGGCGGCACCGCCGGTGACCTGATCACCTGCCGGCCGTTCGACGCATCGCTCGCGCTCTTCCAGGGCGGGCACCTCGCGTCCCTCAACGACCTCGCCGGCCTCGCGAACTTCGGCGACGTCGCGAAGAGCGCGTGGATCACGGACGACGGCTCGGACGTCTTCTGCGTCCCGATGGCCTCGGTCATCCACGGCTTCATCTACAACAAGGACGTCTTCGACGAGCTCGGCATCACCGCGCTCCCCACGAACGACGAGGAGTTCCACGCGCTCCTCGACCAGATCAGGGCGGACGGCCGCTACACGCCGCTGGCGATGGGCACCAAGGACACCTGGGAGTCCGCGACGATGGGCTTCCAGAACGTGGGTGCCGATCTCTGGCAGGGCGAGGAGGGCCGCAAGGCGCTCATCGCCGGCGAGGCGAAGCTCACCGATGCCCCCTACGTGGCAGCGCTCGAGGATCTCGCCGGCTGGCGCGACTACCTCCCGGAGGGCTTCGAGGGGATCAGCTACCCGGACGCCCAGCAGTACTTCGCGACCGGACAGGCCGCGATCTACCCGGCCGGCTCCTGGGACATCGCCTTCTTCGAGGGCCAGGGCCTGGACATCGGGTTCTTCGGCCCCGGTGACATG
>JBJTJV010000185.1:0-3657 GCA_046352645.1 Chloroflexota bacterium | reverse complement strand
GCGGCAGGGGTCCCCCCGGCATCCGCCCGCGCGCCCGAGCCCGCGCGCCGTCCCGCCGTGCCCTTCCCCGCCACGACGCGCTGGCTCCGCGGGCGCATCCTCGAGCGCGCCCGCGCGCTGCCGGATGGTGCCTGGGCCACGATCGGCGCACCGCTCGGCGTCCACGACGCGGACGCCATCGGCCGGGCGATCGCCGCCCTTGTCCGCGAGGGCCTCCTCGAGATGCGCCCGGACGGGGCGGTGCGACTACCATCCGGTACGTGACTCCCCGCCCCTCCCTGCCCGGCGATCCGGCCCTGCCGCTCCCGGGCGATGACCCCGTCCTCGCCGATCCCTCCCTGGACCTCGTGTGCCTGCGCGACCGCTGGGCGCCGCGGGCGGCGCTGCCGCCGATGACCGCGGAGGAGATGCGCGGCGCGGACGCGCGCGCCCGGCGGCTCGGCACGAGCGGGGACGCCCTCATGGAGCAGGCCGGGATCGCAGTGGCGCTCGCGACGCGTGCGCTCCTGCGGAGCGCGGCGCGGCCCGCGGGCGTCGTCCTCGTGCTGTGCGGCCCGGGGAACAACGGCGGGGATGGCTTCGTGGCGGCGCGCCATCTCGCGCAGGCGGGCATCCGCGCGGCGGCCGTCCTCGTCGCGACGGAGGAGCAGCCGGGGACGCCGGATGCGCAGCTGAACTGGGACCGCCTCGACGGTGTGGAGCGGGCGGACCGCATCCACGCCGCGTCCGCGCACGACGTCGCGATGCTCCTCAACGGGATCGAGCGGGCGGCCTGCGTGGTGGATGCGCTCGTCGGCTCGGGCGTGCGCGGGCCGCTCCGCGAGCCGGTCCGCGCCGCGGTCGACCTCGCCATGCGCGCCCGGAGCCTCGGCGTCCCGGTCCTCGCGGTCGATACGCCGACCGCGGTGGACCTCACGACGGGCGAGCCGTCCGACCCGGTCGTGCGCGCGGACGTGACCGTGACCTTCCATCGCCCCAAGCGCGGGCACGCGACGCGCATCGGTCGGGCGCTCGCCGGACGGGTCCTGGTCGCGCCGATCGGGATCCCGCCGGAGGCCGACCCCGCGTGAGCGCCGAGCCGGTCGTCCGGGACCGCCGCGTCCTCCTCGTCCTCGCGCTCGTCGTGGTGGCAGTGCTCGGCGTGAACGTGGTCAGCGCGCTCGTGCCCGGGATGGACGGCTTCCTCGCGAAGGTCCCCGTCCTCGCGATCGTGCTCGTTACGGGGACGCTGGTCGTCCTCCTCCGCGCGCTCGTCCGCCGCGGCCGTACGGGCTGACGTCTCAGGCGGCGGGCGGCGGGGTGCCGGCGCGACCGACCTTGCGCTCCGTGCCCGCGAGCAGTCGCCCGATGTTGTCGCGGTGCGCGAGCCAGACGATCGCGGTGCCGCCCACGGTGTAGGCCAGCCACGCCGGATCGAGCCACCCGAGGACGACGAAGCCGGCGCTCGCGATCGTCCCGGCCAGCGTGCCGAGGAGCGATCCGAGCGAGACGTAGCGGGTCAGCGCGATCGTGCCGACGAAGACTGGCAGGCCGATGAGCACGACCCAGACGGAGACCGCGGCCATGCCGCCGACGCCCGTCGCCACGCCCCGTCCGCCGTGGAAGCGCAGGAAGACGGACTTCCATGCACCGACGACGGCCGCCAGCGCGGTGAGGGCAGCGACGATGGGCGGGGCACCGGCCGCGCCGACGAGGAGGATGGGCACGAACCCCTTGCCCAGGTCGAGGACCGCGACGAGGACCGCCCGCGGCAGGCCCATCGCGCGCAGGGCGTTCGTGCCGCCGGTCCGCCCCGAGCCCACGGTGCGCGGGTCGGTCGCGCCGGTCAGGCGCGCCACGATCACGCCCATCGGCAGGGAGCCTGCGAGATAGCCGAGGACGACGCATGCGAGCGCCTGGAGCAGCACGGGATCCATCTCCGCGGACGATAGACGACCGGTCGGCGGCCCGGGCGCCTCTGCTACCATCCGCCCCGTTCCCGTCCACCCGCGAGATCCCGGAGGTGTCGATCGTGACCACCGAGCCCGTCGACACGTTCGACCTCGTCATCCTCGGCGCCGGGACCGGCGGCTATGCGGCCGCCTTCCGTGCCGCCGACCTCGGGATGTCCGTCGCCCTCGTGGATCGCTACCGCATCGGCGGCACGTGCCTCCACTGGGGCTGCATCCCGACGAAGGCGATGCTCGAGTCCGCGGACCTCATCGACCGGATCCGCCATGCGGCCGACTTCGGGATCGGTGTCGGCGAGCCCGTGCCCGACCTGCCCGCGATCGCCCGTCGGCGCGACGGGATCGTGGAGCGGATGACGAAGGGCCTCCACTCCCTCGTGAAGAAGCACAAGGTGACGTACATCCGCGGCACCGGCGTGCTCGAGGGCGCCACGCGCATCCGCGTCGCGACGATCGGTGACGACGACCAGCCCGCGGGCGAGCGCGTGCTCACCTCCCGCGACACGATCCTCGCCACCGGCTCGCGCACGAAGAGCCTGCCCGGGCTCGTGCCGGACGGCGAGCGCATCGTGACGAGCGACCACATCCTCCGCTCGGACCGCGTCCCCGCGAGCCTCATCGTCGTCGGCGCCGGCGCCGTCGGCATGGAGTTCGCCTCGTTCTACGC
Source organism: Chloroflexota bacterium (assembly GCA_046352645.1). GTDB lineage: Bacteria > Chloroflexota > Limnocylindria > Limnocylindrales > CSP1-4 > JAFMJV01. The sequence continues at coordinate 1,041 of JBJTJV010000185.1, read as the reverse complement.
GGACATGGGCACGAAGGTCACCGTCCTCGAATACGCGCCGGCCGTGGTGCCGCTCGAGGATGCCGAGGTCTCGAAGGAGATGGAGCGCGCGTTCACCCGGCGCGGCATCACGGTGATGACGAATGCCCGCTTCGACGCCGCCGGCGTCGTGGCAGACGCGGACGGCGTGCGCGTGACCGTGGGCCGTGAGGGCGAGGCGCCCGCGGAGCTCCGGGCGGAGCAGATGCTCGTCGCGACCGGACGCGCCGCGAACACGGACGCGGTCGGCCTGGAGACGACGAAGGCGGTCGTGGAGCGGACGCTCGTGCAGGTGGACCCGGCGACGATGCAGACCGCCGAGCCGCATCTCTACGCGATCGGCGACATCATCGGCGGGCTCTGGCTCGCGCACGTGGCCGCGCACGAGGGCCTCAACGCGGTCCACGCGATCGCGGGCGAGGAGGTCCACGCGATCGACTACACGAAGATGCCCCGCGCCACGTACAGCCGGCCGCAGGTCGCCTCGATCGGGCGGACGCAGGCGGAGTGCGAGGCGGCCGGGATCCCCGTGCGGATCGGCAAGGTCCCCTTCCAGGTGATCGGCAAGGCGGTCATCCACGGGGAGACCGGCGGCTTCACGAAGATCATCGCGCACGCGGAGACGGACGAGATCCTCGGCGTCCACATGATCGGGGCCGGCGTCACGGACCTGATCGCCGAGGCGAGCGCCGCGATGCTCTTCGAGGCGACGGCGTGGGAGGTGGGCGCGGCCGTCCACCCGCACCCGACGATGTCCGAGATCATGGGTGAAGCCGCGATGGCGGTCGCCGGGCGGAGCATCAACTTCTAGCGCCGGATCCGGGCGGCGAGCGCACGGTCGGCGGAGCGATCGCGATGCGGGTGCGGCGACGCGCGGGCTGCGCGGCCCTCGCGGCCGTCATCGCGCTGACGGCGGCGATCCCCGCGGTGGGCGCCGTCGCGAGCCCGGTCGCGGCACCGGCGGGCGCGTCCCGCGCCGCCGTCCGGCCCGTGGACGTCATGGAGCCGACCCCCGTGCCGGAC
>JBJTJV010000184.1:0-3424 GCA_046352645.1 Chloroflexota bacterium | reverse complement strand
GGGCTTCCGCGCGGTCGATGGCGCGCCGCACCCGGGCCGGTGACGGGACCGCGCGCGGCGCGGACCGCGGCCACGACCGTGGCGGGGGTGGCGCCGGCCGCCGCGGAGAACCCGTCCGCGAGCGCGAGCGCGTGGACCCGCGCCACCGGCACCCCGGACGTGCCGAGCCGGATCGCGTCCGCCGCGGCGCGCGCGAACGGCGCCTCCCAGGCCCCGGGGCGGAGGGCGAGCTCGACCCGCAGGTGGGCGGGGGCGAGCGCCCGGAGGAGCGCGGCCGAACGGTCATCCAGCGGGTGGTCGTGGCTCGGCGCGCCGAGCCCGATCGCGGGGAGCGGTCGGCCGAGCGCGGGTCCGACCCGGAGCTCCGGGTCGGCGGCGGCCGCGGGCGGGATCGTGCCGCGGTGGCGGATCGTCAGGACCTGGCGGATCCGCATCCCGTCCGTGGAGGTGAACGGGAAGCCGAGGGCGAGCGGGGTCGCATACGACTTCAGGTTCCCGTCCGCCCAGTTCCGGTGGTCCTGGAGCTCGAGGAGGTCGCCCTCGATCTCCACGATCGCCTCGAGGCCGTCCGCGACCTCGATCGCGAGCTCGTCGTACGGCTCGAGCATCCCGGTGATCGTCCCGTCCACGATCCGCTGGGGCTCGATCGTCCGGGGAAGGACGCCCCGTCGCTCGCCGCTCGCGGTCCGTGCCCGGTACGGGCGGCCGACGGAAGCCTCCAGGGCGGGGTGGATGTTCAGGCCGAGCTGGGTGTAGCGGAAGACCCCGTGGAAGACGCCGTCCATGACGTAGCGGACCGTCCCGTCCGCCTCGCCGGTGATCGTCGCCTCCCACGCGACGTCGATCGCCTCGTGGCGGTGACGCATCGCGAAGGTGACCCGGAAGGCGTCCTCTCCCTGCGCGACGACGAGGTCCGACCGGACGCCGGGGATCGAGTTCCAGGGCTCGTCACGGACCGCGACGTAGACGCGCTGAACGAGCTCGGCACCGCCCGCCCGGACGTGACGCAGGTCGGCGCCGTCCAGGAGGAGGGTGACCGGGCCGGCAGCCAGGGCGACCGGCCGGGGCGTGGCGACCGGCCGTCCGGTCCGGAGGATCTCCCGGGCGATGGGCGCGGCGCGGGTCATCGCGGGGCGCTCACCACATCACGAGGCCGCCGGGGACGTTCACCGCCTGGCCCGTCATGTAGCGCGACGCGTCGGAGAGAAGGAACCAGATCGCGCCCGCGGTCTCGTCCGCGGTCGCGGCACGGCCCATCGGGATCGCGGCGGTGCGGGCGGCGGAGAGCGCCTCCACGCTGACGCCGCGGAGCGGCGCGACCTGCTCGAGGACCGTGTCCTGCATCGGGGTGTCGATGACGCCCGGGCAGATCGCGTTGCAGCGGACGTCGCGCTTCGCGAGGACGTACGCGAACGAGCGGGTGATGCCGAGGATCGTGGCCTTGGACGACGAGTAGGGCGTCACCTCGTGGGTGCTCGAGAGCTTGGCGGAGCTCGAGGAGAGGTTGACGATCGCCCCGCCGGGCCGGATCGCGCGCCCGAGCGCCTGGATCGTGAAGAAGGTGCCCTCGACGTTGACGGCGTAGAGACGCCGCCACTCCTCGAGCCCGACCTCCCAGATGTCCCGCACGAAGAGGATCCCCGCGGCGTTCACGAGGTAGTCGATCTCGCCCGCGGCGGCCGCGATCGCGCCGCGACCCTCCGGGTCCGCGACGCTCGCAACGACGGGAATCGCCCCGTCGGCGACGACCGGCGCGAGGCCCGCCTCGTTGATGTCCACCGCGAGGACGGTCGCGCCCTCGCGAAGGAGGCGGCGGACCGTCGCCTGGCCGATCCCGCTCGCTGCGCCCGTGACGACCGCGCGCCTGCCGACGGCCTCTCCCATCTCGACCCTCCTCGATCCCGGCGGGGATGCTCCGTGCGCGGCACGGCCTCAGCCCCGGTCCAGCACTCCGACCATGACGAGCCGGTTCCGGTCGCCGGAACGCTCGTAGCGGCTCTCCTGCATGAGCGTCTTCACGAGGTGGATGCCGAGCCCGCCGATGCCCCGCTCCTCCATGGGCGCGTCCGTGTCCACCGCGTCCTGCGCGAGCGGGTCGAACTCCATCCCGTGGTCCTCGACGACCATCGCAAGGCGGTCCCCGTCGAGGTCGAGCGCGACCGTCACCGGGTGCGCGTCGTGGCCCGGCGGGGGTGCGACCCCCTCGATCCCGTGCGTCACCACGTTGACGAAGACCTCCTCGAGGCAGAGCTCGAAGCGCATCGTGTCCGCGAGCGGAAGGTCATGCGCCTCCCAGAAGGCGCCGAGGAATCCGACGAGGCGGCCGAGCGCGGCCGCCTCCGCTGGAACGGTGATCGATGCGGTGGCCCCCATGGTCCCGCGCGCGTGGCGCCGGGGAGGTCAGCCCGCGACCGCGGAGACAGCAGCGTCCACGGTGGGGTGGACGTCGATGATCTTCGTCTGCGAGAAGCCGCTGATGTCGAAGACCTGCTTCACGGCGGGCTGGAGGGCGCCGACGGCGACACGGACGTTCGCGGCCTTCGCCTCCTTGGCGATCGTGAGGAAGACGCGCAGGCCGGCGCTCGAGACGTACGCGAGCGCGCTGCCGTCGAGAACGAGGCCCGTGCCGGCGCCGGCCGCGGGGCGTCCACGGCCGGCGCGCCCGCCTTCGGGATGGGTGTCGGCGGCGCCTGCCGCGTGGAGCGGTGCATCCGCGGCCGCCTGGCCGCGGACCTCCGGGCCCGCGAGGACGGGACCCCGGAAGCGGTCCTTCACGTCATCTCCCCCGCGCCGCTCGGCGAGCCCGCCCTCGATGCCGTCCTCGCGGAGGTCGTCGCGGGTCCCGAGCGCTCCGTCATCGAGTGGACCCGGCAGGTCTTCCCGCGTGCCGGCGAGCTCGTGCGCATGGCGCTCGAGCGGCTCCAGTCGCGCGGCGTCATCGAGGCGAGGGAAGCCCGCTTCCTGTGGGTCCTGAAGTCCCGCCGTTACCCGGTGCTCGAGGGACGCGAGCTCCAGGAGGCGAAGCTCCGCATCACGGACGTCCTTCTCGGCGGCGCGATCCCGAGCCCGCACGATTCCGTCCTCATCGGCCTCGCGTCGATCTCCGGGCTGCTTCGCGGCTTCCTCAGCTCGTCGGAGCTGCGGCGCCTGGAGGACCGGATCGCCGAGGTCGGTAGCCTCGACCTCGTCGCCCGCGGCGTGGAGGAGGCGATCGAGGAGGAGGTCGCGCTGCGGGCGCGCGCCATGATGATCGCAGGCATGTAGCACCCGGTCCGCCGGGTACGGAGGGAAACCACCATGGAGATCACGACCGACAGCCGCCCGGGTGCGACCATCGCCGCCCTGAACGGCCGCCTGGACATCGAGGCCGCAGACGCTGCGCAGGCGCGCCGGCGCGAGCTCGTCGCGGCAGCGGCCGGCGCCG
>JBJTJV010000183.1:0-2358 GCA_046352645.1 Chloroflexota bacterium | reverse complement strand
GCTCGCGGACGGCCGGGCCGGCCGGACGGCCGGGAGGTCCCGAAGGCAGGGGCCATTCGTCACAGCCGAACGGGGCGGGCACCCGCCGCTGGTACGCTTCGGGACGATGGCGGATCTTCCCGAGCTCCCGGCCCCCCTGATCGTCCCCGCGGCACGCGGACCGTGGCGGAGCGCGCACGCGCTCGCGGCGGTTCTCCTCCCCTGCCTCTCGGGGGACGGCGACGGGACGATCGCGGATCCGGTGGCGGAACCCATGCTCGGCGCGCTCCTCGGGCTGCCCGCGGGGAGCGGGGCACGGATCCGGCTCGCGGTCCCGGGCTGCCCGGCCGCGGAGCTGCGCATCGCCCCGGACGTGGCGGACGGTCCGGGCGCGGCCTGGCATCCGCTCGTGACGGGGACCGACGACGCGCCGGCGGGTGCGGTCCTCCTCCCCCAGGCCGCGGATGCCGCGGCCGTCGTGGAGCGCCTGGAGCTGGCGATCGCGCTGGGCCGGGCGGAGGCACAGCGGCGGGCGGCCCTCGCCCGGCTCGTCGCGCTCGATGCGGCGACCACGGCCACTGCCGCCGAGCTCGGCCTCGACCGGGTCCTCCAGGTCATCGTGGCATCGGTCCGCCCCGTCGTCGGGGCACGCTACGCCGCGCTCGCGATCCTCGATCCGCGGGGCGGCATCGAGCGGTTCATCACCGACGGGATGGACGCGGCGACCCGCCAGGCGATCGGGCACCCGCCGCTCGGCCGGGGGATCCTCGGCGTCGTGGTGACGGAGGCGCGGCCGATCCGGCTCCCGGACCTGATGGCGGACCCGCGCGCCCACGGCTTCCCGGCCGGCCACCCGCCGATGCACTCGTTCCTCGGCGTGCCCGTCGGCCTCGAAGGCCGCTCGATCGGCAACCTCTACCTCACGGACAAGGCGGGCGGCGGCCCCTTCACCGAGGACGACGAGCGCCTCGTGGGTGCCTTCGCGCGGCACGCCGCCATCGCGATCCGGAACGCGCGCCTCCACGCGGAGCTCGGCCGGCTGGCGATCGTGGAGGAGCGCGAGCGGATCGGGGCGGACCTCCACGACGGCATCATCCAGTCGCTCTACGCGATCGGGCTCTCGCTCGAGGACGCCGTCGAGACGCTCCGCGACGATCCCGATGCCGCCGAGGGGACGGTGGACCGCGCGATCGAGGGGATCCACGGCACGATCCGCGATATCCGCAACTTCATCTTCGGCCTTCGCCCGGAGGTGCTCGGCGACGTGGAGCTGCGCGGCGCGCTCGATACCCTCGCCGAGGAGTTCCGCCGGAGCGCGAGCGTCGGGCTGGAGCTCTCGGCCGCGCCGGGCGTGGAGGTGGACGGCGAGGACGCGGTCCAGCTCGTCCAGCTGACCCGCGAGGCGCTGAGCAACGTGGCGCGCCACGCGGGCGCGACGCGGGCGATCGTGGAGCTCTCGGCGGAGGGCGGTATCCTGACGCTCGCGATCGCGGATGACGGTCGCGGCTTCGACAGCGAAGCCGATCATGGCCCCGCGCACCGCGGGCTCGCGAACATGCGGGCACGGGCGGAATCGATCGGGGGGTCGCTTGCGATCGAGAGCCGGGGCGGCGACGGGACCCGCGTCGTGGTCCGCCTGCCGGTCCGTGAACCAGGCGATAGGGAGGGAACCAGCGCATGAGCGAGCCCGGCCGTCCGGCGGTCCCCGCACAGCTCCGCCTCATGGTCGTCGATGACCACGAGGTCGTCCGCCAGGGGCTCGTCGCGCTCCTCGACCGGCGCGAGCACTTCCAGGTCGTCGCGGAGGCGGGTACCGTCGCGGAGGCGATCGAGTTGGCCGACCGCTTCGCGCCCGACCTCGTCGTCATGGACGTCCGCCTGCCGGACGGCTCGGGGATCGAAGCCTGCCGGGAGATCCGCGCCGACCACCCGGGGACGCGCGTCGTGATGCTCACGAGCTACCCGGACGAGGAGGCCGTGCTCTCCGCGATCGTCGCGGGTGCGAGCGGCTACCTTCTCAAGCAGGTGCGCGCCCGGGACCTCGTGGCCGCCCTCGAGGCGGTCGGGCGGGGCGAATCGCTCCTCGACCCGGCGGTGACGGAGAAGGTCCTCGAGCGCGTCCGGCGCATCGCCACGAGCGCCTACACGGACGAGCTCGCCCAGCTCACCGCGCAGGAGCAGAAGATCCTCCTGCTCGTCGCGGAGGGCAAGACGAACAAGGAGATCGCGGCCGAGGTCTTCCTGTCGGACAAGACCGTGAAGAACTACGTGAGCTCGATCCTCTCCAAGCTCAACCTCCAGCGCCGCGCCCAGGCCGCCGCCTTCGTGGCGAAGCACAAGCCGGGCACGAGCTACTGACGCCCGGGCGGGGCGAGCCCC
>JBJTJV010000182.1:0-31711 GCA_046352645.1 Chloroflexota bacterium | reverse complement strand
GTCATCCGGGGTGAAGTGGTGGGCCATGTCGGAGATCCAGCCCGCCGCGTCCGCCTTCATGTCCGGGAAGATCGCGGGGTCCGCCTCCGTGGCGTGGATCGTCCGGGCGAGCCCGGCGAGGAGTCGGGCGTGGTCGTCCAGGCGGTCGGGGGCACGGCGCATCAGCGCGGCGAGCGATTCGGCGCGGAGGAGCTCGTAGACGACCCCGAAGCGCGGCCCGGCGGAGACGACATCCAGGGAGATCGCGGTCGGGATCCCGGCCACGAACGCCGCCTTCGCGAACGCCTTCTCCTTCTCCACGACCGCGGGGTCCACCCCTTCCCGGTAGAGCTTCACGATCGTCTCGTCGTCGATCCGGAAGACCTCGCCGAAGACCCCTTCCGCGAGGTACTCCAGGCCCTCCACGGAGATCTCCCGCGGCTTCTCGCGGATCGTCATCAGCTGGGTGAGGCCGGTGAGGTCGAAGACCCGCAGGACCTCCGGCTGGACGTTGACGAGCCCCACCGCCCCACCGAGCGGCACGAGCCGCTTGTGCGCCGCGAGGACCTCCCGGATCCCGCCGCTCGAGACGTAGGGGCAGGCGCCCAGGTCCAGGACGAGCCGACGGAGCGCGGGGTCGGCGGGGATCGCAGCCGCCAGCTCCGGGGCGGCGTTCGCATCGAGGCGGCCGGCGACGCGGAGGGTGAGCGTGGCATCGGCGCGCGTGGCGCCGATCTCGAGCAGGGGCATGACGGGGCCTCCGGGTGCGATCTGGACCGGTGAGGAGTCTAGCGGGCCATGCCGGTGCGGCCGACCGTCAGCCGGCATCCCCTTCGCCGCCCGGCGGCAGGGCATGGGGCGCGTCGGACGGATCGGGGCCCGTCCCGGGTGCCGCCCGTCCCTCGATCGCCCCGACCCCGTACGGGACCCACTTGGACGGATCGGTGAGCCGGTGCCCCTCCGTGTTGCCGCGCGCGTGGACCTCGGAGAAGCCGCGCGGCTCGATCCACATCCGCTCGCCCTGGAGGAGGCCGTGGATGCCGCCCTGGCCGGGCTCCGGCCGCGGCGCCCGGCAGGCGCGGCAGGTCGTGCGGTCATGCGGGGTGTAGGCGATCGGCTCCTCGTACGTGGTGATGTAGCCCTCGTAGTTCCGGAGCACGACCTTGTGGTCGGAGGCGGCGATCGAGTAGTCCGGGGCGAGCGGGATCTTGCCGCCGCCGCCCGGCGCGTCCACGACGAAGGTGGGCACCGCGTAGCCGCTCGTGTGCCCGCGCAGCCCCTCGATGATCTCCACGCCCTTCGCGACCGGCGTGCGGAAGTGGCCGGACCCCTCCACGAGGTCGCCCTGGTAGAGGTAGTACGGCCGGACGCGCATCTCCACGAGCCGCTGCACGAGCTCGCGCTGGATGTTCACGCAGTCGTTGACGCCCGCGAGGAGGACCGACTGGTTGCCGAGCGGGATGCCGGCCCGGCTGAGCCGGTCGCAGGCGCACGCGAGCTCCGGGGTGATCTCCTGCGCGTGGTTGACGTGGATGTTCAGCCACAGCGGGTGATAGCGGGCGAGCATCTCCGCGAGCGCGTCGTCCACCCGCTGGGGCAGGAAGACGGGGACCCGCGAGCCGATGCGGATCACCTCCACGTGGGGGATCTCGCGCAGGCCGCGGAGGACGGACTCGAGGAGCGCCGGGGCGAGCGTCAGGCCGTCGCCGCCGGAGATGAGGACGTCCCGGATCTGCGGGGTCCGGCGGATGTAGTCGAGCTTCGCCTCGTGCTCCGCGCGGCGGAAGTTCTGCGCCGGGTCGCCCACGATCCGCGAGCGGGTGCAGTAGCGGCAGTAGCTCGCGCACTGCGTCGTCACGAGCATGAGGACGCGGTCCGGGTAGCGATGGACGAGCCCCGGCACCGGCGAGTGGCGGTCCTCCGCGAGGCTGTCCTCCATCATCGCGGTGAACGCCTGGCGCTCGCGGCCGGTGGGGATCACCTGGCGACGGATCGGATCGGCGGGATCGTCCGGGTCGATGAGCGAGAGGAAGTACGGGGTGATGTCCACCCGGAACCCGTCCGGGACGGAGAGTCCCTCGCGCTCCTCGTCCGTCAGCCGGAGGACCGCGCCGATCTCCTCGACCGAGCTGACCCGGTGGGAGAGCTGCCAGCGCCAGTCGTCCCACTGCGCGTCCGGGACCTCCGCCCAGACCGCAGCGCGCGGGCTGCGGGCAGGGCGGCCGTCCGGGCCGGTGCGGCGGGCGGGGTCGCGCCGGTTGACGAACGGGACCGGCTCGGGACGGACGGGGACCTCGTGCTCCATGGGCGGACGCTCCTGCAGGCCGGTGGATGGCGACGGACGCTCGCGGACGGCCCCGCCGCATCTCCGAGTCTCGGGCGGGGACAGCCGGGCAGGGACGGGCCGGAAATCACCGATGGGCCCGGCGGTGGTCACCTCCGCGCGTCCGGAGGGGCATCCCCCGCCCGCGGCAGGGAGGCCCCGCAGCGCCCCGCGCCGCTCTGCTAGACTCCGGCCACCATGACGATGGCTCGCCTTCGCACGCTCGGCATCCTCCTCGCCTTCCTCCTCACCGGCCTCGTGATCGTGTCGCTCTACGGCGCGTTCCAGGCGGCGATCACGGGAAGCGACGGCGGCTTCATCTACGGGATCATCCTCGGGATCGTGATGGTCGCCTTCCTGATGATCGTCCTGATCGTCCCGGACAAGCGCGGCGTCCGGTGGGTGCGCGCGATCACGGAGATCAACGCGAAGTACCTCTTCCTCCTGCTGATCCTCGCCTGGATCGCGAGCATGGGGTTCCTCGCCAGCCTGGAGCTGCCGGCCAACACCGTCGGGGCACCCGCGCTCGTCGGCCTGTTCATCGGCATCTTCATCTTCATGGGGTTCATCTGGGCCGTCATCGGCGAGTGACCCCCATCGGCGGTCGCGCCGGCACCGGACGGCCCGAGCACGGGAGGACGTGATGCGCAGGGGCCGGACCCTCCTTGCGGCCGCGATCCCCGTCGCACTCCTCCTTGCGGGGATCCCCGGTCCGGTCGTCCATGCCGGCGACACCTGCTCCATCCGGAACGTGCGCACCGGCAGCACCTCCACGGACCTTCCGTCCGCCCTCGGCGGCGTTCGGCTGACGCTCGACCCGGCGAAGGCGGACACGCTCCGGGTCACCGGGACGTGCACCGGGAGCACGTCCGTCGGGATCGTCTCGGTCCACATCGTCGGCGTGCGGACGGAGGCGAGCGGCATCCCCACGCTCGATGGTGGCGGCACCGGGCGCGTGCTGCGGGTCGGGCCCGGCACGACCGTGACGCTGACCGGGCTGACGCTGGCGGGCGGCGACGCGGATGCGGTGGGTGTCAGCCCGAGCACGGGCGATGGGGGCGGCCTCCTCGTGGAAGGGACGGCCATCCTCCGGGATGTCGTCGTGCGGGACAACCGGGCGGTCCGCGGCGGCGGCATCGCGGTGACCGGTGCGGATGCGCGGCTGCGGATCGGCGGGCGCTCGAGCATCCGGGACAACGCGGTCCAGGACACGACGGACGCGGACGATTCCGGCCTCGGCGGCGGCATCCACGCGGGCCCGGGCACACAGGTGCGGGTGGCCGGGCGGACGCGCATCGGCGGGAACACGAGCAGCAGGTGGGGCGGCGCGATCGGCGCGGACCGTGCCACCATCGTCATCGGCGGGCGGGTCTCGATCGACCGGAACGTGGCGGCGGCGGGTGCAGCGATCGCGCTCGCCGGGAAGCTGGTCCTGACGGGACGGGCACGGATCCACCGCAACGCCGTCGCCGACGTCGACTTCGACGGGTCGATCGTCGAGGTGGGCTGGTGCAGCAGCGTCGCGAGCACGCTCATCCTCCGCCGATCGAGCCGGATCACGGAGAACACCGCCGCCGTCTCGGGCGCGGCGGTCATGCTCTGGAGGGACGGCGACCCGGCGGCCGTGACGGGCCGGAACGGCCGCGTCGTGGGGAACACGCCGCGGGATGTGGGCACGCGCTGGGGCGCCGGCTGCTGACCGGCTGCTGACCGGCCGCTGACCGGGCCGCCGACCGGGCCGCTGACCGGGCCGCTGCCATCCGGCAGCCCCCTCCGGCGCGAACCGGAGGGGCATGACCGACTCCCGGCCCGACGCGACCGCGGCCCCCTCCCCTCCGCTCCCCGGCCTCTTCGCGCGTCTTGGCGCGTGGTGCGCGCGCCGCCATCGGCTCGTCATCGCACTCTGGGCGCTCCTCGCGCTCGCAGCCCTGCCCCTCGCACCGCAGCTGCCCGGCGCGCTCCAGGCGGGCGGCTTCTCGTCCGACGCCCTGGAAGCTGCGCGTGCGCGCACGGTCCTCGAGGAGGAGATCGGCCTGCCGCCGTCGGCGCTCGTCATCGTCATCGAGAGCCTCACGGACGCGCGGGCAGGCGACCCGGAGTTCGAGCTCGCGGCGGCGCTCGCCATCGCGGACGTCCCGAACGCGGAGCATGTCACCGGCGTCCTGCCGCACACGCTCGCCCCGACGCAGGTCTCCGCGGACGGCCGGGTCGTCTACGCGCTCGTGACCCTGGGCCTGGAGCCCGACCGCTCGCCGGATGCGCTGAAGCCGGTCGCAGCGGCGATCCGCGAGGTGCCCGGCATCCGGGCCGCCATCGCCGGCGGACCCGCCTTCTACGGCGACATCCAGAAGGTCTCCGAGCGCGACCTGCAGCGGAGCGAGGTCATCAGCCTGCCGCTCGCGGGCCTGGCGCTCCTGCTCGTCTTCGGCTCGGTGATCGCGGCCGGCGTGCCGATCGTGGTGGGCGGGATCGCGGTCCTCGTCGCGCTCGCGCTGCTCTTCCTCCTCGCCGCCGTGGTGCCGCTGAGCATCTGCGTGCTGCCCCTCGCCACGCTCCGCGGCTTCGGACTGGGCGTGGACTACGCGCTCCTGATGTCCAGCCGCTTCCGCGAGGAGCTGCGGGCACGCGGCGGCGGCCGGACCGCGGACCGGCGCGTGGACCGCGCGGTCGTGGAGGTCGCCGTGGGCGCGACCGTCGCGACAGCGGGACGCGCCGTCTTCTTCAGCGGCATCACGGTGCTCCTCGGCCTCTCCGGGCTGATCCTCTTCGACTTCATGGTGCTGCGCTCGGTGGGGATCGCGGGCGCGCTCGTCGTCGCCATGGCGGTGGTCGCCGCGCTCACGCTGCTGCCGGCGGGCCTCGCTCTGCTCGGGCCGCGCATCGACGCGCTCGCCATGCCGTCGCTGCGGCGGCGGCGCGGAGCGTCCGCGCCGGAGGTCGGCGCGGACGGGAAGGCCGCGGAGCCGCTCGGCTTCTGGGGCCGGCTGGCGGAGCGGGTGATGGACCGCCCGGTGCGGGTCTTCGTGCCCACGCTCCTCCTCCTCGTCGCGCTCGGCCTCCCCTTCCTCCACGTCCGCTTCAACGCGCCGGATGCCACGATCCTCCCGCCGGAGGTGCCATCGCGGCAGGCGTACGACGTCCTCCTCGACAGCTTTCAGGAGGGTGACTTCGGCCCGGTCGTCCTCGCGGTCCGGACCGACGGCCCCGTCCTCTCCTCCGCGAGCATCGGCGCGCTCCACGACTACGTGACCGCGCTCCGCGCCGACCCGCGGGTGAAGCGGGTGGACAGCCTCGTGTCCGTGGACGACCGTCTCGGCCGCGCGCAGTACCAGCTCATCTGGTCGGTGGAGGGCGGGCCCGGCGATGCCTACCTCACCTCGCTCGCCGCGCGCACGACCCACGACGACCTGACAGCGGTCACGATCACGACCTGGTACGGCCCCAACGACCCGGAGGCGCGCGCCCTCATCGCCGACCTGCGCGACCCGGCCTCGCCGCTGGCCCCGCCCGCGGGCCTCTCCGTCCTCGTCGGGGGCGGCGCCGCGGAGGTGGTCGATGTGGTGGACGAGATCGGCCGCGAGTTCCCGCGCAGCGCGCTCGTCATCCTCCTCTCCACGTTCCTCGTCCTCTTCGTCCTCCTGCGCTCGGTCATCCTGCCGCTCAAGGCCCTCGCGATGAACGCGCTCTCCATCCTCGCGAGCTTCGGGGCGCTGGTCTGGATCTTCCAGGACGGCAATCTCTCCGCGCTCCTGGGCTTCACGCCGCTCGGATTCGTGGAGACGACGCTGCCGGTCATCCTCTTCTGCGTCCTCTTCGGGCTGTCCATGGACTACGAGGTCTTCCTCCTCTCCCGGATGAAGGAGGCGTGGGACGCGACCGGCGACAACCGGAAGGCGGTCGCGCTCGGGCTCGAGCGGAGCGGCCGGATCGTCACCTCCGCCGCGCTCATCGTCGTCGTCGTGGCGGGCTCGTTCGCGTTCGCGGAGATCGTGCTCATCAAGGCGGTCGGCCTCGGCGTCGCGATCGCGGTCGCGCTCGACGCCACGATCGTCCGGGCGCTCCTCGTCCCCTCCACGATGCGCCTCCTCGGCCGCTGGAACTGGTGGATGCCCGCGTGGCTGGAGCGCCGGATCGGCAGCCGCCTGCCCGTGGTGGAGGGGCTCTGATGCGCGCCCGGACCGGCGGCCGGCGGGCCGTCCTCCTCCTCGCGGCCGCTGCGCTCGCGCTCACCGGCTGCAGCGATGGGCTGATCCTCGCGAACCCCGTCCCGACCGATCGGCCGATCGTCCGGCCGGAGCCGACCCCCGCGCGGCTCCCCGACCCGCAGCCGGTCGTCGTGCCGCGTGACGACGGGCCGCACGACCGCCTCACGGAATGGTGGTACTACACCGGCCATCTCCAGGGCAAGGGCGGCGAGGAGCTCGGCTTCGAGTTCGTCATCTTCCGCGCCGAGCGCGGCCTCTTCCCGGTCAGCTGGGCCTCCCATCTCGCGATCACCGATGAGACCGGCGGCCGCTTCCACTACGACGAGCGGGTGGAGATCGGCCCCCAGGTGGACCGCTCGCCGGCCGATGGCGGCTTCGATCTCGCGGTGACCGGTGCGCCGGGGATGGCGATGCTCGTGGAGCCGTGGACGATGGCGGGCGCGGGCGGCATCGACCGGCACGCCGCGACCGGGCGCTCCAAGCAGGCGGACGGGATGCCCTTCGGGCTCGACCTGCGGCTCGATGGGAGCACGTTCCCCATCGTCCTCCACGACACGGACGGCTACGTGGACTTCGGCCCTGCGGGCGGCTCGTACTACTACTCGCGCTCGAAGATGACCGCGACGGGGACGGTCACCCTCGGCGAGCGGACGTTCGACGTCACCGGCCGCGCCTGGTTCGACCACCAGTGGGGCGACTTCATCAGCGTCGGCGGCGGCGGCTGGGACTGGTTCGCCGTGAACCTCGCGGACGGGACGGACGTGACGATCTCCCTCGTGCGCGCAGCGGACGGCAGCTACCCGATCGTCTACGGCACGCTCGTCCGGCCGGACGGGACGTTCCGCCACCTCCCGCGCGAGGAGCTCTCCGTCACCGCGACGCGGGAGTGGACCTCCGAGCGGACCGGGGCGACGTGGCCCGCGGGCTGGCGGATCGAGGTGCCGACCGAGGCGCTCGTCATCGACCTCGTCCCGACCGTGGCGGACCAGGAGCTGGACACCCGGACCACGACCGGCGTCGTCTATTGGGAAGGCAGCCAGGTCGTGACCGCCACGCGCGCCGGCGTACCGCTCGGCGGCGACGCGTACGTGGAGCTGACGGGCTACGGCCCGGGGGCGCTGACGACGGAGTAGGCGCGGCCGACGGCGCGTCGCCGGCCCGGTGCGCGTCAGCCGGAGATCAGCTCCCCGCCGTCCACACCGATCACGTTGCCGGTGATCCAGTGCGTGCCGTCCCGTGAGAGCGTGACGATCGCCTGGGCGACGTCCTCGACCGTCGTCATCCGACCCATCGGGTTCGCCTCGCCGTGCGCGATGAGCGCGTCCTTCTCCGGGATCTGCATGAGGGCCGGGGTGAGCGTCACGCCCGCGCGGATCGCGTTCACGGTGATCCCCGTGCGCAGCCGCGCGAGCTCCATCGCGAGCTGGCGGCAGTGCGATTCCAGGGCGCTCTTCGCCGCGCTCACCGCGCCGTAGCTGGCGATGGAGCGCGTGGAGCCCTCGCTCGTCATGGCGTAGACCTTGCTGCCGGTGCCCAGGAGCCCCGCGCGCCAGAGGTCCTGCGTCCAGTAGACGAGCGAGTGGGCCATGACGTCGAGCGTCATCTCCATCTGCTTCCTGCCGATCGTCGCGGCCGGGTCCGCCGCGATGAACGGCCGGAGCGTGCCGAAGGCGAGCGAGTGGAGGAGGACACGGACGACCGGGTCGCGGCCCGCGGCGCGCGCGGCCGCGAACGCCGCACCGAGCTCCGCGATCACGTGCGCGCGTCGCGCGTCGTCCGCCGCGTTGCCATTGTAGAAGAGCGCCGTGCGGCCCTGCGCCGCGATCGCGGCCTTCAGCGCTTCGACGCGCTCCATGCCGGCGCGCCGGTCGAGGTGGACGCCCGCGATGTGGTAGCCGTCCGCGGCGAGCGCCCGCGCAGCCGCCTCCCCGAAGCCGCTGCTCGCGCCGAGGATGAGCGCCCAGCGCTCGCGATCCTCCTGCATCCGTCGTCTCCTTCCGTGGGGGTCGGCACGAACCTGCCGCATCCCGGGACGGGCCCGGCGCGAACCGTCCGCGATGCCGTCCGACAGCGCCGCCCCCCGCCGCCACATCCTCGTCCTCGGCGACCAGCTGACCCGGAGCGTCGGGCCGCTCGCGGACGCCGACCCGGCGACGACGACCGTCCTGCTGGTCCGCGCGCGGGCGTGGGAGCGACGGCGCGCCTACCACGCGCAGAAGCTCGTCCTCGTCCGGAGCGCGATGCGCCACTTCGCGGACGAGCTGCGGGGCGCCGGCTTCAGCGTCGCGTGGGTGGAGACGGACGATGCGCCCGCGGACGCGGTCGGCGCGTACGTCGCCGCGCACCCCGGTGCCCCGATCGAGCTGATGGAGCCCGCGGACCACGGCGTGGTGGACGCCCTCGCGGCCGCGGTGGCGACGGCCGGCGGCGCGCTCCGGATCGTCCCGAACGCGCTCTGGCTGACCGACGCGGACGACTGGGCGACCTTCCTGCGCGGACGCGAGACGAAGCGGCTGCGGATGGAGACCTGGTACCGGATGCAGCGGGCGCGGACCGGCTGGCTCATGACGGACGACGGGAAGCCGGTCGGCGGCGAATGGAACCTGGACCACGAGAACCGCGAGCCGCCGCCGCCCGCCTGGCACCCCTGGCCCGCGATCCCGCCGTTCGAGCCGGACGCCATCACCCGCGCGGAGATCGCGGCGGTCCGGGCGGAGCACCCGGACGCTCCCGGCGCGCTCGAGCCGTTCTGGTGGCCGGTGACCCGCGCGGACGCGCTCGCGATCCTGGGCGACTTCCTCGTCCATCGCCTGCGCGACTTCGGCCGCTGGGAGGACGCGATCACCGAATCGAGCATCGCCCTCCACCACTCCCAGCTCGCCGTGCCGATGAACCTCGGCCTGATCACCGCGCGCGAGGTCTGCGAGGCCGCGCTCGCCCATGCGGCCGATCCCGGGAACGGGGTGCCGCTGAACAGCATCGAGGGGTTCATCCGCCAGCTGCTCGGCTGGCGCGAGTACCTGCGCCACGTCTACCGGACCCGGATGCCCGAGCTGCGCGAGCGGAACCTCCTCGGCCACGACGCGCCGCTGCCGGCCGCGTTCACCGGGGGCACGACCCGGATGCGCTGCGTCAGCCATGCGCTCGCCACGCTCGATGCGACCGGCTGGACCCATCACATCCAGCGGCTGATGGTCCTGGGTAACCTCGGGCTGCTCGCAGGGACGGACCCACGGGCGCTCACCGAGTGGTTCCACGAACGCTACGTGGATGCGTATGACTGGGTCATGGTCCCGAACGTCGTCGGGATGAGCCAGTTCGCGGACGGCGACGCGTTCGTCACGAAGCCGTACATCGCGGGCGGACGCTACGTGGACCGGATGAGCGACCACTGCGCCGCCTGCCCCTACGACCCGGAGAAGACCGCGGGCCCGGATGCCTGCCCGCTCTCCACGCTCTACTGGGCGTTCGTGGAGCGCCACGGGCGGGCGCTTCGGGGCGTCGGGCGCTTCGACCCGGTCGTGCGGACGTGGGAGAAGCGGCCGGAGTCGGACCGGGCGGCGATCCTCGCGCGTGCCGCGGCGGTCCGGGCAGGCCTCGCGGACGGGACGACGTAGCCCCGTTCTCCCCACCCGGTGCAGTCGGTGACCATCATGGTCGGCTATCATGCCCGGCCATGAGAGTCGTCAGCGCGCTCCAGGTCCGCCAGAAGCTCGGCGAGCTGCTCGATGCGGCGGCGGCCGGCGAGCGGATCGTCATCGAGCGGGATCACAAGCCGATCGCCGTCCTCGTCTCGGTCGCGGATGCGGAGCGCCTGGGCGAGACGAAGGAGGAGCGCGTGGCGCGCGTGATGGCCGCGATCGACCGGCTCCAGCAGATCGCGGCCGAGGTCCGCGCCGAGACGGGGTTCGTGGAGACGAAGGACTCGATCACGATCCTCCACGAGGAGCGCGAGGCGCGGATGGACCGCATCCTCCGCGCAGCGGCCGGGCTGCCGGATCCGGACGTCGAGGAGCAGCGTCAGGATGCGTGACCCGGTCGTGATCGACGCGTCGGTCGCCTTCGCCCTCGTCCTGGACGAGACGGATGCACCCTGGGTCCGGGGATGGATCGCCGGCCTCGAGCAGGAGGGCACGGCGCTCCTGGCGCCGGCGCACTTCTGGCTGGAGGTCGTGAACGCGCTCCAGCGCCGGCATCGCTGGAGCTCCGCACGGGTGCTCGGTGCGCTCCGCGTGATCGACGAGATGGGGATCGCGATGGTGACCCCGGACCGGGCCACCATCCTCACGACGAACGACCTCGCGGAGCGCCATCGGCTCCCCGCCTACGACGCCGGCTACCTCGCGACCGCGATCGCGTGCGACGCCCGGCTCGCCACGCTCGACCGCGCGCTCGCGGCCGCGGCCGGGGCGCGCCTGGAGCCCGCCTTCGCCGCCGACGACGAGAGCGGCGTCCGCGAGCGCACGCCGGCCTACGAATCGCCCGTCACCGGGCCCGCGAGCCCGGACGCGGCCGCCTACCTCGCGACGCTCCGGCGGCGGGCGCTCCTCATCGAGACGTAGCGGGCCTCGGGGTGCCGGGGTCCGTCGGGCCGCGGACCGCCTCCACGTCCACCGGGCGGATCGAGCGCCAGAGGGTGACGACGACCACGCCCGCCGTGGCGAGCGTGACGAGGAGCGCGCCCAGGTAGAGGCGCGTCGCGGCGGGCGTCCAGGCGTCGAGCGGGCTGAGGAGCTCGTCGCCGGTCGCGAGGACCTCGCCCCACACGAACGCCCCGAGGGTGAGGACCGCGAGCGCGGCCGCGAGCAGGAGCCGGCCCGCCCCCAGGTGGCCGCGCGTCGCGTCGGCGCCGAGGACGTCCGCGCCGCGGAGCCGGACGACGGCGAGCGCCATCCCCGCGACCCACGCGAGCGCGACGAGCCCCGCCCCCACGACATCCTCCGCCCGGTGCCAGCCCTCCGTGATCGTCTCGCTCCCGACGAGCGGGAAGCGCGCCGCGCCCGCGAGGACGGCGAGCGGACGGAGGCGGGCGGGAACGACCGCGACGAGGGCGAGGGCGAGGACGGCGATCACCGTCGCGTGCCCGCTCGGATAGCTGTTCAGGACGCCGACGCCGAGGTCCGTCTCCGCGGCCGGCCGCCAGAAGACCGCACGCTTGAGGACCTGGGTCGTGACGTTCGCGCCGCCGATCGCGATGAGCATCGCGCCGGCGAGCCACCAGCGGCCGCGGAGCGCCGCGATCCCCGCGATCGCGAGGGCGGAGACCGCGAGGGAGGTGACGCTCACGATGCCGAGCACGTCCTTCGCCGCCGCGATCCGGTCCGGGTCGTCCGTGGGCCGCCCGGTGAGGACGAGATCGCCGAAGAGCTGCCCGAGCGGCGTGAGCACGGAGACCCCGAAGAGGAGCGCGATGAGCACGACCGCCGCGACGAGGCGGCGGAGGAGCGCGCGACGGACGCGGGCGACGACCGGGTCGGGGCCGGGGGCGAGGGCGGACATGGCGGGCCGAGCGTAGCGGCGTGGATGCCCGTGCGCAGCGGTGCCCCGCGGCGTGCGGTCAGCCCGCGAGCTCGGCGAGGACCTCCGCGGTGTGCTCGCCGAGCGCGGGCGGCGGGCGGCGGATGGAGCCCGCATCGTGGGAGTGATGGGCGGGGATCCCCGGCAGCCGGACCGGGCCGAGGGTGCTGTGCTCCACCGTCACGACCATCCCGCGGGCCAGGATGCCCGGGTCGGCGAACGCCTCGGCGATGTCGCGGACGCGCGCGACCGGGACCTCGGCCGCCGCGAGCAGGTCCGCCCACGCGGCCGCGCTCCGTCCGGCGAGGATGCCCGCGAGGATCGGCCCGAGCGCATCGCGGTGCGCGACGCGCTCCACGTTCGTGCGGAAGCGCGGGTCGAGCGCAAGGGCCGGCGCCCCGATCGCGTCGCAGAAGCGTGCCCACTGGCGCTCCGACCCGACCGCGATGACGATCTCGCCCGCGGCGGTGGGGTAGACCGCATAGGGCGTGATCCCCGGGTGCGCGTTGCCGAGCCGGCCGGGGACGACGCCGCCATCGAGCCACGCGGTCGCCTGGTTCGCGAGCCAGCCGAGCGTCGCGTCGAGGAGCGGCAGGTCGATCCGTCGCCCCCGGCCCGCCTCCGGCCCGGCAGGCTCGTCGCGCGCCCGGAGCGCCGCGAGGATGTGGACCGCGCCGAGCATCCCCGTCGCCAGGTCCGTCACCGCCACACCCACCTTCGTCGGCGTGCCGCCGTCGGCGTCCGGTGCGCCGGTGATGGACATGAGGCCGGACACGGCCTGGATGACGAGGTCGAAGCCCGGCCGATCCGCGTCCGGCCCGTCCGACCCGTAGCCGGTGATCGCGAGGTGGACGAGCGCCGGGTTCCGCCGCGCGAGCTCCGCGTCCGGCAGGCCGAGCCGGGCGAGCGCGCCGGGACGGAAGTTCTCCACGAGGACGTCGCTCCGCTCGACGAGCCGGCCGAGCGTGGCGCACCCGTCCGCGCTGCGCAGGTCCAGGACGATGCCGCGCTTGTTCCGGTTCGCGGCGAGGAAGTACGTGGAACGATCGTGCTCCGGTGCGGTCGCGGGCGCATGGGCCACCGGCGGCCCGTACCGGCGGGTCGGATCGCCGTCCGGCGGCTCCACCTTGATCACGTCCGCCCCGAGGTCGCCGAGGAGCATCGCGCAGTACGGTCCCGCGAGGACGGTGGAGAGGTCGAGGACGCGGATCCCCGCGAGCGGCCCGGGCCGCCCGCCACGGGACGCCGTCGCCGGGTCGGGCACGGCCCCGGTCGCGGGCGCCGACGCAGGCGGCGTCCCCCGGTCGTCCGCCGCGGCCGCGTCCGGCCCGGCGCTCATCCGCCGCTGCCGCCGCCCGCGCGCCGCCGCACCGGCCGCCGGCCGGGCGCGCGGCGTGCCTCGCCGGTCAGCCCGGCGCGGAACGGCTTCTGGAGGAGATAGCGGGTGTCCTGGTCGAGGAGGTCGCCTGCGATCGCGACGAGCCCGGCATCCATGACGGCGGGCAGCGCCGCGATGCGCGCCTCCTGGCGGGTCCGCTCGGTGGAGCCACCGCCGTAGAGGTCCACGAAGTCGAATGCCTTGTCCCCCGCCCACGCGTTCACCGCGTCGCGCAGGGCATCGAGGTCCGCGTCGCGGCCCGCGTCGCGGAGCGCAGCCGTCGCGCGTGCCCAGGCGATCTTCCGGGGCGCCCCGGGCTCCAGGTCCCAGGCGAGGCGCATGGCGCGCGCCTGGTCCGGGCCGATCCCCACGATCCGTGCGAGGAAGGCGTCCACCGGGTCGGCCGTCTGCTCGTCCATGGCGGGTACGGTACGCGCTCCGCCGAACGCGCGCCACCGCCCGCCGGACGGGTCGGACGGCCGTCGGCATCCACCCTGCCGCACGCCGCCCCCGCCGGTGCGGCCTATCATCGACGCGTGCACCCCTCTCGCCGGACCCCGCGTCCGTGACCGCGCCCGAGCGCCCGCGCAGCGGCATCGGACGGTACGCGCGTGGCGCGTCGACGCTGGTCCGCTCGCTGACGGGATCGGGGCGCCGACCACCGCCGGACGCGGGCGCACCCGTGGCACCGACGGCCCCTGCGGGCTGGCGGGTCGGGCCGCCGGACTTCGTCGGCGTCGGGACCGCGCGCTCCGGGACCACCTGGTGGGACAGCCTCGTCCATGCGCACCCGGACGTGGCGCGCGCGCCCGGCGTCCCCAAGGAGGTCCACTTCTTCGACCGTTTCTGGCAGGGCAGCTGCACGGACGCGGACGTCGCGGCCTACCACGCGTTCTTCGCGCGTCCGGAGGGGAAGCGCGCGGGTGAGTGGACGCCGGGCTACATGCTCGACCCGTGGACACCGCCGCTCCTCCGGCAGGCCGCACCCGACGCGCGCATCCTCGTCCTGCTGCGCGATCCGGTGGAGCGCTTCGTGAGCGGCCGGACGCTCGCGGAGGGTCGGCTCACCGTGGGCGCGAGCGCGCGTGCCGCCGCGAACGCGGGCTTCGGGCGCGGCATCTACGCGGACCAGCTGCTCCGGCTCTGGCGCGCCTTCCCCCGCGAGCAGGTGCTCGTCCTCCAGTACGAGCGCTGCGTGCGCGACCCCGGGGGCGAGCTGCGCCGGACGTTCCGCTTCCTCGGGCTGGACCCGGACGCCGCGGACGCCCTGGACGTGGGTCGGCGCGTGAACGGATCGCCCGGCGACAAGGTGGCGCTCACGCCGGAGCAGCGGGCGATGCTCGTGGCGCGCTACGCGCCGGAGAACGCACGGCTCGCTGCGCTCCTCGGCGACGCGCTCGACCTCGGGCTCTGGAGCGCACCCCGGTGAGCGGCCTCGAGGCGCGCCTCCGGCGCGAGGTCGTGCGCGCGGCCCGCGCCTGGCATCGCCACCGCGGCCCCGCGCCCGCCGGGCCGCCGCCGCCGCCCGACTGCCCGCCCGGCTGGCGCACCGGCCCGCCCGACTTCATCGGCATCGGTGCCCAGAAGGCGGGGACGACGTGGTGGCACGCGCTCATCGACGCGCACCCGGACGTCCAAGGACGCCCCGGCCAGCCCAAGGAGCTCCACGCGTTCGACACGGCCTGGGAGCGCGGCTGGTCGGACGCGGACAGCGCCCGCTATGCGCGCTACTTCCCCCGGCCGGAGGGTGGTGTGGCGGGCGAGTGGACGCCCGGCTACGTGATCGACTTCTGGACGCCCGCCTGCATCGCGCGCGCCGCGCCGGACGCACGGATCCTCCTCCTGCTGCGCGACCCGGTGGAGCGGTTCCGGAGCGGGCTGACGCACACGGACGACGCGACGACCGCCACCCTCTCCCACCGTGACGCCGCGGGCGCGTTCCAGCGCGGCCTCTACGCGCAGCAGCTCCGGCGCGTCCTCGATGCGATCCCCCGCGAGCGGCTCCTCGTCCTCCAGCACGAGGCCTGCCGGGCGGACCCGGCCGCCGCGCTCGCCCGGACGTACGCGTTCCTCGGCCTGCGGCCGCACCTGCTCCCGGAGAGCGCGTTCGCCCGCGAGATGAACCCCACGACCGGGCGGAAGGCGGACCTCGCGCCCGGCCTGCTCGCGGCGCTCCGCGACGCCTACGCGATCGACCTCGCCGAGCTCCGGGCCCTCGTGCCGGAGCTCGACCTCACCCTCTGGCCGACCGCGGTCGCCGCGGGCCTCGGCTGACCGCGGAGACCGACGATGCCCCCGACCCACTCCCTCCTCACCGTCCACGCGCACCCCGACGACGAGACGATCGCGACCGGTGGCGTGATGGCGCGCTACAGCCGCGCCGGTCATCGCGTCGTCTGCGTCACGTGCACCGGCGGCGAGCACGGCGAGATCGTCGTGCCCGCGCTCGACACGCCGGAGAACCGGGCGCGGCTCGCGGAGATCCGCGCGGGGGAGCTGGCGCGCGCGCTCGCCCGCCTCGGCCCGATCGAGAGCCGCGCGCTGGGCTACCGCGACTCGGGGATGATGGGGACGCCGGAGAACGACCTGCCGGGGAGCTTCTGGACCGCGGACGTGGACGAGGCCGCGGGTCGGCTCGTGCGGATCGTGCGCGCGACGCGCCCGCAGGTGATCGTGGGCTACAACGACTTCGGCGGCTACGGCCACCCCGACCACATCCGCGCCGCCCAGGTGGCGAAGCTCGCCTTCGCGCGCGCCGGCGACCCGGCGTGGTACCCCGAGCAGATCGCCGACGGCCTCGCCCCCTGGCAGCCGCTCAAGCTCTACGAGACGGTGATGGACCTGTCGCGCCGGGCGGAGGCGGCCGAGGTCCTCCGGGGCCGCGGCATCCGGACGTGGCTGACCCCGCCGGACGACGAGCCCGAGGAGGAGCGCGCAGCGCGCGAGGGGCACATCGCGGCGATGGTCGCCGCGACCGGCCCGATCACCACGCGCGTCGCGATCGCCGACCTCATCGAGGACAAGCTCGCCGCGCTGCGCGAGCACGTGACGCAGATCGCCGAGGCGAGCTGGTTCCTCGCGCTCACCCCGGACGAGTGGCGCCGCTGGCAGGGCGCGGAGGACTTCACGCTCCGCGTCGCGCGGACCGGCGTGGAGATCCCGGAGGACGACCTCTTCGCGGGGCTGCCGCCGGAGGCCTGAGCGCGGGGCGCGCCCCGCGCTACCAGTCGAGGATCGACGCGCGCCGGACGGCCTTGAGAAGCGCCCGGCCGTCGTCCTTCGCCGGGTCCAGGAAGTGCGGCTGCGACTGGTCGTGGATGAGATACGGGTGCATCCGCAGCTGGACGATCTCGTCACCGTTCAGGGTGATCTCCAGGAGGAAGCTCTCCATGGTGTAGGTCGCCCAGTTCTGGTCGAAGATGAAGTTGCCGAGCGAGTAGAAGACGGGCACGCCGCCGATCTCCTCGATGCCGCCCGCGACGTGGCTGTGCGCGCCGAGGATGATGTCCGCGCCGGCCTTCGCCCAGGCGTCCGCCATGGCGCGCTGGCCGGGGGTGGGGTCGCGGTCGTACTCGATGCCCCAGTGGGGGAAGGCGATGACCACGTCCGCGACCTCGTTCGCCTTCGCGATGTCCCGCGCGGTGCGCTTCTTCTTGCAGGGCGCGGCGCCACCGTCGTTCCGGCTGGCGAAGGAGAACGGCGCGACGTCGTTGCAGGCGATGATCGCGATGCGCACGTTGCCCACGCGCATGACCTCGAACTCCCGCGCCTCGCGGAGGTTCTTCCCCGCACCGCCGAACTTCAGGCCGTAGCGCGTGAGGTGCTTGCGCGTGTCCGAGACGCCGTCGGACCCGTAGTCCTTGATGTGGTTGTTCGCGAGGCCCACCCAGTCGACGCCGGCGCGGGTGAAGATCTCCGTGAGCTTGGGGTTGCCCGAGAAGATGAAGCCGTGGAGGTGGAAGTCCCAGTCGTCCGGCAGGGGCGCCTCGTGGTTGACGATCGCGAGGTCCGCGTCCTTGACCATGGACCGGACCGCGCCCTTGCCGCCGAGCAGGCGGTAGCGCGGGACGGGCCGACCCGGCGTCACGTAGGGGCCGCAGCAGTAGTGGCCGGTGACCGTCGCGTAGCCCCCGTCGAAGGGGTAGTCCAGGCTCCGGTCGCGGAGCATGATCCGGTCGCCGATGCCGCGGTCCGTGAAGGAATCGCCGCCCGCGACGAGCGTCCAGGTGCGGCGCTGGTCCCAGGCGGCCTCGGGCGGCGCGAGCACGGTCGCGACGAGCGGCCAGCCGTCCAGGCGCTTCACCCGCTCGTTGCCGAAGAGCGTCGCGTCGCCGATGCCGAGCGCGCGCATCCGGAAGGTGACATCCGTGGCGCGGACGACGGCGAGGGCGGACCGGCGGCCGCGGAGGGCCCGCTCCACCTCCGCCGGTGTGGCGTCGTCCACGGAAGCGGCGATCTCGATGCCGAGCGCGGCCGCGATCGCGTCGCGGTCCTCCGCCGGGACGAGGACGCGGGCGTAGTCGTCCGTCTCGCCGCGGAGCGCGGCGACGAGGTCCGCCCGCGAGATCGCGGTACGCGTCTCCCAGAAGCCGATCACGGGCACGAAGGGCATCCGGGTCTCGACCGGGCCGCCCGGCGAGGCGAGCGGGTCGACGGTCGGCAGGTCGATCGCCTCGCCGCCGATCTCCGGCAGCGGCACCGGCGGCGCGACCCCTGCGACGATCCCTGCCGGGGACGGATCCGCGGCCGGCGGCGCGTCGGTGGCGGCCGCTGCGGGCGCGTCGGTCGCGTCCGCGCGCGCGACATCGGACGGGACCTCCGCGGCGGGCGCGGCGGAGGGAAGCGCGGGCACGGGCGGCGCCGAGGGCGCGGGCTCGGGACGCGCGTTCGACGCGGTGACCGCGAAGACGACGCACCCGAGCACGAAGAGCCCGACGAGGAGGAGGACGAGGACCTTGGAGAAGAGCGGGCTCCGGCCGCGCGGCGCAGGCGCGGGCGGGGCCCCCGGGGTCCGGGTCGGGAGCGGCGGGCGCGGCGCGACGTCGCCGGGGTCGGGGGTCCCCGGGCTCGTGCCTGCCGGCTCGGCTGCGCGCGTCATGCCCGCGTAGTGTGCCACCTGTGGCGCCGTGGGCGCTCCGGCGCGGATCCGCGGCGCACGCGACGGCGGCTCAGCCGGCGGGAGCCGCGGATGCGGCCTCCGCCGCGACCGGCGTCCCTGCCGCGTCGAAGAGCCGGACGCGCCGCGCGCGCGCCCACATGATCCGCCCCGCGGTGAGCTCCTGTGCCTCCGCCTCGTCGCGGGTCAGCTGCACCCAGACCTTCGTCCCGTCCCCGTGCACGAGCTCCACGCGGACCTCGAACCCGAGGTGCACGACGCGCTCGATCATCACCTCGGCCGCGTCCGCGACCGGGTCCGCGAGCAGGTCGATGTCGTGCGGGCGCACCCATCCCGACCCGACGCTCGTGACCGGGCCGATGAAGCCCATGACGAACGCGTTCGCGGGCTGCTCGTAGACCTCGCGGGGGGTCCCCTCCTGCTGGATCCGACCGTGGTCCAGCACGACGATGTGATCGGCGACGTCCATCGCCTCCTCCTGGTCGTGCGTGACGAAGACCGTCGTCACCTGCGTCTCGTCGTGGAGCCTCCGCAGCCAGGCGCGGAGCTCCTTGCGGACGCGTGCGTCGAGCGCACCGAACGGCTCGTCGAGCAGGAGCATCGCCGGGTCCACGGCGAGCGCACGCGCGAGCGCCATCCGCTGGCGCTGGCCGCCGGAGAGCTGCGCCGGGAAGCGGTCGGCGAGGTGGCCGATCTGGACGAGCGCGAGCAGCTCGCGGACGCGGCGGTCGATCTCGCCCTTGGGACGCCGCCGGATCGTCAGGCCGAAGGCGACGTTGTCGTACACGCTCATGTGGCGGAACGGGGCGTAGTGCTGGAAGACGAAGCCGATGCCACGGTCCTGGGGCGGCGTGTGCGTCACGTCCCGGCCATCGAGGATGACAAGCCCCGCATCCGGGGCCTCCAGGCCGCCGATGATGCGCAGGAGCGTCGTCTTGCCGCTCCCCGACGGGCCGAGCAGCGCGGTCAGGGAGCCGTCGGGGATCTCCAGCGAGACGTCATCGAGCGCGACGAAGTCACCGAAGCGCTTCGTCAGCCGGGCCACCTGGATCGGCATGGCGGGTCCTCCGTGCAAGTCGGCCGGACTGCCACAGCGACATCGCGAGCAGCACGGCCAGGGCCATGAGGGCAAGGACGATCGACGCGGTGTACGCGCCGATCGGGTCGAATGCCTGGAATCGCTCCTCCACGTGGAGCGTGAGCGTCTCGGTCTTCCCGGAGATCTTCCCGGAGACGATCGCGACCGCCCCGAACTCACCGAGCGAGCGGGCGGTCGTGAGGATCACCCCGTACACGACGCCCCAGCGGATCGAGGGGAGGGTGATGCGCCGGAAGGTCCGGAAGCGGCCGGCGCCGAGCATCGCCGCGGCCTCCTCCTGCTCCGTCCCGACCTCGCGCAGGACCGGCATCACCTCGCGGACGACGAACGGCAGGGAGACGAGGATGGTCGCGAGGACCATCCCGGGGACGGCGAAGATCACCCGGATGCCCTGCGCCTCCAGCGTGGGACCGAGGAGCCCGAACTTGCCGTACACGAGGATGAGCGCAAGGCCGATGACGACCGGCGACATCGCGAACGGCAGGTCGATCACCGCGTTGAGGAAGGCGCGTCCGCGGAAGCGCCGACGCACGAGGGTGAGGGCCATGATCATGCCCATGACCGCGTTCAGCGGGACGGCGATGAGGGTGACGAGGAGCGTCAGCGCGAGGGCAGCGCCGAAGGCGGGGCGGTTCAGCGCCGCGATCACCGGGTCGAGGCCGCGCTCGAAGGTGCGCACGAAGACAAGGACGACGGGGAAGACGAGCAGCAGCCCGAGGTAGGTGAGCGCCACCGCACGGACGACCCGGCGGACCCGAGGCGAACCGCTGCGACGCGCGTGCCCGCCGCGTGCGAGCGCGGCGGGCACGACCGCCCCGCCCGGCGGGGTCGCGGCGCTCATGCCGCGTCCTCGTGGCGGCTGCCACGGCGGCGGAGGAGCTCGAGGAAGGAAAGCGCAAGGAGCGATCCGGCGAGGAGCACGACGGAGATCGCCGAGGCCCCGCCGGGATCGTCGTTCTCGAGCTGGATGAAGATGTTCACGGCCGCAACCTCCGTGCGGTACGGGATGTTCCCGGAGATGAGGACGACCGAGCCGAACTCGCCGATGGCCCGGGCGAACGCCAGCGCGCAGCCGGTCAGGATCGCGGGCCGCAGGTTCGGCAGGACGATCCTCCGCAGGACCTCGGGCGGTCGGGCACCGAGCGACGCCGCCGCCTCCTCCATCTCGCGGTCGAGCGCGAGGAGGACGGGCTGCACCGCACGCACGACGAACGGGAGCGTCACGAAGAGGAGCGCAAGGACGATCCCGACCTGCGTGTAGGCGAGGTTCAGGCCGAACGGGCTCTTGGGCCCGTAGAGCGTGAGGAGGGTGAGCCCGGCCACGATCGTGGGGAGCGCGAAGGGCAGGTCGATGAGGGCGTTCACCAGGCCCTTGCCCCGGAAGTCGTCGCGGACGAGGACCCACGCGATGAGCGTGCCCATGAAGGCGTTGACGAGCACGACGAGGAACGAGAGGGCGAAGGTCAGCTGCAGCGCGGCTACCGACTGCGGGCTCGTGATCGCGCGGAGGAACGCCTCCGGGCCGTCGATGAGCGCGCGACCGGTGACCGCGGCGACCGGCAGGAGGACGATAAGGCCGAGCCACGCAGCGGTGATCCCCGGGCCGGCGAGCCCGGGGATCGTGCGCCGCGCCCGGCGAAGGGCACGGATGTAGGCGGGCGCCCCCAGGAGGAGGGGGCGCCCGCGTCGGTAGTCGGTCAGGGCTCGATCCCCTGGCCGCGCAGGATCTCGGCGACGATGCCGGTGTCCTTGTCGAAGAACCGCGGGCGGAACTCCGCCCAGCCACCGAGGTCGGCGATGGTGAAGAGCTGCGCGGGCACGGGATAGCTGAACTCGGCGAGGACCTCCGGCACGATCGGACGGAAGCCCTTGGCCCCGAAGACCCGCTGTGCCTCCGGCGTGTAGAGGAAGTCGAGGAAGGCGCGTGCCTGCTCGGGCGCATCGCCGGTGAGCGTCAGCGCGATCGGGTTCTCGATGAGGACCGTCGCGTCCGGGATGATGTACTCGAAGGCCTCACCCTTCTGCTGGGCGATGATCGCCTCGTTCTCGTACGAGATGAGCACGTCGCCCTGGCCGTTCACGAACGTCTGCAGGGCCTCGCGTGCGCTCTTGTCGAGGACCGGGACGTTGCCGAAGAGCCCCCCGAGCCAGGCGATCGCCTCCTCCTCGGTCCTGCCGGCGGCGATCTGCGCGCCGTAGGCGGCGAGGACGTTCCACTGCGCGCCGCCGGACGTGAACGGGTTCGGCGTCACGACCGAGACGTCG
This sequence comes from Chloroflexota bacterium, assembly GCA_046352645.1. Classification (GTDB taxonomy): domain Bacteria; phylum Chloroflexota; class Limnocylindria; order Limnocylindrales; family CSP1-4; genus JAFMJV01. The sequence goes on along the minus strand of JBJTJV010000182.1, from coordinate 9,829 downwards.
TCGCGCAGGAGGTCGTCCCACCCCGCGATGCCCTTCGGGTTCCCCGAACGGACGACGAGGACGACGACGGACGCGTGGATCATGCCGTTCGTCGGTGTCGCCGCCCAGTCCGGCGCGACGATGCCGGGCTCGATCAGGCGGTCGACGTCCGGCGCGAGGGAGAGCGCGAGGATATCGCCGGGGAGACCGGCCTCCACGGCACGGCTCTGGTCGCCGGACGCGCCGTAGGACGTCTCGAAGGCGACGCCGGCGCCGGCCTCGGTCGCCGCGAAGAGCGGGATGATCTCCTCGTAGGCCTCGCGCGGGGTGGAGTACGCGACGAGGGTGACGGCGCCGGGCTCGGCCGCGAACGAGGGCGCCGGCGTCGGCGCGGGGGTGGGATCCTGGGCGGACGCGCCCGCCGCCACGGTGGCGGTCAGCGCCAGGGCGAGCGCAAGCGGTGCGCCGCGACGTGTGATCCGGGACATCTGGACCTCCGGGTTCGGGATTGTCGTGTACGCCTACCGGTGAACTAGGGATACGCCTGCAGAACGATCCCGGGCAGCCGGACCGGCGACGGGCGGGACAGTACCACAATGTCTATCTAGTTTGTCAACAATAGCCCGGGCGGAGGCTGCCGCGGCGTGGGTGGCGGGGCGATCCCTCAGCTCGCGCCCGCCGGGCGGCAGCGCCCGGCCGCCGGCACGAAAAGGGCCCCGTGCGATCCGCACGGGGCCCTTGAGGTGCGCGCGAGGTGCGCCGGTCAGCCGTCGGTGGGCGGCGTGAGGACGCGGTCGACGACGTGGATGAGCCCGTTCGACGCGCGGATGTCGCGCTGGATCACGCGTGCGCCGTCGACCGCGACGAGACCGAGCCGCCGCGTGACCTCGGCCGTATCGCCGTTGACCATCGTGACCGACGAGCCGACGGCAGCGAGGGCCTCGCGGTACCAGACCTCGTCCGCGATCAGGTGGTAGGTCAGGATGTCGAGGAGCGGCTCGGGCGCGAGCCCGCACACCGCCTTCGGCCCGAGGCCGAGCCGCGCGAACGCAGCGTCCGTCGGCGCGAAGAGCGTGAGCGGCCCGGGGCCTGCGAGCACGTCCGTGACCGCCGACCCGAAGGCGGGGCAGGTCGCCGCGGCGATTATCGTGTCGAACCTGCCGGTGGTGTTCATGGCGAGCAGCCGGCCGACGATGGTGGACCCGACGCCCTGGCGGCCGCGGCCCTCGCCGATGCCGACGCCGGTGGCGGCGGCGGGCACGGCGCTCGCGACGAGCATGGCGGACAGGCCGAGCGTGAGCAGGACGGAGCGCAGTCGCATCGGGTGGACCTCCCTGGTCAGTCGGCAGGACGCCGACGTGCACCGGACATTCGGGAGGCCGGGGGCGGCGGATGGGCGTGGCCGGGTCCGCCGACGCGGACGGCGGGAATCACGCGCCCCCGGGGAGACCCCGGGGGCGACGTTCGTTCGAGGGAGGAACCTGGCGGACCCGACCGGATTCGAACCGGCGATCTCCAGCGTGACAGGCTGGCATGTTGGGCCGCTACACCACGGGTCCGCTGCGGCAGGGGCGGAGCATAGCAGGGTCGTCCGCGCCTGTCAGACGCTCGTGCGGGGGGTCCTCAGCGCCGCAGGTGCCGTCGGATCCGCGTCGCGGCCTCCGCGGCCGCGAGCCAGCCGGGGCGCAGGACGGCGATCCGGGCCGCCTCGCAGGTCTCCCACGTCGCACCGAGCGAGACCTTGTGGTCGTACAGGCCGCGCTCGGGTGCGCCCGGCTCGGGGAGCAGGTGCGCGGGCGCCACGTCCGCCCCGCCGAGATCGGCCCACGCGGCGCCCATGTCCCGGGCCGCGCGGAGCGTCGCGAAGCGGAGCGCGTGCATCGTCCCGGGCAGCGTGGCGCGGAGCGCGGCATCGTCCGCGGAGAAGGCCGTGGCGAGCGTGCCCCCCTGCCGGTACGCGATGAGCCCGCCCACGAGCCGGCCTTCGTTGCGCGCGACGAGGAAGAGGCCCGTCCCGTCCGCGAGGATCCGCGCCCACCAGCTGCGGAACCCGGATGCCTCCGTGTGGAGGAAGCCCTTGCGGCCGGCGGTCGCCGCGACGAGCGCCGCAAAGGCATCGAGCCCGTCGCCCGCGGCGTCCTCCGCGACGATCGTGCCCGCGCGCTCCGCGTCGCGGATCCGCTGCCGCGCGGACTTCGTCATCCCCGCGAGGATGTCCGCGTCCGTCGCGCCCGGCGCGATCGGCCGGAGCATCCGGTGGCGCGACGGCTGGATCTCCGCCGTCGGCCGGAATCCGGCCGCCGCGATCGCCGCGGCATACCCCGGATCGGCCGGCAGGACCGGGTCCACGACGAGGTTCAGGGCACCACGCGCGGCGACCCAGGCACGGAGGCCGGCGGCTCGGCCCGCGACCGCGACCCCCGGGTCGCCCAGCGGCGCCGGGCCGCGCGGCGCGTACGCGAGGACACCCGGGAAGGGCGGTCGCGGCCGGAGCAGGACGAGCGCCTCGCGGTCGTCGGCGAAGCGGAGGAACCAGGGTGTCCAGCCCCGGGCACGCCGGTGCTCGGCCCAGGCGCTCCCCTGGAGGAGGTTGCCGCCGGGCGCCGCGACGACCCGCGCATCCCAGCCATCCGGGGCGGCCGGCGCCGCCGCGACCACGGGGATGGGCACGAACGCGACGGCCGGCTGCGGTACGGACCCGTCCGCGGGCGCCGACACGTGCGCGTCGGGCTGCCGCGCGTCCCCGCTCACCGTGCGCTCCCCGCGCGCGCCCGGAGCCGCGCCGGCACCCGCCGCCACGCGATGCCGAGCACGACCGCCACCTCGGGAACGCGCAGGAGCCACGCGACCGCCACGTGGACGGCGAGCGCCGCGCCGCCCGCGACGCCCGTCGCGAGGGCGAGCCGCGGCCAGTCGGGGTCGGGACCCGCGAGCAGGCCGAGGAGGAGCCACGCGGTCGCGGCGGCGGCCGCGGACGCGGCGAGGACCGCGGGCACGGGCGCAAGGATCCCCGCGAGCGGCAGACCCGCCCGCGCCCGGAGGACGATCGCCAGCCCCGCCGCCTCCACCCACGCCCCGATGGCGACCGCGAGCGCGAGGCCCGCGACGCCGAGCGGCCCCGCCAGCGCGATGCCCAGCGCGATGTCGATGACCACGGCGACGACCGCGAAGGTGACCGGCGTCCACGTGTCGGAACGCGCGTAGCAGGCGCGGGCGAGCACCGCGATGAGCGCGTGCGCGGGCAGCCCGAGGAGGAAGAGCCGGAGCGTCCCGCCGACGAGCTCGGCCGAGCCGTCGCGGGCGGTCCCCGGGAAGAGCAGCGCGACGACCGGGACCGCGAGGACGGCGCCGACGGCCGCGATGCCGCTCATCGCGAGGAGGAGCGCGCGGAGCCCGCGGACGAGGAGGTCGCGGTACGCCCCGAGGTTGCCGATCGCCACCTCGCGCGCGAGCGACGGCAGGAGGACGATGCCGAGCGGGATGCCGATCAGCCCGAGCGGCAGCTGGAGGAGGATCTGCGCCGTGGCGAGGGCGGCGACCGCACCCGCCCCGAGCCCGCTCGCGACCGCGACGAGCACCGTGAGCGCGAGCTGCGAGCTCGCGAGCCCGAGCGTCCGCGGGAGCATCAGCCCGATCGCCCGGCCCACCTCAGGATCGCGGGCGGCCCGCCGCGCAGGCAGCGCGCCGCGCAGGAGCGCCACGCCCCAGGCCGCGAGGAGGAAGAGGACGGACCCCGCGACGACGCCCCAGGCGGCGCCTGCCACGCCCATCCCCGGCGCGAGCAGGAGGGCGCCCGCGATGATGCCGACGTTGTAGACGGCGGGGGCGAGGGCGCCGCCGCCGAAGCTGTCGCGGGCGTTCATCCAGCTCGTCGCCACGGATCCCGCGCTCAGGAGGACCGGCCCGATGAGCATGATGCGGGTCAGCTCGATCGTCTCGGCGAGCTGGGCGCCGGAGAAGCCGGGCGTGATCGCGGGGACGAGCAGCGGGGCGGCGATCCACGCGCCGAGCGCGGCCACGCCGACCGTGAGCGTGACGATGAGCCCGAGCGTTGTGACCACCCGCCGCGCCCGCGCGTCCTGGCCGGTCGCGACGAGGCCCGCGAGGACCGGGACCATGCCGGAGGTGAGGGCGCCCGCGGCCACGAGCTGGTAGACGAGGTCGGGCAGGCGGAAGGCCGCGTAGAACGCGTCGAGCTCCGGCCCGATGCCGAAGCGGTCGGCGAGGACCGCGACGCGCACGTAGCCGAGGATCCGCGAGAGGAGGAAGGCGGCCGAGAGGAGGAGGCTCGCCTGGGCGAGCGCGATCGCCGCGGCGCGTCCCCGGGGCGCCGTCACGGCGGGTCCGGCGGGTGCCCGCGGACGGTCTGCGATGCCCCGGCGGCCGGGGCGGCGGTCTGCATCGCGGGCGCTCCTCGCGGTCGGGTCCAGCGGGCGCATCGTAGCCGAGCGGCGGTCGCGCCCGGTCGGCACGGCGCGCGCCGGGCCCGGGCGGTGCGGCCGGGCACCACGGCCGGTGCGCGCACGCACCACCCTCGCGCGCGCGCCCACGGCCGAGCCCGCTCCGGGCGGTATCCTCCGCTCCATGCCTGACGTCATCGACCTGCGCTCCGACACCGTCACCAAGCCCTCGCCGGAGATGCGCCGCGCCATGGCCACGGCCGAGGTCGGCGACGACGTCTTCGGCGACGACCCCACCGTGAGCGCGCTGGAGGCGCGTGCGGCCGAGCTGACCGGCAAGGAGGCGGCCCTCTTCGTCGCGAGCGGCACCCAGGGGAACCTCGTCGCGCACATGGCCCAGGTGCCGCGCGGCGGCGAGATCATCGCGGCCGCGGAATCGCATCTCTCGCTCGACGAGGCGGCGGGCTTCGCGGTGATCTCCGGCGCCTCGCTCCGGATGCTCCCCGCGGACGGGACCGGGCGGATGGCGCTCCAGGACATCGAGGACGCGATCTACGACGACTCGGACGTCCACATGGCGCCGACCGCGCTCGTCGTGCTGGAGAACACGCACGCGATCAGCGGCGCGACCCCGCTGGACATCGGCTACACCGCGGCCGTCGCAGAGGTCGCGCACCGGCACGGCATCCCCGTCCACGTGGACGGCGCGCGGTTCTTCAACGCCGTGGTCGCGCTCGGCACGACCCCTCGCGACCTCCTCGCGCCGGTGGACACCGCGACCTTCTGCCTCTCCAAGGGGCTTGCCTGCCCGGTCGGCTCGGTCGTGGTCGGCCCCGCGGACATGATCTGGCGGGCACGCCGCGCGCGGAAGATGGTCGGCGGCGGCATGCGCCAGGTCGGCATCCTCGCCGCGGCCGGCCTCATCGCGCTCCAGGACGGGCCGGCGGGGATGATCGAGCGGCTCGCGGACGACCATGCGAACGCGCGCCGGCTGGCGGCCACGCTCGCGGCGATGCCGGGGATCGGCCACCTCGATCCGGAGCGGATCGCCACGAACTTCGTCCTCTTCGCGGTCATGCAGAAGGGGGCGGCCCCGGACGCGCGGCCCGATCGCGACCTGCGCGCCCGCTTCATCGAGCGCTGCGCGGAGCACGGCCTGCTGCTCATCGCGTATCCCAACGGGATGGTCCGCGCCGTCACGCACTACGGCATCGAGACCGCCGATGTGGACCGGGCCGCGGCCATCATCGCGGACGTCCTCGCCGAGCTGGGCGTCGCTCCGGCCCTCTCCACGCCGGGCCGGTGAGCGGCAACCCGGACCTCCTCGCGCTCGCGGCACCCATCGTCCGGACCGACGGCGACCGGGCCTTCGCGCAGCTCGTCGCGGACGGCTTCGCGGACCGCGTCGCGCGGAGCCCGGGGCTCGCGACCTTCCTCGGCATCCACGACCACGACGACCGCTACGCCGACCTCTCCCGCGACGCGGCGCTCGACGCGATCGCCGCCGAGCGCCGGCTGCTCGCCGCGATCGAGGCGCTCGACCCGGCATCGCTCTCGCCGGCCACGGCGTTCGAGCGGGAGATCGCGCTCCACGAGCTCCGCCGAAGCCTCTTCGACGCGGAGGTCCACCGCGCCTGGGAGCGCCGCGCGAACGCCCTCGACGAGATCGCCGACCCGCTCTTCCTGATGCTCGCCCGGCCCTACGCACCGCTCCCCGAGCGCCTCGCGGCGATCACCGAGCGCCTCGCGGCCGCGCCTGCCGCGATCCGCTCCGTCCGCGACCGGGTCGGCCCGCGCCCGGTCCGCCTGTGGATCGAGCTGGAGCTCGACGGCCTCGCCGCCGTGCCCGAGCTTCTCGAGGCGATCGCGGCGGCGGGCCGCGAGGCGTGGGGCGCGGACGACCCCCGGCAGGCACGCCTGGAGCGGGCCGGGGCCGGGCTCATCGCGGCGTTCGCGGAACACGCGGCCTGGCTCGCCGGCGTCCTGCCGCGCGCCGTGGACGACTTCGCGCTCGGTCGCGCGGACCTCGAGACGCTCATCGGCCTGCGCGCCTTCGACGGGCTGGACGGCGACGCGATCCTCGCGATCGGCGAGGAGCGCCTGGCGGCCGAGCACGCGAACCGGGCCGCGGCCGCGGCGGAGATGACGGGCGCCCCCACGGAGGCCGCCGCGGTCGAGCGCGTGAAGTCGGACCACCCCGCGGACTTCGACGGCGCGCTCGCCGGCTACCGCGACGCGATGGCTCGCGCGCGCGCCTTCCTCGTCGCGCACGACCTCGTGTCGTTCCCGGCGCAGGACCGCCTCGAGGTCGTGCCCACGCCCGCCTACCTGCGAGCGACGATGCCGTTCGCGGCCTACTTCCAGCCTGCCGCCTTCGACACGCTGCAGATGGGGACGTACGTGGTGACACCGTCCGTGGACGGCGACCCGGGTGCGATGCGCGAGCACAACCACGCGTCGATCAGCAACACGAGCATCCACGAGGCGTACCCCGGCCACCACCTCCAGCTGACGGCCGCGCTGGAACGGCCGACGCTCAGCCGCATCCTCACCGATGCCCCGGAGTTCACGGAGGGCTGGGGGATGTACAGCGAGCTGATGATGCGCGAGCACGGCTTCGATGCGACGCCGGAGCACCGCGTGGCCCTCGCCACGGACGCGATCTGGCGCGCCTGCCGCATCGTCCTGGACATCCGCCTCCACCGCGGCGAGATCTCCGTGCCGGATGCCATCGAGATGCTCATCCGCGAGACCGGGTTCGAGCGCCCGAACGCGACGGCCGAGGTCCACCGCTATACCTCGACGCCCACGTATCAGCTCTCCTACCTGCTCGGCCGCGAGCTCATCCTCCGGCTGCGCGCGGACGAGCAGCGGCGGCTCGGCGCCGCCTTCTCGCTCAAGGCCGTCCATGAAGCGCTCCTCTGGTCCGGGAGCCTGCCGGTGAGCTTCCACCGCCGGCTCCTCGCGGGCGAGGGTGGCGGCCCGATCCGCCCCGGGACGGCGCTGCCCGCCTGATGCAGGTCATCCCGAGCATCGACATCACGGGCGAGCGCTCCCGCGTCGTCTGGTGGCCCGGCGCGGGGACCGGCACGGGCACGCCGACGGACCGGCCCGAGCGGATCGCCGCCGCGTTCGTGGGCATGGGCGCGCCCGCGATCCACCTCGTGGACCTCGACGGGCCGCGCCGCGGCCGACCGGTGAGCACCGGCGCGGTCTCGGCGGTCGCGCGCACGGTCGCGGTGCCGCTCCAGCTCGCGGGCGGCGTGGATGGCCCCGAGCAGGTGGAGCTCGCCTTCGCGGCGGGCGCGACGCGCGTCGTCCTGCCGCTGTGGGTCGCAGCGGAAGGGCCGGAGCGGCTCGCCGCCTGCCTGCGGATCTCGGGCTACTGGCTCGGCTTCGGCCTGGACGCGCGGCCCGAGCGGATCGCGGAGTACCCCTGGCGGCGCGCCCGCCCTCCGACGCTCCACACGCACATCGCGGAGCTCGCGGCCGCGGGCGTCCGGCGCTTCCTCCTCCCCCACGGCGGGCGGGAGCCCGACCCGGTGATCCTGGGCTCGCTCGCGCGCTCGGTGGACGCGGACCTCGTCGTGGCGGGCGGCATCGCGACCGTGGACGCGCTCGCGCCGCTCCGCGCTGCCGGCATCGCGGGGGTGATCCTCGGCGAGGCCCTCTTCACCGGCGCGTTCGACCTCCCCGCGGCGATCCGCGCGGCCGCCTGACGGGCGGGCGCACGTGCGCGCCCGCGAAAGTTGCGGAAAGTTAACCGGTCAGGCCGAACAGACCGGTTGAGTTCCCCGCGCAGTGCTGGTACTCTCCGCGTCGTGCTGGTTCGCCAGCTCGCTGCCCCAGGCACAAGGTCATGGGTAGGTTGGGTCAGGGTAGCCGGTGCAGCCGGCGCGATAGATGCCCTTGTGACGTGGCAGAGGTCCAGTGGTCTCCACTGGCCAGGCCGGGACAGTGTCGATGGCCCCGCTTCGGCGGGGCCATCGCGTTTCCGTCGTTCCGACGGTCAGCGCGGCGCGGATGACCGCCGCCGGGCTCAGACCATCAGCTCCGGCCGGACGAGGGCGTCGTACTCCGCCTCCGTCACGTAGCCGAGCGCCAGCGCGGCGTCGCGGAGCGTGGTCCCCTCGTGGTGCGCCTTCTTCGCCACCTCGGCCGCCCGGTCGTAGCCGATCTGCGGGCTGAGCGCCGTGACGAGCATGAGCGACGAGGCGACGAGCTCGCCGATGCGCACCCGGTCCGGCCGCATCCCCTCGACCGCGAACTCGCGGAAGGAGCGGCAGGAATCGGCGAGCAGGCGCGTGCTCCGCAGGAGGTTCGCGACCATCACGGGCTTGAAGACGTTCAGCTCGAAGTTCCCCTGCGTGCCCGCGAACGCGATCGCCGCGTCGTTGCCGAGCACCTGGGCCGCGACCATCGTCATCGCCTCGGACTGGGTCGGGTTCACCTTGCCCGGCATGATGGACGAGCCCGGCTCGTTCTCCGGCAGGACCAGCTCGCCGATCCCCGCGCGCGGCCCGGAGCCGAGCCAGCGGATGTCGTTCGCGATCTTCATGAGCGACGCCGCGAGCGTGGCGAGCGCGCCGCTCGCGAAGACGACCGCGTCGTGGGCCGCGAGGGCCGCGAACTTGTTCGGCGCGGAGACGAACGGCAGGCCCGTGAGCTCGGCGATCCGCGCCGAGACGGCCTCGCCGAAGCCCTTCGGCGCGTTCAGCCCGGTGCCCACGGCCGTGCCGCCGATGGCGAGCTCGTAGAGCCCGGGCAGGACCATGGCGATGCGCCCGAGGTTCGCGTCGAGCTGGGCGACGTAGCCGCCGATCTCCTGGCCGAGGGTGAGCGGCACGGCATCCTGGAGGTGCGTCCGGCCGATCTTCACGATGTCGCCGTACTCCACCGCGCGGCGCGCGAGGGTGTCGCGCAGCTCGGTCACCGCGGGCACGAGCCGCTCCACGATCATCACCGCGGCCGCGATGTGCATGGCGGTCGGGAAGGTGTCGTTGGACGACTGCGACATGTTCACGTGGTCGTTCGGGTGGACCGGCTTCTTGGAGCCCGGGGCGCCGCCCGCGAGCTCGATGGCGCGGTTCCCGATCACCTCGTTCGCGTTCATGTTCGTCTGGGTGCCCGACCCGGTCTGCCAGATGTAGAGCGGGAAGTGGTCGTCCAGCGCGCCCGCGATCACCTCGTCCGCCGCCGCGACGATCAGCCGGGCGACCTCCGCGTCGAGCCGGCCGTCCGCCGCGTTCACCTGGGCACAGGCCTTCTTGAGGATCCCCATGGCGCGGACGATCTCGACGGGCATCCGGTCCGCGGCGGGGTCGCCGATCGCGAAGTGGTGGAGCGAGCGCTCGGTCTGCGCGCCCCAGTAGCGATCGGCGCGGACCTGCACGGCCCCCATGGAATCGGTCTCGATGCGGGTGGCGTCGGTCATGGCTGAACCTCGGGGT
>JBJTJV010000181.1:0-5628 GCA_046352645.1 Chloroflexota bacterium | reverse complement strand
CATCCGGGTGCATGGATACCACGGATCGGCACCACCTGTCCCGGGAAGGGATCCGCCGCCGCATGGATAGAACGGATGTTCTATCATCACCCGGGTGAGCGGCCGATATGCCGAGCTCCATTGCCACTCGGCCTTCTCCTTCCTCGACGGCGCCTCGGAGGCGCACGATCTCGTCGCGCGTGCCCGCGCGCTCGGCCTGTCCGCCCTCGCGGTGACGGACCACGGCGGCCTGTACGGGGCGGTCCGCTTCACGAGCGCGGCGCGCGCGGCGGGCCTGCCCGCGGTCGTCGGCGTGGAGGTCGAGCTCGCGGACACCGCGGTCCCGGACCCGGACGCGATCGTCCTGCCGCACCGCCGGCCCCGGCCGCGCACGGGCCGCGCCAGGGGGGCAGCCCCCGCTCCGTCCGACCCGCCCGGCCCGGGAGCCGACACGGCGGACGGTGCGGAGGGGGGCCTGCCGGGGACGCTCCGAGCGGAGCGGGCGCGGCCACCGGGCCACCGGGCCGTCCTGCGGGCGGACCTGCGCGGTGTCCGGGCCCGGGAGCTCGGGCCGCACCTCGTCCTCCTCGCGCGCGACATGGCGGGCTACCGGAGCCTCTGCCGACTGCTCGGCGCGGCGAACCTCGCGGGGAGCAAGGGTGTGCCGCGGCTGACGCACGACCTGCTCGCACGGGAGGTGGAGGGTCTCGTCGCGCTCACCGGCTGCCGCCACGGCGAGCTGCCGCGGCGCCTCCTCGCGGGCGACCGGGCCGGGGCGCGGGCGGCCGCGGAGCGGCTGCGCGACCTCTACGGCACGGCGCTCCACGTGGAGCTCCAGCACCATCTCCTGCCGGACGATGACTTCCTCGTCGCGGAGCTCGTGGCGCTCGCCGCGGACCTCTCCCTCCCGGTCGTCGTCACGAACGACGTCCACTACGCGGACCCCGCGGATCGCGAGCTCCAGGACGTCCTCGTCGCGATCCGCCACGGGCGGACCCTCGAGACGAGCGCCCACCTCCGCCGCCCCAACGGCGAATACCACCTCAAGAGCGCCGCCGAGCTCGCCGCCCTGCCGCCCGGGCTGCAGGATGCCCCCGCACCCGTCCGTGCCGCGTGGGCGGCCGGGATCGCCCGGAGCGCAGAGATCGCGGAGGGCTGCGCTGTCGAGCTCGCCTTCGAGCGCTACCGCTTCCCGGGCTTCACCGTCCCGGATGGCGGCACCCCCGTGAGCGAGCTCGCCCGACTCTGCGCGGAGGGCATGCGCCGTCGCTACCACCCGGTGACGGACGAGGTCCGCGAGCGGCTCGCGCACGAGCTCGGCGTCATCGAGCGGACCGGGCTCGCGGAGTTCTTCCTCATCTGCCACGAGCTGATGCGCTTCTGCCGGGAGCGGGGCATCCCCGCCCAGGGACGGGGGAGCGCGGGCGATTCGCTCGTCGCCTATCTCCTCGGCATCACGCGCGTCGACCCGATCCGCCACCGGCTCCTCTTCGAGCGCTTCATCAACGAGGGCCGCACGAGCTATCCGGACGTGGACATCGACATCGCCTCGGCCCGCCGCGACGAGGTGATCGCCTGGGTCCACGCGCGTTTCGGGCCGGAGCACACGGGGATGGTCTGCAACGTCGTCACGTACCGGGCGCGCTCGGCGGTCCGGGAGGTGGGGCTCGCGCTCGGCTTCCCGCCGCCGCTCGTCGATCGCGTCGCGCGTGCGGTCGAGACGTACGACCCGGTGATGGTGCGCCGGGACCTGGAGGCGGACGGGGGGTTCACGGAGCTCTTCGCGCCCGCGGCCGCGCCGGCAGGCGGCGCCGCGCTCGCGGCCGCGGTGACCGGCCCTGCGGGCGCGCTGCGGCGGCGGGTGACGGCGGTCGGCGCGGAGCCGGGTGCGGACCGGGGCGGGCCGGGGGACACGGCCGCGAGCGTGCGCTTCCTCGCGATGGCGGCCGACCGGCAGGCGGCGGACGCGCGCGGCACGGCCGGGATGCCCGTGGCCGCGCCGGGGGGCGGTGCCGCGCCCGTGCCCGCTGCCCCGGAGGTGCCCGTACCGCCGGACGCGGAGCCGCCGCTCCGTGCCTCGACGACCGCGCTCACCCCGTGGGACCGCTGGCTGGAGATGTGCGCCCGGATCGACGGCCTGCCGCGCCACCTCTCGATCCATGTCGGCGGGATGCTCATCACCCGCGCCCCGCTCCTCGAGATCGCCCCGCTCGAGCGCGCGACGATGCCCGGCCGCGTCGTCGTCCAGTACGACAAGCGGGACGTGGAGACGATCCGCCTCGTGAAGCTCGACCTGCTCGGCCTGCGGATGCTCTCCGCGATCGACGACGCGCTCCGGGCGATCGCCGTGGATTGCGCCGTCCACCTCGACCTCGACCGCCTGCCCGAGGGGATCCCCGAGGTCTTCCGGATGGTGCGCGCCGCGGACACGGTGGGCGTCTTCCAGATCGAATCGCGTGCCCAGATGCAGACGCTCCCGCGCTCGCGACCCGAGACGCTCGACGATCTCGTCGTGGAGGTGGCGATCATCCGTCCCGGGCCGATCCAGGGGAACGCCGTCCATCCGTACCTGCGCCGGCGGCAGGGGATCGAGCCGGTGGACCACCTCCATCCGTCGCTCGCGCCGATCCTCGCCGAGACGCTCGGCGTGATCCTCTACCAGGAGCAGGTGATGCGCATCGCGATCGACGTCGCGGGCTTCACCCCCGGCGATTCCGATGCCTTCCGGCGGGCGATGGGGACGTGGCGCTCCACCCGCGAGATGGAGAAGCTCCACGCCCGCTTCGTGGACGGCTGTGTCGCGACCGCCGGTCTGCCGCGGGACGATGCGGAGGAGCTCTTCCGGCGGATCGCGGGCTTCGCGAGCTTCGGCTTCAACAAGAGCCATGCCGCTGCGTTCGCCCGGACCGCCTACGAATCGGCCTTCCTCAAGCTCTTCTACCCCGCACATCTCCTCCTCGGCCTCGTGAACAACCAGCCGATGGGCTTCTACCCGGTCGAGGTGCTCCTCAACGATGCGCGCCGCCACGGCGTCGCGGTCCTGCCCGTGGATGTCAGCCGGAGCCGCTACCTCGGGACGACCGAGTGGGTCGGACTGCCGGGCGAGCCGCTGCCCCCGGGGACGGGGATCGATGCCCGCCCCGCGCCCGTCCGCGCGCCCGGCGTGATCGTCCCGGACGCGGCGTCGCAGGCGCGCTGGGCGGCGCCGGGAGCGCGCGGCTGGGGGGTCCGGCTCGGGCTGATCCACGTCCGCGGCATCGGTCCCGCGGAGGGCGAGGCGATCGATGCGGAGGTCGCGCGCGGCGGTCCCTTCGGCTCGCTCGCGGACCTCGTCGCGCGCACGGACCTGCCCGAGCGGACGCTCGAGCGGCTGATCCGTGCCGGTGCCTGCGATGCCTTCGGCGTGCCGCGCCGGACGCTCCTCTGGCAGCTGCGCGAGGTGATCGCGTCCGCCCGTCCGGCAGGGCTCGGCCTGCCCCTCACCCCCGCGCCGGACCTCCCCGAGCCGAGCGCCCTCGAGCGGCTCGGGGACAGCTACGCGATCCTCTCCTTCGACGCGCGGCGCCAGGTGACCGCGCTCTTCCGGCCGGCGCTCGCGCGGGCAGGCGCGCTGACGATCGCCGCGCTCGATGCCGCGCCGGCGGGTCGGGTGCGGATCGGCGGCCTCGTCGTCACGCGCCAGCACCCGATGACCGCGAAGGGGACGGTCTTCCTCGCGCTCGAGGACGAGACGGGGATGGCGAACGTCACCCTCTGGCCCCGGACCTGGGAGGCGCTCCGCGGGGTGGTGCGCCGGCATGCGCTCCTGTGGGTGGACGGCACGCTCGAGCGCGAGGGCGCGGTCGTGAACGTCATCGCGCGCTCGATCCTGCCGCTCGCGGACGCCTGCCGTGCGGCGGGCGGGCCGGAGCCGCCACCGGGCGTCCGGAGCCAGGGCTATGCGGGGATGCGCCGCGCCTCGTGAGCGCGTCGCGCGAGCCGCGGCGGCGGCATGGTCGCCGTCGGCAGGGCCCCCGGGCCGCGTGCTGCGCGCCCGGGGCGCGGCTCAGGAGCCGCTGCCGCCCTTCCCGGCCTGGCGCGCGGACGCCGCGGCCTTGCGCTGCTCCTCCTTGGCGAGGCGCTCCTTCTCCTTCGCCTTCGTGCGCGCCTCCTGGTCCCGGGCGATGCGGTTCTGACGCGCCCGCTCCTGCGACTGGCGGAGGAAGTTCCGGTACCAGGCCGCGAACCCACCCGCGACGACGCCGATGACGATCGCGAGGCCGATGACCGGGATCAGGTCCGCCGGAGCCACCGGGCCCGCGGCCGCCCCGCCCGGACGCGACGGATCCTCCGCCTGGGCGTTCGGCACGATGAGGAAGAGGAGCGACCAGAGGATGCCGTCGAGGATGCCCAGGACACCGCCGACGAGGTAGCTGGCGCGCGGCGCGAGGAAGCCGCCGACGAAGAAGACGAAGAGGGCCGTCGGCGGCAGCGTCAGCTGGACGTAGAGCGCGGCCGCGGCGCGCAGCTCCTCGGGCATCGAGCCGAGCTCGAGCGCGAGCGCGAGGAGGAACGAGACGATGAGCGCGACGACCGGGATCCAGAGCTTCCGGACGCGGAGGAACATCCCGGGCAGCGCGCGCAGGTCCGCGCGGACATCGGGCATCCGGAGCGAGCCGCGCATCGTGTCGCCGAGGGAGGCGGACGGCTCGGGCGCAGCCGCCTCCGCGACGACGACGGCGCCCTCGGGCGCGGCGGCCGCGCGCTGCTGGTCGCGGTAGCGGCGGCGGGCTTCCGCCCGGTCGGTGGTCTTCGCGCGCGGCACGGGGGCGTTCTCCTCGGGGTCTCGGGGTGCGGTGGGGTCCCCTCGGATGGTACCGGAGCGTCCACAGCGCGCGGCGGCGGGTGTAGTCGCCGGGGAGCGCCGCTCGCGACGCTGGCCTCGTCACCGCCCCCGCGTGCCCCGCCGCGAGAGGTCCCCAGATGCCCCTGTCCCCGCGTCGCTGCCTCCTTCTCCTGCCGGTGCTCATGCTCGTCGTCGCGGCGTCCGCGCCGGGCGCATCCGCCCGTCGGCCGGCGCGCACACCCGGGCCGCCCGTCACGGTCGAGCCGGCGGGCAGCGTCGGACCGGCCGCCGTCGCATGGCCGGTCTCCGGGGACGTCGTGATCGGCGAGGTCGTCACCGGCGGCGCCGCCGCGGACGACGAATGGATCGAGCTCCATGGCCGCGGCCCGGCGGCCGCATCCCTCGACGGGCTCGAGCTCCTCTACGTCTCGGCGGGTGGCGGCTCCGTGAGCCGGCGGCTCGCCTTCGGGCCTACGGTCGTGCTGCCGGGAACCTCCCTTCTCCTCGCGAACGCGGCGGGGGTCCACGCGCGGCTTGCCGACCTGAGGTGGGTCGGCGGCCTCGCCGCGAGCGGCGGCGTCGTCGTGCTCCGGGTGATCGGCGGCGATGTCGTCGACGCGCTCGCGTGGGGCACCGCCGCGAACCCCTTCGTGGAGGGGACGCCCGGACTCGCGCCGCCCGCGGGGAGCGCCCTGGAGCGGCTGCCCGAGGGCACCGCGCGGAACGGGCGGGACACGAACGACAACCGCGCGGACACGTGGATCCAGCCCGTGCCGATCCCGGACGGCGCGACCGCGGTCGGCAGCGCGGTCGGCAGCGCGGTC
>JBJTJV010000180.1:0-7379 GCA_046352645.1 Chloroflexota bacterium | reverse complement strand
GTGCGTGTCCGTGGGCGTGCAGATGTCCACGGACACGCACACCGAGCTCGTCCTCGCCGCCGCAGCGGCCGGCCGGCACGTCATCTGCGAGAAGCCGCTCGCGCTCAGCGCCGCCGACGGGGAGCGGATCCTCGCGGCCTGCGCGGCGGCCGGGGTGCGGCTCTTCGTCGCGCACGTGCTGCGCTACTTCCCCGAGGTCGCGGAGGCCGAGCGGATCGTCCGCTCCGGGGCGATCGGCGCGCCCGCCGTCCTGCGCCTCAAGCGCGCTGCGTTCCGCCCGCGCAAGCCCGCGGGGCACTGGCTCTTCGACCCCGCGCGCTCCGGCGGCATGGTCCTCGACCTGATGATCCACGACCTCGACCTCGCCCGCTGGCTCGCGGGCGACGTCGTCGCGGTGCGCTGCATCCCCGCCTCCGCCGACCGGCCGGAGCGCCCCGTGGACCATGCCTTCGCCATCCTCACGCACGCCTCCGGCGCGATCAGCCACGTGACCGGCTCGTGGGCCTACGCCGAGCCCGCGTTCCGCACGAGCATGGACATCGCAGGTGGGCACGGCGTGCTCACGTACGACTCGGACGAGGCGCGCCCCATCCTTGCGTGGGCGGACGCGCCGACGTCGAGCGGCCAGGGGGCGGTCGGCATCCAGAAGAGCCTCACCCGCGAGGATCCGTTCGCCGCCGAGCTGGCGGACTTCCTCGCGGCGATCGAGACGGGCAGGTCGCCGCGGGTCACCGCGGAGGACGGGCTCGCGGCGCTGCGCATCGGCCTTGCCGCGGTCGCCTCTGCGCGGACCGGGGCGGTCGTTGCGCCGGCGGAGGTCGGATGAGCGCGCGCCTCCGGGTCGGGATCCTCTCCGCGGCCCACGTCCCCGCGCCCGCGTACCTCGCCATCCTGGGCGCGGACCCGACGGTCACGCTCGCAGGCGTCTGGGACGCGGACCCGGCGCTCGCGGCGGAGCGGGCGGCCCCGGCCGGGACGACCGCGCCGCCCCCCATCGCCGCCCTCCTCGCCGCGTCGGATGCCGTCGTCATCGCCGGCACGAACCGCGAGCACCGGGCCCTCGCGGAGGCCGCTGCCGCCGCCGGTGTCCACGTCCTGTGCGAGAAGCCGCTCGCGCTCACCGTCGCGGACGCCGAGGCGATCGTCGCCGCGTGCGCGAGCGCGGGCGTCACGCTCATGACGGCCTTCCCGTCGCCCTGGAACATGGTCGTGGCGGCGTTCACCGCCTCGGTCCGCGAGGGCCGTGTCGGCGAGCTCGTCGCGCTCGAGGGGACCAACACGGGGGAGATGCCGGACGTCCACGGCGCCTGGTTCACGGATCCCGAGCTCGCCGGCGGTGGCGCGCTCGTGGACCATGTGGTCCATCTCGCGGACCTCTACCGACGGATCGTCGGCGCGGAGGTGGCGGAGGTCTACGCGGTCACGAACCGGATCCTCCAGGAGGGCTTCGACCGGGTCGAGACGGGCGGGCTGGTCCAGCTGCGCTTCGCGAACGGCGTCTTCGCCACGATCGACTGCTCGTGGAGCCGGCCCCGCTCCTGGCCGACGTGGGGCGGGTTGACGATCGAGGCGCTCGGGACCGCGGGGGCGCTCGCGATGGACGCGTTCCGCCAGCGCAGCGCTGTCTGGGGCCGGGCCGCGGATGGCGCCAGCTGGCGCTGGTTCGGCTCGGACGCGAACGCCGCGATGCTCGCCGACTTCCTCGACGCGATCCGCGCGGGGCGCGCGCCGACCGTCACCGGTGCGGACGGGGTGCGCGCGACGGAGATCGTCGCCGCCGCCTACCGCTCGGCAGCGACGGGTGCACCGGTGCGCATCGGGGAGGGCGACGCGGGCTGACGCCCGGGGCCGCGGGCGGCCCGGCTAGGCCGGCAGGCCGCGCGACCGCAGGGCATCGGCAAGCGCCGCGGGGTCCGTGAACAGGATGCCGTCCATCCCGAGCGCGCGGGCCGCCGCCACGTTCTCCGCGCGGTCGTCGATGAAGACCGCCGTCTCGGGTGCGAGCGCGTGGCGCTCGAGGAGGATCCGGTAGATCGCCGGGTCCGGCTTCGCCACGCGCTCGTCCCCCGAGACGACGATGCCGCGGAAGCGGCCCAGGAAGCCGTAGCGGGCGCGTGCGATCGGGAAGGTCTCCGCGGACCAGTTCGTGAGGGCGTAGCAGGGGATGCCCGCGGCGTCGAGCCGCTCGAGGATGGCCACCGTCCCCGCGATCGGCCCACCGAGCATCTCCGGCCAGCGGTCCGCGTAGGCCCGGATGCGCGCCTCCTCGTGCGGGTGGCGCCCGACGAGCTCCGCGACCGCCTCCGCCCACGTGCGCCCCTCGTCCTGGCGGTGGTTCCAGGCAGGGGTGCAGACCTCCGCGAGGAAGCGCTCCATCCCGGCCGGGTCGTCGGGGAAGTGCTCCCGGAAGAGGTGGCGCGGGTCCCAGTCGATGAGGACGGCACCGAGGTCGAAGACGACGGTCGTGGGGCGCGGGCGGCTCACGCGGTGCATGATGCACCCGATGCGCCAGCTCTACCTCGCCGCGACGGGGATGAACCGCGGCAAGACGACCTTCGCGCTCGGCCTGCTCGCCGCGCTCATGGAGCGCGACCTCGCGACCGGGTTCATCAAGCCGGTCGGCCAGCGGACCGCGGTCGTGGACGGCGTCCCGGCGGACGAAGACGCGATCCTCGTGCGCACGGTCTTCGGGATGCCCGACCCGCTCGCCCGGATGAGCCCGGTCCACATCCCGCGCGGCTTCACGAAGGCCTTCATCAACGGCACGGTTCCGGACGACCTCTCGCCGCGCATCGAGGCGGCCCATCGCGCGCTCGCGGCGTCGCACGAGGTGCTGCTCATCGAGGGGACGGGCCACGCCGGTGTCGGCGCCGTCGTCGGCCTGTCGAACGCGGAGGTCGCAGCCCGGCTCGGGGCGCCCGCGCTCATCATCAGCGAGGGAGGGGTCGGCCGGCCGATCGACGAGATCGTGCTCAACCACGCGCTCTTCACGCTCCGTGGCGTGCGCGTCGTCGGCGCGGTGATCAACAAGGTGGACGCGGCCGTGGACCCGGCGCTCCCGGCCACGCTCCGACGCGGGCTCGCCCGCCACGGCATCCCGCTGCTCGGCACGCTGCCGTTCCGGCCCATGCTGTCGAGCCCGACCCTCGCGATGCTCACCGACCAGATGCGCGGCGAGCTCCTGAGCGCGGGCGACGACCCCGATCGGGTCGTCGAGCACGTGGCGATCGGCGCCATGCAGCCGCGCCATGTGCTCGAGCGGATCGGCAGCGGCACGCTCCTCATCGTGCCCGGCGATCGCGGCGACGTGATCCACGCGACGGTGGCGGACGCGGAGCGTCGGCGGGCGATCCGGCGCGAGATCCGACGTGACCCCGGCCTCCTCGAGCGGTTGCGGCGACGCGGGCCGGCGGGCACGGACGGTGCGGACCCGCGCGGCGAGCTGGCCGGGTTCCTCTTCACCGGCGGCTACCGGCCGCGCGTGCAGGAGCTCGCGGTGCTGCGGCGGGCGGGGATCTTCGCCTATCTCGTCGGCGACGACACCTACGCGGCCGCGGCGCGCGTCCACGACCTGCTCGTGAAGACCCACGCGGGCGATCACGGGAAGATCGCGGAGATCCGTCGGCTCGTGGCGGAGAACGTGGACGTCGATGCGATCCTTCGCTGCTTCGCGCCGTGGCCGCCGCCCACGCCCGCGGCCGGTGCCCTGCCGGTGGCCCGGTCCCTCCTGCGCGCGGGTGCTCGCGAGGTCGGCCGCGCCGCGCGCGTCGTCCGCGGCGGGGGGCGGCCGACTCGGCGTACCTGACGCGCGGCCGCCCTATGCCGCCGCGGGCGGGATCGTCTCGTTGTCGATGAGCCGGACCGCGCCGAAGCGGACGGCGAGCGAGAGGAGGGCCCCCTCCGGGCCCACCGCGTCGAGCTCCGCGAGCGTCGCGGGGTCCGCGACCGAGACGTACTCCCGCTGCGCGCGCGGCTCCGCGGCGAGGACCGCGTCCATGACCGAGCGCAGGGCGGCGGCCGAGCGCTCGCCCGCGGCATGGTGCGCAAGCGCGGCTGCGAGCGCCCGGTGGACGACCGGCGCGGCCAGGCGGTCGGCGGGCGTGAGGCGCACGTTCCGCGAGGAGCGCGCCAGGCCGTCGGGCTCGCGGACCGTGGGGCAGCCGACGATGCGCGTAGGGAGCCCGAGGTCGGTGGCCATCCGCGTGACCACGGCGAGCTGCTGGGCGTCCTTCCTGCCGAAGTACGCCCGCTCCGGGCCGACGAGCGCGAGCAGGATCGCGACGACCGTGGCGACCCCGTCGAAGTGCCCCGGGCGCGCCGCTCCCTCGAGCGGCTGCGCGAGGGAGCCGATGCCGACGGTCGTCTGGAAGCCGGGCGGGTAGGCGTCCGTGACCGCGGGCGCCCAGACGAGCGCAACGCCCTCGGCGGCGCACAGCGCCACGTCCGCCGCCTCGTCCCGCGGGTAGCCGGCGAGGTCCGCGCTCTCGCCGAACTGGCGCGGGTTGACGAAGACCGAGACCACGGTGGCCGCATCCGCTGCGCGCGACGCACGGATCAGCGCGCGGTGGCCGTCATGCAGCGCACCCATGGTGGGCACGAGCCCGATCGGACGGGGGAGCGCGGCGAGCGCCGCGCGGAGCTCCGCGCGGCCGCGGACGACGCGCGTCATCCGGGTCCGGTCGCGCTCACAGGTCGCGGTCGAGGGGGATCGCGCCGGGGACCGCGGGGCGGTCGAGGGCGCCCGTGCCGAGCACCGCGTCGAGGACGGCTGGGTCCATGCGCACGGTCTCCGCGGGCCCCGGGAAGCCGCCGCTCCCGAC
Source organism: Chloroflexota bacterium (assembly GCA_046352645.1). Lineage (GTDB taxonomy): Bacteria > Chloroflexota > Limnocylindria > Limnocylindrales > CSP1-4 > JAFMJV01. The sequence goes on along the minus strand of JBJTJV010000180.1, from coordinate 2,559 downwards.
GTCGGCCGCCCAGGCGCGGACGGCGCTGTCGATCGCCGCGCCGAGCTCCGCGTAGCGCCGGGCATGGCGGGGGATGAAGTCGCCGATACCAAGGATGTCCGTGATCACCTGGACCTGGCCCGAGCAGCCCGGTCCGGCGCCGATGCCGATGGTCGGGATGCGCAGCCGGCGGGTGATCTCCGTCGCGAGCTGCTCGGGCACGAGCTCGAGCACGACGGCGAAGGCGCCCGCCTCCTGCACGGCGAGCGCGTCCGCGAGGATCGCCCGCGCGCGGGCCCGGTCCTTCCCCTGGACCCGCGTCCGCCCGCCGAGCGCGTGGACCGACTGCGGGGTCCAGCCGACGTGGCCCATCACCGGGATCCCGGCGCGGACGAGCGTCTCGATCGTGCCGGCGACCGCGGTGCCGCCCTCGAGCTTCACCGCGCCCGCGCCCGCCTCGCGGAGGAAGCGCCCGGCGTTCCGGATCGCGTCCCCGGGCGTGGCGTAGCTGAGGAAGGGCAGGTCGGCCACGACGAGCGCGCGCTCCGTCCCGCGGACGACCGCATGGGCGTGGTGGAGCATCTCGTCCATGGAGACCCGGACCGTCGATTCGTAGCCGAGCACGACCTGGCCGAGCGAGTCGCCGACGAGGATGAGCGGGATGCCCGCCCGGTCGAGGATGCGCGCCGTCGGGTGATCGTAGGCGGTGAGGCAGGCGATCGGGATCCCTTCCGCACGCATCCGGGCGATCTCCCCGGTGGTGATCCGCACTGTGCCGCCGGCTGCGCTCATCGACCCGTCCTGTCGGCCGGCACGGAGGGCGCCGGATGCGCGGATGATGCACCGAGCGCGGCTCGGACCGCCGCGACGCGGTCGAGGAGCCGGTCGGCGACCTCGCTCTTGGCGAGGAGCGGCCACGGCTCCGGCGCCGCGCCCGGCACGATGAGCGTGACCCGGTTCGTCTCCGTGCCGAAGCCCGAGCCGGCCTCCGCCACGTCGTTCGCGACGAGGAGGTCCACGCGCTTGCGCGCCGCCTTCTCAGGTGCCCGCGCGAGCGAGCCGGTCTCCGCGGCGAAGCCGACGAGGACGGGCCGCGCCCCCGGCCGCCCGGCCCGCTCCGCGGCCGCATGGGCGTGCGCGGCGGCCTCGGCGAGGATGTCCTCGGTGGGCTCGAGCGTGAGCGTCAGCCCGTCGCCGCGGCCGAGCTTGCCCGGCGCGACGACCGCGGGCCGGAAGTCCGCGACGGCGGCCGCCATCACGAGGACGTCCGCGCCGGACAGCGCCGCGAGGACCGCGTTGCGCATGGCGGCGGCGGTCGGCGCGTCCACGATCACCGCGTCGTCCGGCGGCGCGACGCTCGTCATCCCGCGGATGCACGTGACGCGCGCCCCCCGGGCGATGGCAGCGGCGGGGATCGCGAATCCCATCCGACCGGTGCTCCGGTTGCCGATGTAGCGCACCGGGTCGATCGGCTCGGCCGTCCCGCCCGCCGTCACCACCACGTGGAGGCCGTCGAGGTCGCGGGTCGGCGCGGCCGCTGCGGCAGGGGGCCTGCGCGCGGGGTCCGGCTCGCGGATCGGCAGCCCCGCCACGGCGGCCGTGATGGCCGCGACGAGCGCGGGCAGCTCCGCGAGCCGGCCGCGGCTCACCTGTCCGGACGCGAGCGGGCCCGTCTCCGGCTCCACGACGACGTACCCGAAGCCGCGCAGCCGCGCGACGTTCGCCTGGGTCGCGGGGTGCCCGTACATCTCGCCGTCCATCGCGGGCGCGACGACGACGGGCGCGGTCGTGGCAAGGCAGGTCGCCGTGACGACGTCATCCGCGAGGCCGTTCGCCATCGCCCCGAGCCACCGCGCCGTGGCCGGCGCGACGAGGACCGCGTCGGCGCTGTCGGCCGCCACGATGTGCCCGATCCGTCGGTCGGGGAGGAGCTCGAGCGGGTCGAGCATCACCGGCCGACCGCTGAGCGTCTCGAGGGTGAGCGGTCCGATGAACGCGGTCGCGGTCCGGCTCATGAGCACCTGGACGTCGGCGCCCGCCGTGCGCAGGAGGCGCACGAGCTCGGCCGTCTTGTAGGCGGCGATCGAGCCGGTCACGCCGAGCAGGATGAGTCGCCCGGCGAGGGGCGGCCGCTCGGCGCTCACGCGGCCACCGGGAGGGTGCCCGCCAGACGGAGCAGGCCCTCGAGGAGGAGGTCTGGGGCGACCCGGACGTCGAGGGACGGCAGGCCCGCCACGCCGGGCGCGGCGAGCAGCCGGGCGACCGCGTCGCGCGCCGGCGACCCGCCGGTGCAGACGAGCGGTGGCAGCGGCCCGTCCGGCGCGATCTCCGCGGCAGAGCGGACCACGAGCTCGCGGAGCGCGCCCACGTGCCCGAGGACGAGGCCGCTGTGGAGGGCGCCCGCCGTCTCCGCGCCGATCGCCGTCGGCGGCACCGTGGGCGCGATCGCCGGCAGGAGGGCGGTGCCGGCCGCGAGCGCGGTCGCGCCGAGGGCGATGCCCGGCAGGATGGCGCCTCCTCGGTAGCCGCCGTCCGGGCCCACCACGTCGAGCGTCGTCGCGGTCCCGAGGTCCGCGACGA
>JBJTJV010000179.1:0-6291 GCA_046352645.1 Chloroflexota bacterium | reverse complement strand
CACGCGGCTCATCGGCGCGCTCGACACGGCGGCCCTGCCCGCCTGACCCCCCGCCGCCGTCGCACGCCGCGGCGGCGCTCCCCGCGCACCGCGGACGCAGGGACACGACCGTGCGCGGTCGGTCGCGCCGCGGTGCGCGGGGAGCGCCGCCGCGGCGTGCGACGGCGGCGGGGGGTCAGGCGGGCAGGGCCGCCGTGTCGAGCGCGCCGATGAGCCGCGTGCGGAGGTTCGCCTCGCAGTCCATCCGGGCCAGGGCCAGGACCTTGTCGCCCTCCTGGAAGACCGTCTCCGGCAGGATCCGCAGGACCTTGTCGCCGCGGATGACGACGAAGAGGACGCAGCACTCGAGGTCGTGGATCTCCGCCGCGGTCTTCCCGATCGCGGGCGACGTGGCGTCCACCTGCGCCTCCACGACCTCGAGCTCGCCGCCTTCGAGCTGGGCGAGGTGGAGGAGCTCGTGGACGGGGATGTCCTGCTCGATCGCCGCGAGCGCGGTGCGCGTGGGGCTGATCACCTCGTCCACGCCGAGGTCGCGGAAGAGCGCCTCGTTCGCGGGGTTGTTCACCCGCGCGATCGTCCGCGGCACCGCGAAATGGTGCTTCGCCATCTGGCACACGACGAGGTTGTCCTCGTCGTCGCCGGTGACCGCGGCCACGATCGCGGCACGGTTCGCCCCGGCCTCCGCGAGGTGCGTCCCCTCGCAGCCGTCCCGGGCGAGGACGACCGAGCCGAGGTCGCCCGCGATCACCCGGGCGCGGCCGGGGTCCTTCTCCAGGAGGACGAGCTCGTGCCCCGCGGCGAGGAGCTCCTTGGTGAGGTAGTAGCCGACCTTGCCGCCACCGACGACGATCACGTACATCGCTCAGGACTCCGTCGCGCCGCCATCCGTGGCGGGTTCGGCTGGGGGTAGGACGCGGCAGGCGCCGCGGTCGGCGGGGAGGCCGAGGAAGACGCCGAGCGACTCGACCATCATCGAGGTCCGGCAGAGCGTCGCGACGCCGAGCGCTGCGTAGGCCTCCGCGCGCACCGGGTCGTTCACCTTCGCGACGACGGTCGGCACCCGGAAGTGATGCGCGGCGAGCTGGGCCGCGAGGATGTTCCGGTTGTCGCCCTCGGTGAGCGCGAAGAAGCGGTCCGCGCCCTCCACGCCCGCCCGGCGCAGGACATCCTCGTCCGTGCCGTCGCCGCGCATCGCACGGCCCGCGAAGTCGTCCTCGAGGCGGTCGAACGCCTCCGTGCGGGTGTCGATGATCGTGACCTCGTCACCGGCCGCGACGAGCCGGCCGGCGATCGATGCCCCCACGCGGCCGCAGCCGACGATGATCGTGCGCATCCCTGGTTCAGCCCTTCCTCTCGGGTACGGGGACCTCGCCGCTCGCCGGGACGGGCTCCCGGACGACGAGGACCGTCATCGGTGCGTTCTGGAAGACGTAGGGGATCGTGCGGCCGAGGGCGAAGTCGCCACCGCGGCGCTTGCGATACGGAAGCCCGAGGACGATGACGTCCGCGTCGAGGGCCACCGCCTCGTCCACGAGCGCGGCACCCACCTCGCGGGCCTGGAGGAGCTGGGTGTCCAGGCGCACGTCCGCACGATCGGCGGCGCCCTCCGCGATGTCCAGTATCGTGGAGGCTGCGGCGTGGCTGCCGGGGATCTCCTCGTCCAGGCCGTAGCGCCAGGTCGCCTCGATGACATGGAGGGCGGTCAGGCGGGTCGCGTGCCCGCGCGCGAGCTCCACGCCGGTGCGGATGACGAGGGGATCGGTGACGTCCCCGTTGAGCGCCAGCACCGCATGGCGGTAGGCGAACGACCCTCTTTCTCCGGACACATCCGCCAGACTACCACCGGGCACGGGGCGCGGGGTCCGCCGCGGAGCCCGGACCCGGCCGCGCCGCCCTCGGCGCCGGCGTCACTGCCCGTAGGCCAGCCGCGCGACGAGCCGGCTCGGCAGGCCGGCCGCGCGCATCCGCTCCTGCGTCTCCGCGATCGGGTAGGCGATCCGCTGCCAGGTGAGCGTCCGCGTCTCCGTCTCGAGGGTCATCGCGCAGGCCCGCGGGTCGCCGTCGCGCGGCTGGCCGACCCCGCCGGGGTTGATGATGCAGCGCCGCGCATCGAGGGTGAGCCGGGCGCCGTCGCCGGGCAGGATCTCGACCATCTCCGCGGAGTCCCTGCGGAAGACGCACGGCACGTGCGTGTGGCCGACGATCGCGTACGGCGTCGAGAAGTGCGCGAGGTTCTCCTCCGCGACCCAGCGGCCGTGGACGTACTCCCAGGTCGGGTCGCGCGGGCTGCCGTGGGCGAGCGTGAAGTCCCCCTCCACCCGCGTCTCCGGCAGCGCCGCCAGCCACGCCCGCGTCTCCGCGCCGATCGTCCGCGCCGTCCATTCGGCCGCGGCTCGGGCGTCCGCGTTGAAGTCCGTGACCGGGATCGCGCCGATCGCCGCCGCGTCGTGATTGCCGCGCACGACGACCGCGCCGATCTCCCGCAGCCGCTCCACGACCGCGTCCGGGTCCGGGCCGTAGCCCACGACGTCGCCGAGCACCCAGACCGCGTCGGCCGTGCCGACGGCGGCGAGGACCGCGTCGAGCGCGGGGAGGTTCGCGTGGATGTCCGTGAGGCAGGTGATGCGCATCGTCCGCACCTTAGCAGCGGTACCAGGAGGCTCCGCTGCTGCGCGTCGGCCGCACCCCGGCACCCGCGGCCGGGGGCACCGTCCGCGCCCCGGCCGTCCCGGTCCGGCCCGGTCAGCGACCCGCGCGCGGCTTCCGCCGGCCGGGGTCGCGCGGGTAGCGGTCGGGCGTCGGGCGGACCTTGCGGTGGACGACGAGCCGGTGGCCGGGCAGCGCGGGCTCGGGGTCGGCGTGGACCGTGGCGCGGCCCGCGCCGGTGGCGTGCGCGATCGGCCCCGCGTCGGCGATCTCCGCCGCGAGCGCGCCGCTGCCGTCGTCGCGCTTCCAGCAGACGAGGATGCCGCCCGGTGCGAGGAGCGGCATCGCGAGCTCCACGAGCTCCGCGAGCGACCCGACGGCGCGCGCGGTCACGACATCGAGCGTGCCGCGGATGCCCGGGTCGGCCGCGAGCGCCTCCGCGCGCGCAGCGACCGGCTCCAGGAGCGGCACCGGCGCGCCCGCATCCGCGAGCGCCGCCGCCATCGCGTCCGTCGCGGCCGCGAGGAAGCCCACCTTCTTCGCGACGGAATCGATGGCCATGAGACGGCCCGCGGGGAGCGCGACGGCGAGCGGCAGCCCGGGCATCCCGCCGCCGGACCCGATGTCCGCCATCGCGGGCTCCGGCGGCGCCAGGCGGTCGATGAGCCGGACGGCGCTCAGGCTGTCCACGAGGTGCAGGCGCGCCACCTGGTCCGGCGTGCGGATCGCGGTGAGGTTGATCGCCGCGTTCCAGGCGAGGAGGAGCCGCGTCTGCGCATCGAGCGCCGCGCGCACGCCCGGACCGAGGGTGAGGCCGAGCGCGGCGCACCCGGCCGCGAGCTCGGCGGCCCAGCCCGGGCCCGGGTCGGGGAGCGACCACGGGTCGCGCGGCTGGGGGGCGCGCGCGGGGCGCGGGGTGGGGTCCGTCACCCCGGAAGCGTCGCAAATCCGCCGATCGCCGCGGGTCCCGTCGTGGGCCGCCGGGTCGGCCGGTCAGGCCTCCGCGGCGGGCCGGCCGCTCCGGGCCGGGCGTCCCATCCCGCGCCGCACGACGTCCACCGCCTCGTCGCTCCAGGGGCTGGCCCTGCGCGTCCGGGCGGCCTCGCCGACGCACGTCGCGAGCTCCTCCTCGATGACGAGCAGCGTCACCGCGTCGAGCGCCGCCCGGAGCGCCGCGGTCTGCTGGAGCACGTCGACTGCGGGCTCGCCGCGCTCGACCATCCGCGCGACGCCGCGGACCTGGCCCTCGATCCGCGCGAGGCGCCGCAGGAGGCGCGTCGGGTCGCGGCGGATCGTGCGCGGCGCGCCGCGCGGCGTCTCGGTCGTCATCGGCGGACCTCCCGTGGGCCGGGCCGGCGCCCGGATGCTCCCGGGGAGCATAGGCACGTCCCGGCGATCCGGGTGCGCGGGCGCTCCGGCGGGCGCGCCGTCGGCGGTCAGCGCCGGGGACGGAGCGGTGGCTCCCCGTCCCGCTCGCCGATCACCTCGGCGACGCCGATCGCGGAGATCACGACACCGGCGACCGCGAGGACGAGCCCCGGCGCGCGGTCGGGCGGCCACAGCCGGAGGGCATCCGCGGTCCAGAGCTGCGCGAGGGTGAGGAGCATCCCCAGGATCGAGATGCCGCACAGGATCGCGTACGCGGCCGGCTGGTCCAGCGACGAGCGCCCGCTCGCGGACGCGTACGGCAGGAGCATGAGCATCAGGAGGCCCACGGCGGAGACGAAGACGAGGATCCCCGTCCCGCTCAGGCCGTTGCCGGTCACGACCTGGCCCGTGAGCTCCCCGGCGGAGACCCACGGCAGGAACGAGCCGATGAGCGCGAGGACGCCGCCGACCGCGACGATCGGTCGCCCGCGCCCGAGCCCCTGCCTCATCCCGCCCCGTAGACCTCGGGGCGCAGCACCCCGATGTGCGGCAGGTTCCGATACATCTCGCCGTAGTCGAGCCCGTACCCGACGACGAAGCGGTCGGGGATCTCGAAGCCCCGGTAGTCGATGCCGATCTCCACGAGCCGACGCGCCGGCTTGTCCAGCAGCGTGCAGATCCGCAGGCTCGCCGGGTTCTTGCCGCGCAGGTAGCGGAGCAGGTAGTTCAGCGTCAGCCCCGTGTCGATGATGTCCTCTACGATGAGGACGTCCTTCCCCTCGATGGACGCGGAGAGGTCCTTGAGGATGCGCACGAGCCCGGACGTCTCGGTGACCGCGCCGCCGTAGGAGGAGACCTCCATGAGGTCGATGCGCACGGGGATGGACATCGCCCGCATGAGGTCCGCCATGAAGGGCAGCGAACCCTTGAGGACGGAGACGAGGACGACGTCGTGGCCGACGTAGTCCGCCGAGAGGCGGGTGCCCAGCTCGGCCACCCGCGCGCGCAGCTCCCCCTCCGTGATGAGGATCTCCGCGATGTCGTTGACGTAGTCGGGGGTGCGCATGGGGGCCTCCGGTCTCAGGCGGCGGGGGAGCGGACGATGGGCTCGGGGTCGGGGAGGGCGGTCGGTCGCGGGGCGACCGGCCGGACGACCGGCAGGACCCCCGCCTGGCCCTCGGGCCCGATGATCGCGGCCGCGACCTCGCCACGGCCGTACTTGCACAGGAGCTCGCGGAAGTCCCGGGCGTTGAGCAGCTTCACCCGCACCATGGGGTAGATCTCCCGGAGCAGCCGGACCTTGCGGTGCTTCCGTCGGGCGAGTGGCTGCCGCAGGGTCGTGAGCTCCAGGTAGAGATCCTCCTCGGGGAGGTAGAAGTCGGGCGTGAAGCACTCGACCGCCGTCCCCTCCGTGTCCCAGGCGAGCGGGAACGTCCGCGGCTCGTACGCCCAGGGGACCCGGTAGAAGTCGAGGATGCGTGCCAGCTCGGCCTCGCTCGCGTGGGCGAAGCGCGGGGCACGGCTCACCGTGCGACCGGACCCCCGCCGGCACCGAGGAGGGTGAGGAGGCCGCCGATGTCGCCCGTGTAGCCGTCGAGGAGCTCGTGGACGCGGAGGACGTCGTCCGCATCGACCGCGTCCGCGGGGCGCGAGGCAGGCAGCTCCGGCGCGGAGAGGGCGGGGCCGTCGCCGTCCACCGGCTGGAGCGTCACGATCGCCTCCGTCTCGTCACCGCACATCGCGCACGCCAGGGCCACGAACCAGAGGCCATCCCGCTCCGCGAGCAGCCGTACCCGCTCCGGCTCGTAACCCCAGCCACAGGCGGCGCATCCGAACGACCGCATCCGGTCCCGCAGCCAGTCCCCGCGATCCATGCGCGACAGTCTAGGTCCGGCCGTGCGCGCGTGCACCACCGCGCAGGTCCGCGGCGGGTCTTGCCGCAGCGCCGCCCGCCGTGGTACAAGGGTGCCGTTGCAGGCGCGCGATAGAGTTGTTCTGCCCGCCGGCCAGGACACGTGGAGGAGAGACCAGATGTTCCGACGACGGCGCTCCGTGCGCCTGGGTGCCGCGGCGCTCATCGCCGCCCTGGCGCTCGCCGCCTGCTCGCGCCCGGCGCCGACGCCTGCGCCGGCGACGGCGACCCCGACCGCCGTGCCGACCGCGGCACCCACGCCGGAGCCGACGCCCGAGCCGACCCCTGAGCCCACGCCCGCGCCGACGCCCGCGCCTACGCCGCGGCCGACGCCTCCGCCCACGCCGGAGCCGACGCCGGAGCCG